>CAMDJH010000104.1 GCA_945900455.1 Akkermansia muciniphila
TTTGGCACCGGAGCGGACTTGTTCGTTCAACGGTTTAGCTGCATGTGCGCTTCCACTGCCATCGGCGAACATGATGTTCGCGCGGGTTTGATGCTGGTTGGAGATCAGGTACAAGTGGCCGCCTCCGAAGTAGTCCTTGGGCGCGATCACCGAACCCCATAACACACCGGCGTTGTCGAGATTGTCTTTGAGCTTGGCCACCAAACGGTCGGAAAGACTATCGGCCACGACAATTGTTTGGGACGGCTCGCTGATGTCCGTGAGCCGCACTTTCATGGAGGCGCCGAACTCAGGGAAATAATTGCCCAGATTTGCGTAGTTATAGCCATAACTCAGGATGTCGCCGGAATAGAGCACGCGCTTTTTGCCCGTCAGCTTTGCGATGACGATCCGAGCGGAGGGGCATTCCCATGCGGGGAAATTGGAGACCGATTGGCCGCCCCCCGCCGCCGCTCGGCGAAGCTGCTCAAACCAGAGAAGGTAGCGGTCGGACGCCTTGGTTGGGTCGGCCAACCCTCCGCCGGGCGGGCGCCCTGTATAATCTGGCAGGACATCGTCGCTGGAACCCGCATAGAGATGGAATGCAATTCCCATCTGCCTCAGGTTGCTCAGGCAGTTGGCCTGATGCGCTTTCGCTTTAGCCCGGCCGAGGGCTGGCAGCAGCATCGACGCAAGAATGGCAATGATGGCGATCACGACGAGAAGTTCGATCAGAGTGAATCCGTGGAGTTCGCGGCCGGTTGTGCTCAGACGATTCTTTGAGTTCATAGGAGTGATTATTCGAGACGGCATTCTCTTTTTTGCTCAGGCGAGAATGGCGCGCACGACTTCACCAGCCACGTCTGTGAGCCGGTAGTCGCGGCCGGTCTGCCGATAGGTCAACCGTTCGTGGTCGAGTCCCATCAGGTGCAGGATGGTGGCGTGAAAGTCGTGTACATGCACCGGGTTCTTCGCAACGTTGATGCCATAGTCATCCGATGCGCCGTAAACGGTTCCCGGCTTCACACCGGCGCCGGCGAGCCACGAGGAGAACACCCAATGATGGTGCTCGCGGCCCCGGGCGTCGGCGCTGTTGTTAAAGGGCGTACGGCCAAACTCGGTGGTCCAGACGACCAATGTATCGTCGAGCATTCCTCGCGACTTCAGGTCCCGTAGCAGCCCGGCGACGGCTTGATCCACATTTTTTGCCAGGGGTATGTGCGTGAGCATGTCGCCGTGGGCGTCCCAATTGTCCGACGAGCCAACGTCGATCAACTCGATGAAGCGGACCCCTCGTTCGGCGAGTCGGCGGGCGACCAGGCATTGCCACGCGAAGCCTTTGGTGCTGCCACGTTCCAGTCCGTACAGTCGGAGCGTCGCGTCGCTTTCCCGGGACAGATCGAACGCGTCCGGGAGCTCCATCTGCATTCCGAACGCCGTTTCAAAAGACTTGATTCGCGCGCTCAACAGCGGGTCTTCCGCTCGGGGAGCGAGATGGTGCCGGTTCATTTTCCCCATCGCTCCCAGTTCCAGCTCCTGCAAGCGGCTTGTCGCGACACGGCGTTTGATGTTCGCTACCGGCTCGGCCCCGGGCACCACTAACGTTCCTTGATGGGCCCCCGGAAGAAAATCGCCGGCCCACACCTGGCCGCCAGCATAGGGAGTCTTTGGCGCAATGACGATGAAGGACGGCAGGTTGCGATTCTCGCTGCCCAAACCGTAGCTGACCCACGAGCCGATGCTCGGTCGGGCAAACGTGAACGACCCGGTGTGCATCCCAAGCGTCGCCTCGTAGTGGTTTGTATGATCTGACTTCATCGACCGGATGACGCAGAGGTCATCGACACATCCGGCCATGTGGGGGAACAGTGAACTGACTTCCGTGCCACACTGGCCATGGCGGGCGAACTCCCACTGAGGCCGCTTGGCGAACATCTTGAAGTCCCCTTTGCGCCCCTGGAATTCGTCCACCGACAACGTCTTGCCGGCGTCGGCGAAGAGCTTGGGTTTGTGGTCCCACGAATCGACGTGCGACACGCCGCCGCTCATGTAGAGGAAGATGACGCGCTTGGCCTTCGGTGCGAAATGGGGGGGGCGCGGAGCGAGTGGATCCGCCGGCTGCGGTGCTCGCTCGGATTCCGCGGCCAACAACTCCGAAACGAGGCCGGGATACAGTAGGGACCCTCCGACCATGGATCGGAGGAATCCACGGCGGGACGGGGCCGATCGGAGTGGCTGTCTCATAGGGTCATCAATCGACGGTTAAAAATTCGTTGCTGCCAAACAGGACACGCGCAAAAGCGGTCAGTGCCGACTTCCCGGGTTCGGCTTTTCCGGCCACTGCCATCTCGTCGCGGTAGGCATCCAGGAACTCGGCAGCCTGGGCTCGTTCGCTGAGGGTCGGACTGCGCCCCAAGGCGAGGCGATAGGCAGTTTCGACCTGGTTTGCTTCGACATTGCCGCTGGCGAGCAGACGCTCGGCAAATTTCTCGGCGTTCGCATGAACGAACGGATCGTTGAGAAAGAAAAGCGCCTGTGTGGGCACGGTGGTAGTGCGGCGCTCGGCTGTGCTCGCGTTCGGATCCGGCCCGTCAAAGAGTGCGAGGAACGGGTGCCGTTTGATCCGCTGCGTCATTAGATAGACGCTGCGTCGGTTGTGATCGTAGACGGCGCTGAATGGGCCGTGCTGCGAGTAACCCCAACCGGTTGGCGCCGGGAACGGATGTTCGCGCCCGGGCGACGAATCAAGGGCCCCGCTCACGAGCAGAAGAGCATCGCGGGTTTCCTCGGCTCCGAGGCGGCGGCGGGGGAAGGGGGAGAAGTAATCGGTGTTCCGTGCGCCAGCTGTCAGTGCGGTCTTGCCACTGGGTGAACCCCCCGAACGGGCGTCCGTCTCACCTCCGACGGACTGCTGCGCCCTGCCCACCGACGACTGATTACTGACTACTGACAACTGATTACTGACTACTGAATACTGTCCCTCCTGTTGATAGGCCGCGCTTGAGAGGATGAGCCGGTGCATCGCCTTGATCGACCAACCGCTCCGGATGAACTGCGTTGCAAGATGGTCGAGCAACTCGGGATGAGAGGGAGTTTGACCTCGCGTGCCGAAGTCGTTGGGCGTTTTCACCAAGCCCTGGCCGAAGTGATACTGCCAGATTCGGTTTACCATCACGCGCGCGGTCAGTGGATTCGCCGGACTCGTCAACCATTCCGCGAACTCCAGACGGCCGCTGCCGGCGGTTTCCTTCGGGAGCGGGCCGCCCCCGAACGTCTTTAAAAAACCGCGGGGCACTTCCTCTCCGGGCTTATCCGGTTCGCCGCGTAATTGGATTCGGGCGTTGTGGGGTGTGCCTTCGCTGACGGCGTAGGCCAGCTCAAATGGGCCTGCCGCCAGGAGGGCATCGATTTCCGTCCTGGCCGTCCCGGAGTTCGGCTCGTCCGGTGACATCGCGATCGACGGAGGCACGGTGGAAACTGGGGGAATCGGGGACGCCTGCACGCCCAGGTTGTCGAATGCGATGCCCGGCCGGAGCACGGCAAATTCATCCAACGAATCGATCGCGAAATAATCCAAGGTACCCGTCCAACCCGCTGCCAGTGGGCGTTCGGAGAAGCTCACGACGTCGCCGGGCAGGCCGATTTTTCCGGATACGGTGCCAGACCCGAGATTGAGGGTCAGTTGGAGGTTATGCCACTGGTTTGTCCGCAGGGCCCGAATGATCTCAATCCGGTCGCCGGTGCGGACCGAGATGGTTTCCGCAGTCAAGAGTAACTCGACGGCGGGTGCCGCCGGTTGGGCGCCCAGCCAGAACCGATGGCGGCCGGGTGCAGGCGCCTGGTTGGTACCGATGCGGAAGTCGAGGTTTACGTGGAGCCCGCCGCCCAGCCCGCGCATTCGGCGCGGATAAAGGGCCTGCGCGATGCGGTAGCCGTTGGTGTTGGCCGACACGCTTCCGCCAACCTTGCCGAGCGGGTATAGGTTCTTGAACGGGCTCTGCGCATCCTGGGTGATTGCGATCGGCCCGTCATAAACCCACGGAGGCACAAGCACGCCTTTGCTGCCGCCCGCTGCTGCCGCCTGCATTTCAAAGTCACCATCGAGCTCGTCCAACGACCGCAAAACAGCCGCCGGCACGGGCTGCTTTTGTCGTTCCAGTTTCAGGGCCAACGCGGCGACGCGTGCTTCGAACTCCCGCCATCTGGGCTGCGATTCTTCCGGTGGCAGCAATGGGGTCATCGCCCGGTGTTTTTGTTTCTGCTCGGAACCGGGAAATGCGTACCGCGTGCTGTCGAAGATGCCGTACAACGCGTAATAATCGGGCATCGAGACCGGGTCAAACTTGTGGTCGTGACAACGGGCGCATCCCAAGCTGAGCCCGAGCACGCTCTGACCAACCGTGTCGATCGTGTCCTGGATGGTCAGGTGGTGGTAGTTCTCCGAGTCGAAACCGAAACGCCGCGAGATGGCGAGATAGCCGGTCGCGACGACCCGTTCGGCGTAGCGCTCGCGCGGGCCGGTGCGGGCGAGGATGTCGCCGGCAATCTGTTCACGGAGAAATTCGTTGTAGGGTTTGTCCGAATTGAGGCTGTCGATGACATAGTTGCGGTAGCGCCACGCGACCGGCACCGGGTAGTCAGCCGTTTCTCCTGCCGTGTCGGCGTAGCGGACGACGTCGAGCCAATGGCGGCCCCAGTGCTCGCCGTAATGGGGCGAGTCGAGCAGTCGGTCAACGAGCCGGGGAAAGGCGTTGGGCGACGAGTCGGCGACGAACGCATTTATTTCCTCTTCGGCCGGCGGCAGGCCGGTGAGATCAAACGTGACCCGACGGCTCAGCGCTCGCCGATCCGCCGGCGGGGCTGGGGTGAGGCCGTCTTTTTCTAAGCGTGCGAGAATAAAGCGATCGAGGACTGTCTGGCACCAAGCAGCGTTGGTGACAGTGGGTAACGCCGGATCCAGCACGGGTTGAAAGGCCCAGTGCGGCGATTTGGGTGCGTCCGCGATACTTCGCAGCAGAGCCCCCCCAACCATCAATGCGATGACATGCCAACGGTTCATTCCAGTGTTTCGAGCGGAGTCTAGCACGCCCAACGGCTTTCTGGAAGCCCGGACGTCTGACGGTGCGTTTTGATCGGATCAGCGGCCTCGGACCCCCCACTGGCGATCGGCGAAATCCATAAAGATTTTCCAGTCATCCGCCGTCATGGAGTGTTTCCCCTCCCGGATATAATAGCCGAGTCGGCTGTCGACGAGTTTCCGATGCGGGGGGGGCTCGGTCGCGGAAATTCCCTCAACGCCCAGGAACCGGTAAACCGGATCCGCGGCGCGCAACATCTCAAACTGCCCCGAGGGATTGGCCCATTGATCCTCCTGCGCGTTCGAAAACAGCACCGGGCGCGGCGCGCACAACGCCACGAGGCAGTGTTGGTCAAACGGAATCCGGGTCGGGTCCTCGTTGAACTTCTTGAACTCGCCATTGAACCAGTGAGGGAAGGCGGTATTGATCCTCTTCACCGATTCGCCCACGGTTCCACGGCTGGGAGCGGTTCCTCCGCAGCCGGCCTGATGAGGAATTGCCAGGGCAATTCGCTCATCAAACGCCGCCGCCAACAGCGCGGTCTTGCCATTGCGCGAATGCCCCACGGCAGCGATGCGCGTGGCGTCGATTTCCCGCGCCGTCGTGAGGTAATCCACGCACCGATGAAATCCCCAAGCCCACGCGGCGATGGTTCCGCGGTTGGTCGGGTTGTTCCCCGGCCCGCGATCTGTGGCGATGGATGCGAACAAACCGTCGCTAACATCGGCGCGGTCGGAATCCACATCGGCACTTGAAAAGGCGGCCAGCGCATACCCGCGGCCGATGATTTCCTCGAGCGGCCAGTCCGCCGCCTGTGCGCCGCGCGCCGCCTCCGTCGCGCTATGATTGACGCAGCCCTGGCACGAGCCGTAGAGCCAGCCCCGCGAAAGCGGCACGCGCGAATCCGAGGTTAGCGCGTGGTTGCCGCAGAAATTCATGGCGAGAAAAACCGGTGCCGGCCCGCGATTCTCGTTTGGCAAGACAAGCATCAGGTCGATGTGCGGTGCCCTGGGGGACCCCGTGTCCAACGTCAGCAGGCGAAGCGTCGCGCGGCCATCAAGAAACCCCCGGTGCTCGGCAACCACGTGGGCTGTTACCGGCCCGGGTCGTGGTGGGATGGACCCGTACATGTAGTGTTCGAACAGCGCCTTCAACTCGGGACGCCGTTCGCGGAGCCATTGGGGTGGGGAAGAAACCCGCCGGCCATCAAACAGGACCAGCGGGTCCGGCAGAGCGGCCTGCGGGGGCAGCGTTGCGGCATCCGGAAAGGACCGGGTCATGGGTCGAGTCGTGCAGCTGGCGGCGACGGCGAGCGCCGCAAGCAACGGGCAAAGTTGAGCAAAAGAGACGTGCATGATGTGATCTGCTCATGTGAAACGAGGTCACACATGATTGGAAGGGAAAATCCGGTGCCGGCACCCAGGCCGGAGGATCATGCGCCATCGGTTTGGGCACAGGGGCTGCTTGAGTAGTAATTTTCCAATGGCACCGGTTCAAAACCATCCGCGGGCCCGGTGCGAAGTTATCGCTCCACTGTTGAGCAACCGTTTCCTCACGGACGTACCGCGGTCCCATCGCGTCGCCGCACCGGTTGCCAATATGCCGGGTCGTCGGGAAACGGATATTGCTTCGCTTTCTCCTCGTCGATATCGACGCCGAATCCAGGCGCTTCATTGACATGAATGTAACCGTTGCGCAGTTGCGGACAGCCACTGAAGACTTCGTGCGTGGCGTCATTGAAGAGGATGCTTTCCTGGATTCCGAAATTCCGGATTGCCAGGTCGAGATGCGCATTGGCGGCGTGTCCGACGGGAGACAGATCGCCCGGCCCGTGCCAGGCGCTGCGGACGTTGAACCATTCCGCCAGCGTGGCAATTTTCCGAGCGGGCGAGAATCCACCGGTCTGACTGAGGTGAACGCGGATAAAATCGATCAACCGCCCCGTGATGAGGGGAACCCATTCATGCGGGCTGTTGAACAATTCGCCCATCGCGATCGGCACGGCGGTGTGCTGGCGCAGCATCGGAAAGTAGCCGTTGTCTTCGGGAGCGAGCGGGTCCTCGATGAAAAACGGGCGGTACCGTTCGAGTTCCTTGAGCAGACTGACCGCCTCGATGGGCGTGATGCGCTCATGCACGTCATGCAAGAGTTCAACGGTCTCTCCACAGGTGTTGCGGATGTGCTCGAACATCTTGGGAACGGCCTTGAGATACGGCAGCGAGTCCATGTGCGTGTCCTTCGGCAGCCCGAAGCCGGCTGCCTTGAAGTCCGCCTCGGACGATAGTTGCGGCGAGCCGTAGCCGCCCATCTGGATGCGAATGTGGCGGAAGCCACTTGCCATGAGCCCTTTGACACTGGCCTCGACCTCTGTCAGAACGCGCCCGCCAGCGTGACCGTAGGCGGCGACGGCAAAGCGGCATTTGCCACCCAATAATTGGTAGACCGGCATGTTTGCACGTTTGCCCTTGATGTCCCACAACGCCATGTCCAGACCGCTCAAAGCGCAATTCAGAACGGGACCGTTGCGCCAGTAGGAACTCGTGTAGGCGTTCTGCCAGATGTCCTCGATGTCATCGGCGTCGCGGCCCCGGCAGAACGGGTCGAGATACTGCTCGATCGCGGCAATCACAGGTTGTGGTCGCTGATTGAATGTAGCACAGCCCAATCCGTAGAGTCCCGGCTCGCTCGTTTCCACCTTTACCACGAGCAGGCGTATGCGCTGCGGGGCGGTGGCGATGACCTTGACTCGCGTGATCTTGAGCGGCCCCAGACCGCGGTTGGCCTTGGCTGATGTTTCCGCCGCCTGGACCGTGCGCTGGTCGAGCCAAGCCAATGCGCCAGCCATGGCGCCGGCACTTAATCCTTTGAGACAATCTCGTCGTTTCATAGTTTAGACGCCTTCGTACATTCGCTGCCACGGCGCTTGGCGAAAATCGGACTGCGTGGGAACAGGCGGCAGGCTATGCAAGCCGTCCGCCTCAGGGCAAAGGTTTTTAATTTCGACATCCAACCGTGCTTATGAATCCTCGCTCGCGCTACACTGCAATGGGCATCCTGCTTCCGATCACGCCTGTCACCATGAACCGCCCCCTCGCGCTGCCTTGCCCATGATCCCGTATAGATTGGGGTGCACCATTCTCGCATGCCTCGCGGCTGCCTTCGGGATCGCTGGAGCTGCATTGCCCGAGTTCAGGTCGCTCCCGCTGCGTCCCGACGTAAGCGGCCTGTTGTTTCAAACGATTTCCCCCAGCGACTCCGGAGTCGACATCGTCCATCGCTTCCCCACCAACGCGCCGCTGGTCCTGATGCAGGAACAAGGTGCCGGCGCGGGGATTTGCGCTGGCGATTTCGACGGCGACGGCCTTCCGGATCTCTTTTTTTCCAATTACAACGAAGGCTGCCGCCTGTATCGGAACCTTGGCAATTGGCGCTTCGCGGATGTAACCGATCAGGCCGGTGTCCGGGCCGCCGGCCGCTGGTGCGGCGGTGTCACCATGGTCGACATCGACAATGACGGCGACCTCGATCTCTACGTTTGCTGCCTGAATTCTCCCAACCTTCTTTTTCTCAATCGCGGCGACGGCACCTTCGTGGAACGGGCGAAAGATTTTGGCATCGGCTGGAGTGGATCGAGCGTCATGGCGGCTTTCGGCGACTTCGATCGGGATGGGCGCCTTGACCTTTACCTGCTTACCCATCGGGACAGTTTTGACCCAAGGCAACGTCTGCCGAGCGGTACCGCGGACGCGGGGCGGCGAGGGATCCTCAGGCGGGGGCTTGCCGGGCGGCTCGAAATCGCGCCCGCGTTCCAGGATCTATTTGAACTCTTGGAAAGAGAGGACGACCGGATCGAACTCAGCATTGCAGGCCAGGCTGATCTGCTCTTCCGGCAAAGTGCTGACGGCACCTTCACGAACGTGACGATCCGAGCGGGAATCCGCGGCCATGACATTGGACTCGGCGTTTCCTGGTGGGATTTCGATGGTGACGGATGGTTGGACATTTATGTCGCAAACGATCACAAGACGCCGGATCGGCTTTGGCGCAACAATCGGGATGGAACCTTCACCGACGTGGCGGCATCCGCCCTGCCGCAAACTCCGTTGTCCTCCATGGGAACGGACGTCGCGGACGTGAACAACGATGGGCGTCTCGACCTCCTCGCCACAGACATGGCCGGTTCAACCCACGCCCGCCGGATGCGGATCGACGGGGAGAGCGAACGACATCGCTGGTTTCTCGAGCGGTCCCAACCCCGTCAGATCCCTCGGAATGCCCTCTACCTTGGCACGGGAGGCCGACGATTACTCGAGGCTGCCCGGCTTGCCGGAATTGCCGCCACCGACTGGACCTGGTCTCCCAAATTCGGTGACTTCGACAACGATGGATGGGTTGATCTCTTTATCGCGAATGGCATGTCACGCGACTACCTTAACGGCGACCTCCTCGCCCGCATTGCCAAGCCGGGAGCTCCCGGTTGGCGACATCAGCCGGTCCTGAAGGAACGTCATCTCGCCTTCCGAAATCGGGGCGATCTCCGGTTCGAACAAATCGAGTCCGCGTGGGGTCTCGACCAGAGGTCCGCCAGTTTCGGTGCGGCGATTTCTGACCTTGATCGCGACGGGGATTTGGACCTCGTCGTCATGAACTTTGGCGAGCCCGTTTCGCTTCACCGAAACAATGAATCGACGAACCATCGCGTCATCATCCGGTTGGTCGGCGGCCCCAGCAATCGGCACGGGGTCGGCGCGCTCGTAACCGCAACAACTTCGCACGGCCTCGTAACCCGCACCGTGAGTCTCACCAGCGGCTTCATGTCTGCCAATGAGCCCATCATTCACCTCGGCCTGGGCTCCGATCTACGTATCCCGCAACTCACCGTCGAGTGGCCTTCCGGAGGCCGGCAGACGTTCGATGACCTTCCGGCCGACCGAATTTATACGATTCGAGAAGCGGGACCGACGCCCTCTGTGCCGCCTTCACTCATCACACCTGCTCCCACCTGGTTCTCCTCCGTGTCTCCGGGCTCGGAGTTCACTCACCGCGAACTCATCTTCGATGATTTCGAGCGCGACCCCCTCCTCCCGTGGAAGCTTTCGAAGTCGGGTCCGGGGCTCGCCGTCGGTGATATCGATGGGGACGGGATCGATGATTTCTTGCTCTCCGGGGGGGGCGGACAGCCCGGCGTGCTCGCACGGGTTCGGGCCGATGGGCCCAGCGAACGAATTCGGGTAGCCGCGTTCGAGCTTGATTCCAGCAGTGATGACCGGGGGGCTGTGTTTTTTGATGCCGACGGCGATAACGCCGCCGATCTCTACGTCGTCTCGGGTGGGGTTCAGGGCGACGGGGGCGAGGCCGTGCTGCAGGACCGACTTTATCTAAACGACGGACGGGGTAATTTCAGGCGCTCGGCACCGGGTGCGTTGCCCTCCGAGCACGATTCCGGCAGTGCGGTCTGCGCCGTCGACTTCGATCGTGACGGTGACCTGGACCTCTTTGTCGGAGGGCATTCGATTCCGGGTCGGTATCCATTGCCGGCCCGCAGTCATCTTCTGCGAAATCACCACGGCACGTTCACCGACGTCACGCAAACTCTGGCTCCCGGCATTGGCGACCTCGGTATTGTCACCGGGGCAAGCGGGTCGGACGTGAACGGCGATGGCTGGCCAGACCTCCTCATCACTCAGGAGTGGGGATGCGTGAGGCTCTTCCTGAATCGCAACGGGCACCTGATTGATTCAACCGCCGAGTCCGGATTTGCGGGCCAACGAGGACTATGGCAGGGCATTGTCACGGCCGATGTCGATGGCGACGGGGACTTCGACTGCATCACGGCAAACTTCGGGAGCAATTCAGGCCTGCGCGCCGCACCCGGTATTCCGCACATCCTCATGCGCGGCGATTTTTCTGGCACAGGGCTGGATTCCGTATTCGAGGCCCAGTTCGGGGATGGCCAGCTTCGACCCACGCGAACTCGGTCGATCCTTCTCGCCGCATTGCCCGGTCTTATCGATGTTTTACCAACGTTCGATTCCTTGGCGGCGGCGAGCCTCACCAACCTCTTCCCAGCGGGCACTCTATCGAGTGCATATAAAGTCGAAGTCGACACTCTCGAATCGGGTGTGTGGATCAATGATGGCAGTGCTCATTTTACGTTTCGACCCCTTCCCAGGCTTGCCCAGCTCGCACCCACCTGGGGCATGGCCGCCGCTGATTTTGACGGTGACGGGCACATCGACCTCTGTCTCGCCCAGAATTTTCGAGGGACACCGGCAGAGATGGGGCCGATGAACGGCAGCATGGGTCTGGTCCTCGGTGGACGTGGCGACGGCGCCTTCGCGCCGATCAACCCGTATGAAAGTGGGTGGCAGCTTCCGGAGGATGCCCGATCCATTGCGTTGACGGACCTCAACCAGGATGGCCTGCCCGATCTCATCGTCGGCATCAACGGCGGGCCGATCACCGCTTTCATCAATCAGGCTGCGGTGCATCGCCCCGCGGTCGTTCCGTTGACGATTCGCCTGCGCGGACGATCGGGAAATCCGACGGCCGTTGGTGCCCGCATCGAGGTTCGATTCGGGGATGGCTCGCGATCCGTCGCGGAGGTTCACGCGGGCGACGGATATCTCACCCAGTCGAGCGCGGTGCAGTTCGTTCCTCACGCTGCGAGTCGGGTCCCGCGAGAGATCCGTGTCCGTTGGCCGGACGGCGGGGTCTCTTCAACCAATCGGATCGAAGCTAGGGACATGGTGATGGTTGAACCGGCCCGCCTGAAATGATCTTCCTGCGGCCAGTGGGGACGCGCTCGTAAGTGGACCAATCTCTGTTCAACTGCCATGCGTTCAATTTGATGAGAGGCGCTCCGGCCGCGGTCAGATCCCACAATTGACAGAAATTTCCGTGGCTACGCCGGCGGCTACCTGTCGGCAGGACTCTCCGCTGCGATACGCCGGTAAACTTCCCGTGCCCGCTCATACGCGTTCTCCGCTTCGGCGCGTTCGGCGGGCGGGAGCTTGACGCCGCGCACGCGCCAGAGTTGGTCAATGCAGCCGATGGCCCATCGTGCGCTGGCGCGCGAGGCACGGATGGGTTGGTCGGCGACAAGCACGCGCACGGGGTTGGTGTGCAATTGCGGGAAGTGGCGGAGCGCAATCCAACTGCTGCGGTCCACCCGCACGTTGAACTCCACGTCGTGTGGATTGCCGTCGGCCGGCACGTCGCGGCTCGCGACGACCTGTCCGTTGACCACGAGTTCCACGAGACGCATGCCGTTCTTGAACAAGCCCTCGCCCAGCACGTCGTGGAGGACGCGGGTGTCGCCTAGATTGCGTCGCCCGCCGACGGGCATGGCGCCACCGTACGGAACATCGAACGGCGTCTCGGCGGAGAACGCGACCTTTGCCTTCACCTCAATCGGGCCGGGTTGCGTGAGTTGAATCTCCTCACCACTCGTTTTCCCGTTTACCGAAAATTCCAGCGCATGCGCGTAGCCGTCGCTCACGTAGCTGTGGCCGCGCGCGAGGCCCTCGCACCACGTCCCGAAGTCCAAGCGGCTCTGCTTGCCAAGTTGCACATACACGCGGCCCTGCCCGACGCGCGTGCTGCTCATGCACGGAAAGTCCGTCTCGCCGCTGACCGCGAGCGGGAAGCCGCAGTTCATCAGGTGATACCAGCAGTTCCACTCGCGGATGCGCTCGGTGTCCATCGCGCTGATGAAATCGCACACCCCCAGTGCGGTGGTGACGAAGATTTCCTGCGCGCCCACGCTGTTGAGTTCCGGGATGGCAAGGTTGGGCAACTGGTCGGCGACGCGGTCATGGCTGGAGGTCAGCTCGGCTTCGGTGAGCGACCCATCGCCGTGTTCAATCAAGTTGCCGTCGCGCTTCGTGTCCACGGTGGCGAACGGCTCGGGGAGCAAGCTATTCGTGGCCTCGATCGCGTCGAGCTTGCCGTCTCGGTTTGCGTCGAACTGTTCCAGCAAACGTCTTGCGGCGGCGGCAGGATCAATGCCCAGTCCGCTGCCGGAATGTGCATAGCCGGTGAAGCCACCTTGCGATTTCGCCCAGCGCAACACGGGCACCGTCCACTTCGGCCAATCTTTGCTGCCACTCGCGCCGGGGTAGATTTGCTCACGCAAGTTCAGCAGGCACACGTGTCCGAGCGCTTGCGAGCCAAAGCCGCTGACCTCGATGTCGTATTTCATCAACGTGAGCGGCTCGCTGAGTTGGTCCGCGCCCGCCGCGAAATACCGGTGCTGATGTTCGAAGCCCGGCCCCCAGGTGAGAATGCTGCCGACATTGAGCGCCTCGCCTTTCACCTGCCGAAACATGTGCGCCGGCTCCATGCCCTCGCTCGGTGACGTGTAATGCGCGCAGCCCGCTGCGTGGATGTGATGGTCACCGCTGAAGAATCCAAAGTCGCGCGGGTTCACCCAGCGCTCGAGTTTCACGGCGAGGGCGGAATCGGTCCGAGCGGGAATTGTCACCGTCCGCTGGCTCCAGCGATATTCCGGTCCGCGACCGAAGAACATCGTGAACTCGCCCGGCGGCAGCAGCACGGTCTCGCCATCGGCGCGGTAGATGTGCTTCTGGAAAAAGAAATCCGGCGCGAGGCGTTTGGACTGGGGCGGGAATACGTGGGCGAGGCGGTCGAGGAACATAAACCGTCCCGTGGTCGGTGTGCCGTCGAAATCCTTCACGGCCAGCGTCACCGCGACAGCAGGCTTCACAGTGAACAGCACCGGGGCTTCCGCTCGGAAGCCGAGGTCCTGGGTGCCTTGGCCGGCGTCGAAGGTGAGAGTCGCCTCACGCAGTCCGTCTTCGCTGGAATAAATCAGCGCGACAACATACTCAACCCCGAGGCCGCTGAGATTTGCTGTCATCGGCGGCGCGGCGAACATCGCCACATCGAGGAAGCGGTCGGTACGCTTGTCCGTATTTTCATTCTCGCGCAGCGTCTCCTGCCGCTGCCGCTCCATGCTCAACTTCGACACGCCCGCATACACCGGACCCGCCTGCGGGCTGCCGATGTGTAACGGCGGCGTGCCCGCGCTTTCGTTGACCACTTTCACGAGCACCGGGGTGTAGCCCGCCTGTTGCAACACCGCCTTCGCCGGCCCGCGCGCGACTTTCACTCGCGCTTCCGGATTGATATGGACGACGAGCAAGACGCGGGGGTCGAGCAGTGCTTGCAGCGTCGCACCGTCACGTTCCCGTGCGGCTGAAGCGATCAAGTTTCGCAGCTCCGCGGGCAGGGGTGTGCCCAGGTACTCAAGGGCTTGTTGGACGCGCTGGATGTTGGCGGCAAGGGGCTGACCCTCGACCATCACCCGTGGCAATGAGTCGGTGCTGGCTCCGCGCAGAGTTGCCAGCGAGATCAGCAGGCAGGTCGCGATGATGGAAATGGGCCGGTTCATTGTTCAATGTTCCTCTTCAATCGGGGCGACGGTTGAACGCCGAGCCAATGAAACGGGCTCAGGAACCAAAATGCAATCAGGTCCGGCTTCTGCTCGACTGCTGATCTGAAGCCCGGCGCTTGACGGCGGAAATCTTGAATGCAACGGTGGCGAGGTTCTCTCAGACTCAAAGCCTCTCTGCGTGAACATCCCTGAGGTCGAAATTGAAAACTCTCACGAACAGCTTCAGTCCGGCGTGCGGCGACGTGCTCCGCGTCGGCACGTCACGGCGGGGATTTCTCCAGACGGGATTGGCCGGGCTGGCGGGGATTTCGCTTCCCGCGCTATTGCAGCAGCAGGCGCTGGCGTCGGCAGCGGGGAAAGCCAAGAGCAAGACGAACGTGATTCTCTTTTGGCTTTCGGGAGGGCCCAGCCACCTCGACATGTGGGATCCGAAACCGGATGCGCCCCAGGAAATTCGCGGTCCGTTCGGACACATTCCCACGAAGTTGCCCGGCGTTCACATCTGCGAGCATCTTCCGTTGACCGCCCGGATCATGGACAAGTTGACCCTGATTCGCTCGGTGGATTGTAGTGCCAGTGATCACACGCCGATCACGATGCAGGCCGGTAATCCGCTGGCCCGGCGCACCGACGACGGAAAGGACGGCGACGGCTATCCCTCCATGGGGGCGGTCGCGGCGAAATTTCGCGGTCCCAACGCCCCCGGCATTCCAGGGTTCATCGCACTGGCCGATTCCTTAAAAGCGGATATCTGGGGAGCGGGTCAAATGGGTCGTTCCTACGAGCCGATCAACGGCAAGGAACTCGCGGGCCGGTTGGCAATGGTGGAGGGACTTTCAATCGAGCGTCTGGGCAGCCGGCGAGCCCTGTCCGATCAACTGGATCAGTGGAAAAGAAAACTCGCTGCCAACGCGGAGATCGCCGCCGCTGATCAATACACCCAGCAGGCCTTCGACGTGCTGATGTCCGGTCGGGCCCAGCGGGCCTTCAACCTGGATGACGAAAAAGCCACCGTGCGCGATGCGTACGGTCGCGACAGCTTGGGCGAGAAAGCGCTGCTAGCCCGGCGTCTTATCGAGGCGGGGTCCACGTTTGTCACCGTCAGTGGCGCTTGGGGATATTTCGATCATCACGGTGACAACGTCCAGTGGGGCGGCATTGAGAAGGGCCTCAGACCGCTCCTCCCGGTCGTGGACCGCACCCTGTACGCCATCGTCACGGATTTGGAAGCCCGCGGATTGCTGGACAGCACGCTCATTCTGATGATGGGGGAATTTGGTCGCAGCCCGATTATTAACAAGGATGCGGGTCGCGACCACTGGCAACGGGTGATGTCCATGGTGATGGCCGGTGGAGGGCTGCGACATGGCCAAGTGATCGGGAGCACGGATCGCAAGGGCTACGATATCGAGAGTCGCAGGGTGGGGCCGTCTGATTTGGCGGCGACGGTTTTTCATCATCTTGGCATTGACCAAAACGCGCAGTGGATCGACCCGCAGGGTCGCCCGAGACCGGTTGTCACCGAGGGTGGCAGGCCCATTGACGAGTTGTTGTAGTGCCCTTCCGGCGTAAGCGCGCTGCCTGCACCCTGCGGATTCCTAGGGAATGCGCATTCGGAAAAAGAGCGTCCGGTGAACTTCGGGAGACGATTCGTGGTAATCCCACTCGGAGGAGTTCGCGACAACGTCGGCGCGCAGCGTCCATTGGTCCATATCCGGACTGCTTTCGAGAACGTATCGCTTGCCAGGATGAAGGTCGGTGGCGTGGAGGGTTGGCCCGCTCGGCAATGTGGCGTCCAGTTGGAGCTGAGGGGGGAGCTCGCCCTCGATTGAAAGGGTTTGTTCGGCGCACTGTCGCGTCGACGCAAACGTTTGGTAGTTGAGACGACCGCACGCGTGCAGGGTTTCGGTACCCGGCAGAACCGCCAGGGCGCGAACTTGAACGAAGAGGTCCTTGGTCCGGGGAATTTCGCCGAGAAAGAATTCCACCGATCCGTTGGCTTGATACCGCCAGGTGCCTTGCGGGGTGGAAGCGGACAGGAAGCGCAGTCCCCGCGGGAGTTGGTTTGTGACCACCACCCCCGTAGGATTGCACTCCCCGTTGCCGCCGATCACGCGGATTTCGTAGGCCACTTCGTCCCCGAGCTTCGCATGAATCGTCTCCGCCCCAAGGTCCACGATCAGACTCGCCGCGTGGCCCGCGGAGCAGCCGGGGCATCGGCGGAGCAACCAGCACGTAATATTTTGGAACAAACTTTGGCGCTGGGCCAATTCCTCCGCCTTGCCGCCGGCGAATGTTCGAAAATTCTGGACAACGCGACGGACGGCACCGCTGTCAGCGAGCAATTCGGAGGGTTGAGAAAAAAGCAGGCCCTTGCCATCCAAGGATACGTAAACATCGATTTCATTTTCATCGCGGGGACTGGCTGCTTCGAGGTGCCCGTTGTAATCGAACGATTCGACAAATCCGTAGGTGCCGCGGGTGAAGGGATTGGAGGTGGTGTCGTTGCCGATTGTGATGCTTCCCGGTCGGGTGGCGGCGACGGGATTGATCATGCCGAGCAGAGTGGTCCAACGCTGCTGGCTTGCTTGGGGCAGAGATCGGGCACTGGTCAGGAGTTGCTCACCATTGATGAAAAGAGCGACGCCGCGTCGCGGTAACTCGTCCAAAAGCTCGACGTTGGCGGCAGTCAAATCGGCGCTGATGCCGGAAATTTGAGGCCAAATGACGAGCCGGAACTGCTGGAGAATGGACAGCGTGACGGTGGAACGTTCGAACGTGACGAACGTGAGACCCATCGTTCGCAGGCTTTCTTCCACTGGTAGGATTTCTGGATCCGATCCCGAGCGGACCAGGGCGACCTCGCCCGCGATTTCGGCCACGGCCACAGTGACACTGACGGGCGGCGAAAGGCTCGACTGCCCTTCATTGTCGGTCGCCCGCGCCGTCAGCAGGTGAAGGCCCTCGGATGCCTGATTCCAGGTAATCCGGTATGGACGTGTGTCGGTCGTTCCAATCGGTACACCATCGGCAAAGAACTCAACGCGACGGACGGTTCCGTCCGGATCTTCGGCATCGGCGGCGACGGCGATGGCGGTGTTGGCGAGGAAAAGCGATCCGGTAATCGGCTCGGTGAGGGTGACTTCGGGCGGCTGATTCCGCGGTGGAACGATGACCGTAATCGTATGGGGTTTGGAATTGGCGTTGGTGCCTTGGTCATCGAAGGCCCGGGCGGTCAGGGTATAGCGGCCGGCTTTGACGTCGGGCCAGACTACTTGATAGGGCGCGGTCGTAGCTTCACCAATTTTGAGACTGTCCGCATAAAATTCGACCCGAGCAATGGAGCCATCCGAATCCGCTGCGGTGGCTTCGATGATCAAGTTGGTTGGACCCCGGAATTCGGCTCCAGTTTCGGGGCGAATCAACTGAACCACGGGTGCCAGATTGAGGTGGTCATCATTTTCGATAATGATCTGGACTCGGGTATGAGTCAGGACGGCGTTGGCGGGCGGATCCAATTCGAGGTAGAAGACCTCGTCAAGTTCCGGGTCGCGGTCGCCAAAGATTTCGACGGGGATTCGGGCGGTGAGGGTGCCGGCCGGGATCGAAAAAGTGCCTGACATCCGTTGGAAATCCCGACCGCCGATGGCGGTGCCGTCGCTGGATCGGAACGGAATTGAAATGGAGTTCCGAGCCGCCCGCGAGAGATCCAAGCGGACTTCACCGCGGGTGATTCCGGTGTCGCCCTCGCGCAGACGCAAGCCGGTGGCCGTAATCCGCGGTGGCTCGATCACTTGAACGACATTGGTTTGGGATACAGCAGAGGCCACCTGATTATCAATGGCCCGCGCGTGCAGCGCCTGCGGTCCGGTTTGAATGGGGCGCCAGCGGAACTCGAACGGACTCGTCAGGCTTTCCCCGATGAAGACTCCATTGGCATAAAACTGGACGGTCGAAATCGCGCCATCGGGATCCGTTGCATCGGCCCGCAGCAAGATTTCCGCGGGCATTTCAAAGATCGTGCCGGCGGCCGGTTCGCGCAGCACGATGGTCGGTGGGCGATTCGTAAGCTCGTTCAAAATGGTCCCAATGCCGATGGGATCGCGCAGCACAGCGTTGGTGGGATTGAACAGTCGAATGAAGAAAAACTCGTTCGTTTCATCCACCGTATTGCCTTTGACCGTGATTTGGATCGGGACCTGCGTTACCCCGGGAGGCAGCGTCAAAAGACCGGAGGTTTCATCATAATCTGCGCCCGCAATCGCGGTGCCGTTGGTGGTGGTGAATTCCACCGTGACGGGAATGGCGCTGACCGATGAAAGGGTCACTTGAAAAGCAGCGGTTAGCAGGTTTGAGCGGCTACCGGTCAGGGTCACATCATTGATGCGAAGCTCCGGCAGGTCGTGATCCTGAATCGTGCCGAATCCGGTGCCACGGCCGAGCGATGCATTCGTCGGGCGAGTCAGATTCAACTCCAGTACCTCGTCGGGTTCATCGGAGTCGTCGGGAAAGACCGACACATAGATCCATTGGCTTGTGAGGCCGGCAGGAAAAGTGAGCGTCCCGCTGGTCGCGCGGTAGTCCAATCCGGCCGTCGCCGTTCGGTCGCCCGTTGCGTAATCTACCGTGATCACCTGTCTTGACGGATGTGTGAGGCTGACTTCAAAGGCGAGCTGAGCTTCCGTATCTTCCGGCTCCACGACGCGGGCATCCGTCACTCGAATAGCGACATCATCATCGTCCAGGATGGTGATGAAGCCCTCAGGCCGGGTAATCACAGCATTCACCGCGGCCGTCAGTCGAAGCCGGAAGGTCTCAGCGATTTCCGCTTCGCCGTCACCGAGAACGGGCACCGCCACGGTGCGATTGGTCGTGCCGGCAGGAAACGTGAGAATGCCCCGGATGGTCCGGTAATCCGCTTCGGCGGTTGCCGTGCCACTCACGGTCTCGAACGTAACCGTGACCTCCTGGTTGGCCGCCGGGAATAGCGTCACCGGCACCAGTGCGGTCACCGTCTCCCCCACCCCGCCTTCAATTACCGAGGTGTCCCCCGCGCGGATTTCCGGCGCGCCATCGTCATCGAGAATGTCGACCCGGCCTTCGGATTTGCCCAGCACCGCGTTCAGCGGGTTGGACAGAAGGACACTGAAGCTCTCCGCACCTTCGCTGACGGTGTCGCTGATGATCGTCACAACGACCTGCGCCGTGGTCATACCGGGGGCGATCGTCGTGGTACGCAGGGGGCGAGCCACGTAATCAGAACCTGCCTGGGCGGTACCATCCGCGGTGCGGTAATCGACGGTGATCAGCTGTGAGCTGGGGCGACTGAGCTGAATCAGGAGGACAAGGCTCTGTCGGCCTAAGTCGCCTTCAACCACCCGTTCGTCCCGAATTGTCAGGGTCGGTGGGGCGTCGTCGTCGCGAATGATTAGGCGGGAAGTGGATTTCTCCAACGTCCCATTGACGGGCGCCGAGAATTCCAGTTGCAGCGTTTCGTCCCCTTCGATCAATCGATCGCCCAACACCGGAATTCGCACGGACTGGTTGACTACGCCGGGGGGAAATCGGACGACACCATTCGTTGGTAGGTAGTCCAGGCCGCCCGACGCCGTTCCGGGAATCGTCTTGTAGGTGACTTCGATCGGGAACGCGCTCGGTCCGCTGAGGATGATGGGAACGAGGCCGTCCTGCTGACCGCTGTCGCCCTCGCTCAAAACCGCGTCCTGAGGCACAATCCGCGGGCCGTCGTCGTCTTGGATGGACACGACGATTCGGTCGCGCGCGATCAGCCCATTCACCGGATTCGCCAATTTTACCACGAAGGACTCTTCGAGTTCCTGAACGTTGTCGCCGATGATCTCAATCGGAACATCCACTTGGGTGACTCCCGGGAGAAAAACGACATGGACGGAGGTGCTGAGGAAGTCGATTCCCGCCGTAGCGGTCCCCGACTCGGTGCTGAGATCGACGCTGACAGACCGCGGCTGCGGCGACGTTAGAGTGAGGGACACGACCGCGTCGGCATTGTGGCCGGTCGACTCGATGACGCGTAGGTCGCGTCCGAGAATTCCTGGAGGATCGTCATTGATGAGCGTCCCCTGGCCCCGGCCTTTCTTGATCCGAGCATAGCCGGGCCCACCGTCGCC
>CAMDJH010000105.1 GCA_945900455.1 Akkermansia muciniphila
AGGCGCCGGATCATCCCCAGGATGCGAACCGAGTTGGGGCTGCGCACCCGGCTGAGGTCCTCCTGCAAAGTGATGTCCAGACAATGGTGCAGGCGACTCTCGATGACCCAGTATTTGCGCTTGAGCCAAAGTACCCCCCGGGCCTGCAACTCGCTGAGGCTCCGGCTGCTGATCTTGTACGCGGTCCCCTGATAGAGCTTCGGATCGACGAAGCTCTCGACGAGCGCGATCGGATGTCCCCACCGCTGTTGCCAGTCGGCCGAGAGCCGCTGGAGCATGAGCTTCATGAAGCGCCTAATCAGGTTTGGGCACTGGCAGCCTGGCCAGAATTGCTTGAGGATGATGGTGGGCACAGTGGGTTAAATGGTAGTGCTGGGTCAGCACGTTAAAGCCTTGGTTCTCGATGCCCCAGCGACCATGCCCAGCGGTGTGGATCACGCGCGCTCCGTAAGCCGCCAACTCGTCTGTGGCCATCCAACGCCACAAACAGCAGCCCGTTCACCCGGCACTCTTCCAGTTGTTTATTGGATTTCAACTTTCGCATCACCCCGCAGTGGACTGCGCGCAGATCCTCCAGGTGGTAACGTTCCAAAGCGTAGGCCATGGCATCATCGCTCATGCGCCGGGGCCATCCGTGTAGTTTTTGCCATCCAGCCCCTTCGGTTTTGGTCTGAAGATCCAGCAACGAATCGATGCGTAAAATCGTCCCCGACAGCATGGTGCCGGTGAGCACTCGGGTTGGAATCTCGGCCAGCGGGCGATCCGCGCGCACCCCAACAATCCGTTGCGGGAGATCATAGACCTTGGATGCATACCGCCAGAATTGGATGAGGCGGCTAATAACTCAATGGGGTGTGAGGGCTTCGTTGCGCCGTAATAGCTCCAGGTTGATTTGGGAAAGCTCCTCCAAGCGCTCCCAATGCTGTTGGTAAACGACGACGGCCTCGCGGATTACCGTCTGTTGGGCCGGGGTCTTGAGTTGGATCTTGCGGATGTTACCCGGCCCCAAGTGGGAAGTGAGGTAATAGAAGGGGCCATGCTTGGCTCCCGTGGCACAGGCGCAGTTGGGTTTGCCGCAGGTGGTGAAACGTTCGACGAAGGACCTGCGATTTTCGGGTGGTTTTGGGGGCTGGGAAACAATCCAGAAGGCTAGGAGGGTGACCAAGCGCTTTTGGAGGGTGCCGAATCGACGCACGATTTTGCCCTTCGCCTGCGGGCTGGGAGCGACCAAGTGGGAAACGCCAAGGGCAGTGAGGGCGTGCTTGAACTCGGAGCGCGGATCCCGACCGTCGATGGAGGATTCGTACGTGTGGGCGGCCAGACTTGCCCGATAGGCCTCGGGCAGTGGATCCGAACAGAGCAGGACCTATCCCACTCGAAGGTGGGGCTTCTTACGCCTTGAATCTGGGAAAATCTTTAACTCACGCCGCCGCAGTCACATTCTCAATCCCAGCGAAACGTCGTGAGGAATCGCATCACTCGGGGAAAAAACACTTGTCGTATTGCCGTGCGTTTGCATTGATTCGCGTTCCCTGACGGGAAAGCACCGTCCGGGCACTCGGTGGTAGGATGCCGGAGTGGTCAATCGGAACAGACTGTAAATCTGTCGAGCTAACGCTCTTCGGTGGTTCGAATCCACCTCCTACCACCATTTCTTTCCCAAGCCCCGGGAAGCCCCCGGTTTTTGGCCGGAGATGCAGTTCCCAAAATGAGTAGCAAGAGCCCGCGGATTGCCGAACGGATCGCTTCCCTGTCCGGGAGATCTCTCGATCCTCACTACCTGGGTTTTTTCAGCTGCTTCAATGATTCCCTTTTTTTCGAAGCGCACGATGTTCTCGAGGCGCTGTGGCTTCGTGAAGGCAAGGCGGCAGCAAATTACGCCTTCTACAAAGGATTGATCCAACTGGCCGGTGCTTTCGTCCATCTGCAGAAGAGCCGACTGGGTCCGGCAGTTGCCCTCTTCAATCTCGCGGAGTCCAACCTGGTTCGGTATCCGACCCTGCATGAATCGGTCGATTTACGGGAGACCCTCGAATTGATTGTACGCTGGCGAAGTCAGATCGTGAACGCCAACTTCCTTCAGAATCCACTCGTGCTGGGAGAACTTCCGAAGTTGAGGCCTCCCATCGACGAGCCAAACTAGGAACAATTCAAAACAGCGCTCACGCCAACCGCATCCACAACGAAGTAGGGCGCAAAATCAGCAAGTTCAGGTGCCGCGGGATTGCCGCCATTTGTCGAGGCCGACAGCAAAGACGATCACCAAGCCGATGATGATCTCCTGCACATACGTCTCCCATCCGATCTGTTGGGTGCCGCTTCGCAGGACAGCCATGGTCAGCGCTCCCAACAATGAACCGGAAACGCTTCCGGTGCCGCCATTGAGACTGGCCCCCCCGATGACCACGGCCGCGATAATATCAAGTTCAAGGCCACTCGCAGCCGTCGGATCGCCCAGGCTGAGGCGCGCATTTTGCAAAAGGCTCGCGAAACCAAAAAGTAATCCAGCAACGGTGTAGACCCCAAGTTTGACCCACGCGACACGGACGCCGCTGAGTCGGGCGGCGGATTCATTCGAACCGACGGCAAACAAGTAACGCCCAAAAACCGTCCGTCGCATCAGCACGGCAATCAGCACAGCCAGTCCGAGCGAGGCCCAGACCCCGGGCGGCAGGGGCATCAGTTGGTCTGGATTGATCGGATCTAACAAGCGTCCTAGTGTGGCATTCTCGGGATTGGGTACCGTTTGTTTTCCCGAAATCCATTTCGCGGACCCGCGAAGCACACCCATCGTGCCAAGCGTCACGATGAATGGCAGCATACGAAAACCGGCGATGATCCCTCCGTTCAAGCAGCCCACGCAACCCCCAAGAATCATGGTCGCCGCAACGGTTCCAGCCGTCGACCAACCCGCATTCAAACACCGGGCCGCAACCACACTCCCCAGAGCGACCATCGATCCAACACTCAAATCAATGCCGCCACTGACGATGATGAGCGTCATTCCCAAGGCTCCAACCGCCACGATCGCCGTCTGGACGAGAATCGTCTTACAGTTTCCGCCCGTAAAAAAGACAAGCCGGACCTCCGGGTACAAGGCGATCAGCCCCAAAACCAGCAGCAGTCCGAGCACCGGCCCAGCGGTCGATAGAAGTCGACGGAAGGTCATTCCTTGAGGTAGCGGCGCAAGGGAGGATGGAGGAGTTCATGAATATCGGTCTGTTCCATATTATCCTGAGTCACCAACTTCACTCCCGTATCGATCCGCTTCTCGACTTTCCGACCCTCCAGATGCTCGATGAGCGACAGGACGGCTTTGTAGCCCATGTAGACGGGATTCTGGACAACGAGCGCCTGGACGTCTCCGTTTTTCAAGTCATTGACGGACTGGGACCCCGCGTCAAAACCGACCATCTTGACCTTCCCTCCCGCCTTGCCAATGTCGCGCAGAGCCTTGGCCATCGCAATCGTGGGAGGCTCGGCCGGGCAGAAAATTCCATTGACCTGATTGCCATACCGATTGAGGAGGTTCTGCGACGCTTGGTAGGCCGTCTCCCGCGTCGGTCCGGCGTACTGATCCGCCGAGATCAGGACGATGCCGGGATGCTTCTTGAGGGAATCCAGAAATCCAGCTTCCCGAGCCTCAGTGCTGGCCGATCCAACAGCGTATCGCAGCAAAATAACATTCCCGTGGCCATCCAGCAGCTTGGCCAATTGCTCGCCTGCGATCTGCCCACCCAGAAAATTATCCGTGGCCACAAAACTCACGTACTGATCCGACTTGAGGTCAGAATCCATCACCACTACCGGGATTTTGGCCCGGACGGCACTGCGTACTGGATTTACGAGTGCATGGGAATCCAGCGGGGCGAGGACAATGCCACTGACCCGCCGGGTGGTGAAGTTCTCGACCACTTGGATCTGCTGCTCCCGGTCGTCCTCGCGCAGCGGTCCCTTCCAAAACAGCTTCACGACGATTCCCTTGGCGGCGAGCTCTTGCTCCGCTTTGACCGCCCCGGCGTGAATCGATTTCCAGAACTCGTGGGTTGTACCCTTGGGGATGACCGCAATGGTGTATTCCTTTGCAGAAGTGACTCCCAACAACAGGAGTCCGGAGAGAATGGCAAACAGGGGTTTCACGCCCCCGACCGTAGAGAAGTGGCCCACCGGGTTCAAGCAGGTAGAGGTTCGATCCGACAAAGGCCTAAGAATTGACGGAGGAACCGGAATCGTTGCCAGGGAGATCCGGAGGCGGAATCCGCAAAAAAAGCCGGCCGCACCCTTTCGAGTGCGGCCGACCAATCAAACCGGCCCGCCAGTCAGAGGATGACCATACGGCCCGGGGAATAATCAGAATTAGTTCAAGTAGGACTTAGTGGATTTCCCGGGCTAGTGAACAACGCCATCCCGGAAACTTGGCAGGAATCTCCGCTTTCGCGGAACCCTAAAATTTCAGTCCCATCTGCAAAGAACAAGCCCATCATAATTGCCGATTTCCAATTGTCAAATCTGAACGAGCATTTTCCTTACCAAACTCCCCAAAGTTTTCGAAACTCTCAACCCTCCATGCGGCGTTTCCCTCAGCCCCCGTCCTTCAGATTATTTGGAAGGAACATGAATGGCGCGGTGCTTGTAAATCGAGTTACGCCTTGCTTAGGGACGGTTTTTCCCCTTTAACCCCCCGGATGATTGAGTGGCTGAGGATTGCGGTTCTAGGTGTCGTCGAGGGAATTACGGAGTTCTTGCCCGTATCGTCAACGGGTCACTTATTGCTCACCGAGGCACTTTTTCGCCACAAACAATCCGACCTATTCAACACGGTGATTCAGACGGGGGCGGTTCTGGCCGTCATAGCCGTTTTTGGAGCGCGGATCAAAAAACTGACACTTGGATGGAAGGAACCAGCAAATCAGATCTATTTGGCAAAGTTGGCAGCGGCATTTCTGATTACCGCTGCGGGTGGCCTTCTGCTGAAAAGCGGGAACTGGAAGCTTCCTCACTCCGCGATCCCAGTAGCGTGGGCCACCTTGGACGGCGGAATTCTCTTTATTGTGGTAGAAAAATGGCTCCGCGGGAAAAAAGTAGCGGCTGAAATCACCTGGACGGTGGCCGTCGCCGTCGGAGTAGGCCAACTTATCGCCGCCGTTTTCCCGGGTGCTTCTCGTTCCGGCACGACCATCTTGATGGCACTGCTGTTGGGAGTAGCCCGTCCCCACGCAGCGGAGTTTTCCTTCTTGCTGGGCATCCCCACTTTGATTGCAGCCGGCGGGCATGAGATTCTGGACGCTCTCCGCCATCAAACGCCACATGAACCCTGGCCGCAATTGGTCTTCGCCGCGACGCTTGCCGGGGTCACCGCCTCGTTCGTAGTCCGCTGGCTGCTGCAATACATTCAGACACACGATTTTTCCCGGTTTGGATGGTACCGAATTGCGCTCGGGGGAGTTATGCTCCTTCTGGCCGCCCAAGGTGCCATCCATTGATTCGTCTGTTTCAGCTGTGCAACCTGCTCGTACTCCTAGGTTTCAGCTTGCTTCAGGAGAGAGATCGTTCGCAATGTTCCGCAGTAATCGAACGAACAACCTCGTGAGTGTGCCCGTAGATTCGCTCTTGCGAATTGACCGGCACGAAGTGTGCCGTGCCCGAAATATCCAACGCCAAGAGCCCCCCCCCATCGCCTGCGACCGCGGTACTCCTCACGTTGCTATTCGTCGGGGCAACCTCCGGGGCGTGGTCTTGGTTCCATCTCGGCAATCGGATCCAATCGCCTGGCATTATTCTGGGCATCCACCGTGTCATTCCAGGATTCGGATTCTCCGAGCGTCCTCTCGGCGAAACCGAGCGGGAAATCCTCGCAACGACCAACCTGTTCAACGGTGATTTCACCAACGGGTTGAAGGATCGATACAGCGTTTTTTTCGCAGAGTGGCGTCGTGAATCTGGGCCCGGATTCCTGGTTTTGCACACGCCAGACGCCTGTTGGGTCAGCGCGGGTGCGGTACCAAAGCGAATTGGACAACTCGAACAACTCACACTGCGAGTGGACGGAAACGCACTTCCCTTCGAGTGTCGCGCGTACGAAATGCCGGAAAGCCACCAACTTGAAGCGACAATGTGGTGCACGCTTGTTGGGGGCCGCCCAATGTCCGAGAGTCCCCAGGCTGATGCTGAATTCGACGTCTCCCGCAGCAGCAGCAGCCGGACCAAGACGGCGTCCCGGCGTCGAATGGGGAGCTTTTTCCTACAGTCTCTCCTCGACCGAACCCCGGCGGTTGAAAGTAAACAATTCGCCCGCTTTTCGACCTCCGTGAACGGCGATACCACCGAAGCCTTTGAGCGGCTTCGCCGCTTCGGCGAATCTTGGCTGTTTTCACTGCCTCCCGATACCCGTCTGGGAGCCAAGTAAGCACCCTCATGCACACCGCGAGCTCACTCCAGCCTATGCGCCAGCCAAAGCTACCGCGCACCGGCCCAGATACCTTTGCCATTTCGTCACGGGCGATCGGGTACTTCGTCTACTACTCGATCCTGCTGGCTCCGTTCGGGTGGATGACCGTCAATGGCATTGCTACACGCAAAGTGCTTCTGATGGCGGCTACTATCAACATGGGATTGATATTCTTCATGGGTCTTCTGCCTCGGATGGCTAGGAATCTCGGCCTCTTCTTTTTTGTCGGGCTCTTTGCGTTAGTCACCCAGTTTTTCCCGCAAGAGGAATCCTACCACTGGAAGGACATCGTCGCGGCAATGCTCTATGCCGGGACGGCCGGGACGCTTTTGGGGACTGCCCGGGAGAAACGCAGCGAACAGTCATTAGTCGTCGCTCTAATTTTTCTAGCCGCATTGACAACCATTGTCGCCATCCTCATGGTCCGCTCGGCAGGTGGCATAGGAATGCTTCGGAGCGAGACTGAGGAGCAGCTCGAAGGCTCCGGAATTCTGTTCGGCGGACTGATGGGTGACCGAAACGTGATCATTGGGGTCATGCCTATGACCACCTTAGCGTTATCATTCCTGCCATTCATTATCCTCCAACCGTTTCATCGGCTCAATCTATTGCTGGTCCCGACGATTGTTGCTGCCATCTATGTCAATGTCGCTGTCGCCAGCCGAACAGCCCTTGGGGTCGCCGTGATCATCACGACGGCATTCCTAATCTATTCAATCCGCCACGGATCAAGACGGGGTCGCTATTCTGTCGCCATAATCTTTTTCGCAGCTGGACTCCTCTTCGTGACCAGTTTCGCACTCCCCTCCGTGGAACAATTCTTGAACCCCCTTTTGCTACGATTCACGAAAGTTACTGAGGATTCGCGCTTAGACCTTTGGGCCGAGGGCATCGGGCTATTAATTCGGAATCCCTTTGGAAATGGAATCCAGCAATTCACCCAGCACCAGTGGGCGCATAATTTCTTCCTCGACGTCGGGTTGAACGCCGGGGTTTTCGCTATCGCCATCGTTGCTGGGTACCACGTTCTTACGCTCATCACCATCTGGCGCTTACACCAGATGAAGCTCTTGGATCCATCGACGCCGGAGTCCATTCTTGTCCTGTTCGTATCGTCGACTCTGATCGCCGAGCAGGTGTTGGTTCCGCAGACGGTGTACATTTTGGAATTCGTGATGCTGTGCGCCTACCACGGATCCTTGATCAACCGTCCAGGTTTTCGTCGGACGATCAAGCCCGAGGCATCCATCCGAATCCACCCAGACCTACGGTCGCGGCGATCGTTGACGGAGCGGCGTATTCCGACTGCATAGCGACCGACTCCGTTCGATCATGTTAGTGGACGATTTTTCGGTCGATTGTTTCGCGTTGTGATCTCCATTTTCCAAAGTGCCGGTTGGAACCGACTACTGTTTGTTCTCGACCGCCTGCTGCCCGGCGGCAGCCCAGTGCTCGCTAATGCGAGTTGGCTGATCCTGGACAAGATGTTCCGCCTTGGGGTCGGGCTTTTCGTGAGTGCTTGGGTAAGCCGGTATCTCGGTCCCGAAAACTTAGGTCTCCTGGCCTTCACCATGTCTTTTGCAGGCCTCTTCATCGGGTTGGGTGCCCCCGCCGCCGAAAACGTAGTGGTTCGCGACCTCGCCAGATATCCGGATGATCGAAGCCGCATTCTGGGGACCGCATTCGTGCTTCGATCGGCGGGTACCCTTGCCGCAAGCCTGCTGGCCCTCGCCATCGCCGGGTCGCGGTATCCCGGCGACTCCATCCGACTTTTCTGCATCGCCTTGGCTCTCGCCGGGTCGTTCGTCCAGGTCAGCGACACAATGGATCTGTGCTTTCAATCCCGATTACGCTCGAAGTACACAACAATCGCCAAGAACGCCGCCTTTCTGCTCGCCGCGGTCCTCCGGATTATCTTGATCCGCGCAGGGGCTCCTCTCGAGGCATTCGCTCTTGCGAGCCTTGTCGAAATCATCCTAGGTGCGCTCCTCCTATGGGTGGCATACCATCACCAGGGTCACTCCGTTCGCCAATGGTGCTGGGACCCCGTCTGGGCTTCCAGACTATGGAAGGACAGCTGGCCACTGCTGCTCTCCGGCGCCATGATCTCGATCTACATGCGAATCGATCAAGTCATGCTCGGCGAACTGTCAAACGACCAGGAACTGGGTATCTATGCCGTCGCAGTCCGATATGCGGAAGTCTGGTATTTCATCCCCATCGCTCTTCAATCCTCGGTTCTCCCCGGGATCGTCCAGTTGACGAAGGACCCCGTCAGAATGGATCAGCGCCTACAGCATCTCTACAATCTGATGGCCTTTATTACCTACGCCGTAGCTATTCCTGTTACGTTTCTATCGCCCTGGATCATTGGATCGCTCAATGGTCCCAAATTTCTAACTGCGGCCCCCATGCTCTCAGTCTTGGTCTGGTCTGGAATGTTCGTCAGCCTTGGCGTTGCCCGCGGGGTATATCTGACGAGCATGAACTGGGCCAAAATCCAACTGGTATTTACGCTCGTTGGGTGTCTTATAAATATCATTTTAAACCTTCTCTGGATCCCGCGTTACGGAGGAATGGGCGCCGTGTGGGCCACCTGCATTAGCTACGGAGCTCAGGCGTATCTCTCCTGCTTTTTCTATCGACCTCTCTGGAAAACGGGTTGGATGCTAACTCGGGCACTCATTTACCCCAAACCGTGGTAGATCAACCTCATCCCCTCATCCCCCCACCCTCGCCGCGAAATCGACATGTCCGCCGTCCAGTGCGCCATACGCTCTCCCATTGCCCTCCTAATTTTTAATCGCCCGGAGGAGACATCTCGAGTGTTCGCGGAGATCCGCCGAGCGCGCCCCGACCGGTTGTTGGTTGTTGCGGATGGCCCGCGCCCCGACCGACCCGGGGAAGCGGAGTGCTGTGCTGCGGCACGGAAGATCACAGAGGCGGTGGATTGGCCGTGTCAGGTGGATCGTAACTATTCACCGACCAATCTTGGATGCCGCCGCAGGGTATCCAGCGGCTTATCTTGGGTGTTTGAGTCTGTTTCGGAGGCAATCATTCTGGAGGATGACTGCCTACCGCATCCCGGCTTCTTCGATTATTGCGATGTCTTGCTGGCCCGCTACCGGGAGACGCCGGAAGTATTCTCGATTTGCGGGACGAATCTTCTCCGACGACATCCCCGTCCTTCGGAGAGCTATTATTTTTCCCGCTATCCAATGATTTGGGGTTGGGCTACCTGGCGACGAGTATGGTCTGGCTATGATGTTGACATCAAATCTTGGCCGGAATTGCGAGATTCGGGTTGGCCCGCCCGCATCCTCGGCTCGACCGATGTTGCCGCCTTTTTTTCCGCTCAGTTTGAATCCATCCGCGCCGGAACATCGGATACGTGGGATACCCAACTCCTGTTCGCTTCGATGCAGGCAAGCGGGCTCAGCATTCTTCCCTCGACCAACCTGATCTCCAACATTGGTTTTGGTCGGGCAGCGACTCACACTACGGTCAACGACCATCCTCTGGCGAGCCAACCGCTGGAAGATCCGGACCGGCCCCTTCGGCACCCATCCGCGGTTATCCGGGATGAGGCGCGCGACCAAATACTAGAGCAAAAGTTCTACCTGAACCCGCCCAAGAACTCATTTTCAAAGCGAGTTGTCCGAAAACTCCGGTGCCTGCTCTCAGGTGGCTATTAGGAACCTTTTATAGTTGGTGTGATTTTTGGACTCGACAAACGAGCGATACCCAATTGGTGGATCTATCGCCGCGGCATTCGCCAGCGACGCCCCACGCAGCCCCCACCGGATCGTGTGGCCATTTTCAAGCCGGACCGACTCGGGGATTTTGTTCTCGCCATCGGCGCGATCCGCCGGATCGTGAATTCGGTTGGATCGCACCGTTGTCTGCTATTGATTTCCCGCTATGCGCGGGAGATCGCAGCGCGGGAATTTCCGGCCGTTGAGGCCGTCGAAGTCCCCTATCTTTCGTGGCGATTATGGGAGACCCGCCGTAGACTCCGTGAGCTGATCGATCATCCAGTTTTTCGATCGGGTGTCGACCGACTCATCTGCCTTCGGCACCACCGATTTCCCCACGAAGATCTCGTCTGTGCGGCAGTCCCGACCCGCGTCTCGATCGGAAGCCGGCATACCCCCCTCAGTGAACCCTCCGGCGAATTGATCCGGCGTCGTCTTGAATTCGACCAGTGCGTGGCGTCACCTCCAGCATTTGCAGGCCAATGTGAAGAGCTCCACCGGCACGCATCCGTGATATCGGCGTTTCTTGGAGAGCCGGTCAGCCTCGATGACATCCTTCCGGTCATGGGTCCGCAACGTCCCGACCCATCCGAACCCTGGATCACGGTATCCCCGTTTGGCAGCGCTCCGATTCGCGATCTTCCCGAAACCCTCCTTGTGACCACAGCCGAGGAGGCCGCCCGGCGGGGGCTGGGATTGCGGCTCGCGTCGCCTCCGGGGGAGGAGGACCGCTTCAATGCCCTCGCCGGGCGCGTGCAGGCAGCCACTCCCGTCGCGGTACGCGTAACGGTGCAGGCGACTCCAAAGCTGGAGGATCTAATAGGGCTGTTGAGAACCAGCCGCCTCGTCATCACAACCGAAACTGCGACGGCACACCTCGCGACGGCACTCGATTGTCCAACCATCGTGGTGGTAGGGGGCGGCCACTACGGCCTATTTTCCCCATGGCATCGATCATCGCGACAGCGATGGGTTACCCATCGAGTTCCGTGTTTCGCCTGCAACTGGAAGTGTCACCTACCGAAGCCGGTTTGTATCACCGGGATTGAAACCGCCCAGATTCTCGATGCATTCAGTCAAATTCTCGACCTAAATCCCTAAACTACTGATTCCTTGATCCAGTATATCTTCAATCAGGCGGCCGGCCCGGAGGGTTTTCGTGCTCGTCAATTCGCGAGGCTCCGCCGTATCTGGCTGCGGATGGGAGATCCTCTGATCGAATGGGAGTTGGAGAGCCGACGGCTCCGGCTACCGCTTTCCCATGATTTGCCGTTTACCTACCGAGATGTTCCGCTCTTCTGCCGAAACCTGACACGGCTGTGCCAATGGATTCGCATCCGCGGGGCGGGACTACGCATGATTGATGTTGGAGCAAACATCGGGGATTCGTGGTGTCTCGCCCGCCCGATCGAGGGTGACCGCTTCCTCCTCGTGGAAGGCAGCCCGCGGTACCATGAATTGCTGCGCGGAAACGTCGGGGCAATGCCGGACGTTTCCGTCATCAACGCTCTCATTGATGAGGAGCCGGGAACTTCTGGAGGAACATTCATCCTTCGCGAGGGCACGGCTCGTGTGGCGCCCGGGGCGGGCGGATCTGTCCGGAAAGCCACTCTCGATCAGTTGACGGCATCTCCCGGCGGCGGGATTGGTTGGAACCTATTGAAAACCGACATTGATGGATTCGATCTCCGTGCGCTCCACGGTGCCCGCAATCTGCTGCGAAGAGATCGGCCGGTAGTTTTCCTCGAATTTCACCCCAATCTTCTCGACGTTGCCGGGGATGATCCGTTCCGGCTCTTCTCACTTTTCCAGGCGCTGGAATATTCAAGCCTGCTCGTCTACGACAATGCGGGGTACCTGATCGGGGACTACTCGGCCAACGACGCGAAGCGCTGGCGGCAATTGATTCTGCTCGCTCGCTCCAAACCCTACTATTATTTCGACATCGCAGCGTTTCCCGCAGAGGATGAAAAGGGATTTTCGGAATTTCACCTGCTGGAGGAAGCTTACTACGAGCGAGAAGTTCCAAGGCGGTTCTCATGAGTGACCCATATCTAACTATTGTAACGCCGGTATACAATGCAGCCGAGACCGTCCGTCGGACGCTCAACGCATTGATGAACCAGAAGGCAGATTTCGAGCATCTGGTCTGCGATGGCGGGAGCACGGACTCGACGGTGGACATCGTCCGCGAATACGAAGGCAAATACCCGGTACGCTTGCTGAAGGGCAATAGACTGGGTGTATACGTAAATGTCGCTGATGCCTTTCGCGAGGCACGCGGACAGGTGTTTGGTTGGATCAACGGGGACGATTTTTATCACCCGTGGACACTGCCAACCGTCACTCGAATTTTCACCGCCTATCCCGACAGATCCTGGATCACCGGCATTCCCAGCTGGTTTTGCGAGGGCGAAGAGCTCGGTGAATCGGTTGGATTTGCCCCGATATACTTCCAGTCCCTGGTGGCCCGCGGCTGGTACCGCCGCAATCGCCTCGGCTGTCTCCAGCAGGAATCGCAATTTTGGCGACGCGACCTCTATGAACGAGCGGGAGGAGATGCCGTGCTGCGTAAATACCCGTATGCCGCAGACTTCCACCTGTGGCGTAGATTCGCGGAACACGCCCCTCTGCACACAGTCTCGGCTGTCCTCGCCTGTTTCACCGTGCGTCCAGGGCAGTTGTCCGCGGTAAATTCTGAGGCATACGATCGGGAATGCGGCTTTGCACCGGGGGATCTGAATCTCGCCACCCTCGGAAGGATCTTCGACCGACTCGCGTCCGTCGCCTTTCGCCATCGTCCCATTCGCCCCCGTACATTGTCGTCCAGACACCATCCGATGGACTAATCATGCTGGGAACCGCCATTGTTGGGTGCGGCGCTATCGTCGCCGATCTCCACGTACAGCCGCTACGTCGCCTGCAACATTTGAGCGCGGTGGACGTGCGGGTACTGGTCGACCGCGACCCGGCGCGGGCACTCACCTTGCGGCGTTGGTTTCCCGACGCCCGTGTTGCCACGTCACTGACTGCCGGCTTGGAACCTGGGGACATTCAGCTCGCCTTCATTGCCACACCGCCCAGCCTGCATCGGAGTTTGGCATTGGACGCTCTCCAGGCCGGCTCTCATGTCTTCTGCGAAAAACCCCTAGCTACCCGTGCCGCGGATGCCCAGGAGCTCGCCCGTGCAGCCGACGCCGCCGGCCGGGTGCTAGCGGTAGCCCATCCGCGCCGGTTTTTCCCCAATACCGCCGCCGTCCGGAGCCGGATCATGGCCGGGGACCTTGGCGAGCCGCTCCAGTTTGTGCTGCGCGAGGGTTCACCCTACGAATGGCCGATTGCGACCGACGCTGCGTTTCGCCGCGAAACGGCGGGGGGCGGCGTTCTCCTGGACAAGGGTGTGCACTGCCTCGATACGCTGGATTCTCTGTTCGGAGTGGGCCAAGTACTGGCGTGTTGGGATGACAGCCTTCGGGGGGGTGTCGAAACCAATTCCAAGGTCGAACTGGCGTACAGTTCGGCCCGCGGTCTGGTACATCTCAGTTGGGATCAGGCGCTGAACAACGGCCTCTGGATTCGCGGGCCATTGGGCGAGATTCGCATGGATTCCCATGAGATCGATCGGTATCACTGGCGAAGTCCTGGGACTCCCTGGCAGCAAAACGACTGTCACGAATCCTGGCCGTCCGACCTCACCTCCACCGGAGGAGCGCGCCGAACGCCGCACAACTATTATGATTGCGGCGACCTCGAGTGGATCAATCTGGTTCGGTCCATTCACAGCCTGGAGTCGCCGGCGGTGGATGGCATCGTCGCTGCCCGAGTGCTACAAGAAATCGAGGACGCTTACCGAATTGCTCAACCGCTCGACCAACCATGGCTCGCCCCGTCGGAACAGGCTTTCTGGCGGGACCGGCACTGGCACGCCACGGGTGGCGCGCCACAGAACCACCTCACACATTGATACGCCTTGCCGTCCTCGGAGCCGGCGGATTTGTCGGCTCACGGTTGTTGGAGCTCAGTCTTATGAGGCCCGACGTCACGGCCATCCCAATGCTTCGCCAACCGCGCGGCCTCGGAAAACTGGCCCGATTCGGACTCGCTTGGCGGCCAATTGATACAAATTCGATCCACACCCTCTCCGAAGCGCTCCGTGGATTCGACGCGGTGGTAAATCTGACCCAAGGTGACAACCAGCGACTGCTCCCCGACGTGCAGAATCTGTACGAAGCCTGCCGAAGGGCTGAGGTGGGTCGGTTGATCCATCTCGGAAGTGCCGTGGTGTTTGGGGAAGTGAGTGAGCGAAACCTACCCGACGATAGGCTGGCTTCCGAATGCCGGTGGTCCGCGTACGCCTGCGCAAAAGCCACCGCCGATGCCTGGCTGGCGGGCCGTCTGGACACCCCTGGCCCCGCAACGTCTATCTTCAGGCCTGGCCTTGTCTGGGGTCCTCGATCCATCTGGGTCACCCTCCCCGTCGGGCAGATGATCGACGGTAACGCGTTCTTGTTCCACGAAGGATCCGGCATCTGCAACCTGTGCCATGTCGATCGCCTCGCCAATGCCATCCTCTCCGCAGCCACACGCCCTGCCGCCGTGACCGGCTTTTTTCACCTGGGTGACCCCGAGATACGAACGTGGCGACAATACTATAGTGATCTGGCTCGGGAAATTGGTTCCGATATTAGCTCAATACATCAGCTTCCGGATTTTGAGTATACCTGGAAACACCGGGTGCTTGGATGGAAGGACCTGGAGTGGGTGCGGCAGATCAAACGCCGTATCCGTAATCAGACGAAGGATCAAATGAAACGCGTCCTCCGCAGGATGATCGAACGTATGAGCCCGCCGTCGTCCGGCGCCAGCTTCCCGACCTCCCCACGCCCCGACCGTCTCCTGTGGTCCCTGCAATCCATCAAGCATTCCCTGCCGCTCCAACGATTTCAGGCTCATTTCCCAGAAGTTACTGAACCGAACTACGAGACCGCCATGGGCCGACTGGGAAGTTGGTTGCGCTACTCGGGCTTCACCGTTGAACCGGGAGAATCCAGAAAACGATGAGCTCCGAAGATTTTGATCGATTGATCCTGACCTGTGATGCCCTGCCGCTTCCGCCCTTTATCGGACACAATCGTGTGGTGTATGAACTGCTGCAAGCGTTGGATCGCGAAGAGATCGACGCAGTCGTCTACGCCAACGATGATGAAATGAATGCGTTGGAACGGCACTGGAAAGGCCGACGCATTCGATTCCACCCACTGACCCGTCGAGTGGCCGGGCGCCATGTCCGCGCGATTGTGCAGCAATTGTCACTGCCAACGGTCACCCGTGATTTTGATCGAGAGGAAACCCTGGTGAAATTACTGGCTCGGCCGGCCCGAAATCCGAGACTCCTGGTTCATTTCATCACCGGAGCGCCACTGTTAGAAAGGTTCGATGGGCGCGGGATCGTCCTCTCCGGCCATGACTGCATGTCTCATGTCTATCTTGAAGAGGCGCGGCACGCCCGCAACTGGCCAACACGACTGAAGTTTCTGATCCGCCGCCGGTTTGCGCGGGTGGCGGAGAGGCGCCATGCCCACCGTGCCGAGCGGGTACATCTAGTGTCACAACAGGACGTCGTAGAATTCAAACGGGTCAACCCGAGAATTCATGGCGAAGTGGTGCCATTGGGCACCGAGGCTCCCAATACCGCACAGTTACAGCCATTCGCGGAGCGCAGACAATCCGTGATCTGGGGAACGCTGGGCGACGAATTAATCCTCGCCGGATTGCGCCGATTGCTGGCAGCTGCCATTCGCAGCCATCCAACACTTCTTCGCGGATGGGTCCTGCTGGGACGCATTCCTGAGTCGGAGGCTCGCGTCCTGCTGCCCGATCTGGACCGCCTCGGGTTGATCTACCAGCCTCACGCTGCGAATCTCACCACATTCCTCGGTGCGACGCGATTGCTCCTCCTTCCCGACGTCGGCGGTTCCGGGCAAAAGACTCGCACCCTGGATGGCCTGGCTCATGGTTGCTGCGCAATGGGTCTTCCGATCGCCTTTCGCGGAATCGAGACCAGTCCAGACCCCGCCTATTTACAGGCGTCAACCCATGGCGAGTTGCTTGACAAGCTTGCCAGCCTGTCCGATGTGGCCGCCGAGCGCTCCGCTGCCCGCGGGCGACAACTGTTCCTGGACGAGTTCGACCGCCCTGTACTCGCTCGACGCTGGCGGCAATTGCTCCAGGGCCTGAGCCCATTTGCTCCGGGGAATTAATCGTGGAATCTGCCCCCGCTTTGACCGCCTATATCCCCGCAGAGCAATCTTTACGCGGACGCCGATGGTTGTTTATTGCTGCGCGCAATTTCGGCGACGCCCTGGTCACCTCAACTCTCGTTCGGGCTGTGATCGAGAGTTTTCCAAAGGATCGGGTTGAAATCCTATCGCGGCCACACTTCCGCCCCATTTTCGACCGGGTTCCCGGCGTCGCTGACTTTCACGGAGCCGCCTTTCCGATGGGAACCGTAAAACAGTTCCATTCCCGTCAAGCGTTGGAGTTGGGCCAGTGTGTCCGCAAACTGCGTCGAGCCCGGTTCGATTGCTGCGTCAACGATATTGGCGACGTCCGCGAGGCGTGGCTTGGATGGATGATTGGTCCCAAGTTCAATGTGGCCCCACAGTGGGACCCTGAAAATCCGCACCTGAATCTAATTCAAAGTTGGTGGTCAAAACCCGCGATCAATCACCCCATATTCATCCCGGCGAATGTGTTGAATGTCTATGCGGTGAGGGCGCTCATGGCACGCCAACTCGGGTGTTTGCCAGACATCGTCAACGGAATGTTGGATCAGGCACCCGCGGCCCGAACCCATGAGGCTCCGCCGGTGCTTGGCATCCAGCCGTACGCGACGCAAGACTGTCGTCTCTGGCCCTGGGAGTTCTGGTGCACTCTCGCCCGCGAGGCCAGCAGGCACGGAGTTCAGGTCCGGATCTTTTGCGCCCCCACGGAACGCGCAGCCACCGAGAAACTCCTGGCGGCGGCATTGGGGTTACCGGGTGTCGAACTCCGCGCCGGGCCTTTGGAGTGGTTTTTCGAGCAACTGACCCAACTGACGGCTCTGGTGGCTCTGGACAGTTTCGGGATCCATTCCGCTCGAACCATGGGCGTGCCCTCGGTCATGATCAATGGAGCCAACGATCCTCGCTTGTGGGCGCCACCTGGGACCCGGGTGTTATTGAATGGGGGGAATTGCCCAAAGTTTCCCTGCTATTGCCAACCCGTCTGCGGTGGGCCCGATCTTCCTGAGAACGCCTGCATCCGAGAGATCACCCCGGCGCAGGTCTGGAACGAAGCCAGAGCTCTTCTGTTCCCGCAGCCAGACAAGAACACAACGGAACCGACGTCCGAGACTCAATGAACCTCAAGCTGTTCGCCTGCTGGGCCACCTGTGGGTTGCTGTTGGGCATGCTACGCACCGTCGCAGCAGGTCTCGAGAGGCTCCTGCCGGTCACACCGGAACCGGTGCCTCTCTCTCAAGCCAGCCTTCTGGGGAGAATTCACGCCCTGCTCGGTTCCGGCTCGCCGACCGAGAAGACCCCCGTCCGAATCTTGATTTATGGCAGCGACATAATCCGGATGCCGTGGAGCGAGCGTGTCGTGCAGGAAATTCAGAAACAACACCCGAACTGCACGGTAATTGCCACCAATCTAGCCGTCACCGGCCACTATGGGTCTGAACTCCGAAAACTGGCAAATGCCGACATATATCCTTTCTATCCCGACCTGGTGCTGCTTCATGCCTACGGTGGGGATAGTCACTACCGGCTCCTCATGAGAGAAATCCGCGAACACACCACGGCTGACATCCTGGTGCTCACGGATCACCTTCACGTGGACCCGTTGGTTTCCGTCGACGAGGAAACATCCCCCGCCGTTTTGGACCGGAGAGCTGCCCTGCGTCCATTCCCCGAGGAGAACCGGATTCCGTGGGTAAACTATAGCCTAATACCCCGCTATGCCGACGAGGCGGGGGCTTGCCTGGCTGCGATCCGGGATGGATGGAAAAAGCACATCCGAAGCCATCACCTCGCCATCAGCAATCTAGTTTCTGACAACTATCTGCTGCCGAATGAGCAAGGCCAGCACTTGATGATTCAGCTGTTGCTCCCCTATTTCATCCCGGTCTCCGGGCTCGCCCACGAGGATCCGTGGAATAGCGCTCGGATGACATCCTACTCAGGCAAAGATGAAATACACTGGAACCAGGGAAGAGCCCGGATCGAATTCACCGGCAACCGTGTGGAAGTAATCACCGACATGACAGTGGATGACCCGCTGACTGTCCTGCTGGATGGGAAACCCCCGTCCGATCATCCCTCCCAGTACGGCGTCACTCGCAGCTCTTTGATTCCCGGATCCGATTGGCCGGCCCTCCTGAACTCTCAATCTGCAATTTCCCTGCAAGAGGAATCATGGACCGCATCCCTCCACGGTGTTCGCACGAACGCACCTTATTTTACCTTTAAGCTGTTCGGGTCTAAAACAGGTCCCGATGGCGAAGGTCGGTCCGATAGGGAGTTCCGATCCACTTCCGGCCGGGTGTTAATCTCGCCGGATGACTGGAATGTGACGCGATTCATGGCTCAACATCGACAGGCGCCTCCAGAATCGATGGAAGTGCGATGGGAGACGGTCTTCCGCGGACGGGATGAGTTTAGGCCTGTCGCTGCGAGCGCGCCGGGAAATTTCGTCACCACAGTCTTAGCGACGGGTTTGACGAATCAACCCCACGTTCTCGAGTTAGCCACTCGATCCGGACGCCCGTCACCGATCCGAGCCATCCGTCTTTATCGCCCCCCCCTCTTCCCGCCGTCTGCCTCCGGCAAGAAGCGGAATTCAAAATGACTCATCCCATGGCTGCGTCGGCCTTTTCGGCGTGCGTTTTCGGACTTCTAAGCACAGGCAGGGCATGGTGGGGGAATTCCCCGCGACTGCGACTGCTGACGTTCGCGGTTGTATGCTGGGTGCTTCTAACTTTGAATTTTGGACTAAATCTGTTCAGCATGGCCAATTCCCTCTGGTTTGAACTGCACCAGCGGGATTCCGAATGTCTCATGGTTGCCCGACTGGTTGCCGACCGTAGCGGCGCTGCCGGGAGCCACGCGGGACTGCTGGGCCAGTACACCAATGCGACGATTCTGCGGAAAAGAGATCGGGTGGACACTCAATACCGTCTTTACACGGGTCTCGAAACGGAGTTAAGCAGCTTCACTTTTTCCCCCTATACGCACCAAGTGGGTTTCCAGGCCGTGCTGCGGGGCGTCGTGGATCGTGGATTCAGCCTTGGCACACGCGGTGTCCTGGCATATTGCCCGACCCAAATACTTTGTGAAGATCCAGGAAATCTAAAGACGGTGCTGGCAGCAGGTGTCGTTGTGGAATATCCTGTGCTACCTCTTCTATGCGCCGCGGCGAGTCGATTGCCCCACCCACGGGATCATCGTGGAGTACATGCCTTGGAATGTGGGGAAACATCGCCTGACGGTGGGCCTGATGGCCCACTTGGCGATGTGGGCACGGCGGATGAGTTGGCGGGAGACCGCCAATGCCTTCAAAGTGAGCTGGGAGTCGGTCTTTCGCTCGGTGGAATGGACCGTGAACTGGGGTTTAAAGCATCGGGTTCTCGACGGGGTGAAGGCGCTGGGCATCGACGATCTCCACTGGGGACGCGGGGGCTTTCTGACGCTCATTTATCAAATTGACGAGGGAACACGGCGCCTCTTGTGGGTGGGCCAAAGGCGGACCCAGGCCAGCTTGATGGCCGGGCTGGATACGCTGGGAGCCGGAGTGGTATCGGGCGTGGAGTTTGTCTGCAGCGACATGTGGCGACCGTATCTGAATGTGATCGGAAAACGCATCGGCCACGCGTTACACGTCCTGGATCGGTTTCATATCACCGCGCACCTCAACGGCGCGGGGAGATGACGCGGCTGAATGCCGCCCGGAGCCGCGATGCATCGAAGCTGAAGAAAATGTGTTGGAACCTTTTGAAGAAACGCAGCCGGGTGCTGGGCCGCGCCCGTCAGCGGTTGAACACGCTCATATTCAGCAAGCTGGCCACTGCGAGAGCGTGGATACTGAAGGATGCGTTTCCCCATTTCTGGACCTATCGCGCTCTGGAAGTAGCTCTATATCAAAATCTTGGAAAACTACCCGAACCCCCGTTCACCCACAAATTCTGCTGAGGAAGCACTTCTTTAAGGAGAAAGTGGCGGAAGGCTGGACGACCTTGTCCCTTCAGCAGGCAGTCATGTTCTTCCTCGTCTTCGTCTGTCTCACACTTCTGGCCGAATATGTCGGACTGGTCCTCTGGGAAACGCGGGATCGCC
>CAMDJH010000106.1 GCA_945900455.1 Akkermansia muciniphila
GACCAAAGTCGCGCCCTTGCATTCTGCTCGGCAGCACCATTGGCCGCGGAGCGTTTCAGAAATCGAAATCAGAGTCCCGGGAAAAATGAAGAATTCTTCCGTTCAACAATCGCTGACTCGAAAACCACCGTTTCCGTGAGATGCACCCAGTGGGGACCGAGCACCGCTTGGAGCGTGGCGAGCGTTTTGACCGGCCGCCCGTCTTGCGCGAAGCCTCCGAGCCAGTGCGACCGGGGGGTGTAATCCTCCAGCCAGGTGCACGGAGTCGTGAGAATCAATTGCCCGCCCGTTCGCACGAGAGCCGGCAGGGCATTGAGGCATTGGCTTGGATCGTGGAGGCGGTCGACCAGATTCGCCATCAGCACCACGTCGAACTGTCCGAGATCCGCTCGCAGCGCCTGCGCATCGCCTTGCTCAAAAGTGACGCGTTGGCGGTCAATCCCTGCCGGCACTTCCGCCGTGGCGGGCGTGGTCAGGAGACCTTCCTCGACGTAACTGTAGGAGGTCGAGCCATGCTGTTGTAGGTGCCGAGCAACCCCGATGAAGCCATGGGAGTAATCAATGCCGACGACCTCAAAACAGTGCCGCGCCAGTTCGAAAGTGGCCCTCCCGAGGGCGCAGCCAAGATCCAAAGCGCGCGCCCGGGCGGGTAGTAGTGTCGCATCCAGACACTCGGAGACGCAGCGGGCGGGATAATTGAGCGCGGTCGCCGGGCCGCATAACCAGGGCATGGTTTGAGCCGGCAAGCCGTAGTGAAAAAGTAGATATTCTGAGAGGGCCCGTTCCGATTCGTAGAAATCCGGCGCGCTCACGAGTTCAGCGCCTCTTCGAGATAACGGGCGGGCCGATAATTTTCGATCACCACCTCCATCTTCCCTTCGCGAAACATGCGCGCCTGCGGCACGCGGATGGACGGAGTCTTCGTGGATGAGAAGAGGATGTCGTTGTGCGTCGCGTTCCTCGCCACCTTGAACATCTCCGGCGTCAGGTGTCCACCCAGATGATCGCTGCGTCCCGTCGCGACGTGGAGGGTGCCAAGAATCTTCTCGTCCTGAATGTCGCGGCCCGACGCCGGGAGATCCTGGGTGCCAAATCCCAGCTCGCCCAGCTCGCCCGTCGCCGGATCGGACGCGAGTAATTGGTTATGCTCGTCGATGGTTTTTTGGTTGCCCGAGAGGAGGGTCGCCTTGCGAATCCGTCCGCCGGTCACGTCCATGACTCCGAGGCTACCGTCTTCGTAAAGCCGGGGAAATTGCCCCTCCGCGCCGGTCGGCACAAAATAAACTTCTCCCGCCGGCAGATTTGCGACATCCGGTTTGTCACCGCGGCACAGGCCGTGACTCTTCTGCGCCTCCTGCCGATCGCAGAGGAGCCTCAACGTGGCTTTGCTCCCCGCCACCTCGAAATCGATCTCGAAGGCATCCGCTCGGGTCATCGCAAGCCGTAGCTTCTCCGCCTGACGACTGACCTCGTTGTAATCCACCGCGAGGCCGGTGCGGAGAATGATCGGGTTGACGCCGTGCAGCGTCGCGCCCCGAAAATTAAACTGCTTTGCGAACGCCGTCAGCGGCGCAGTCGCTGAATACGTCGAGATGCAGAGGAGAATGTCGAAGTGGGGATAAACGTCCTTCGTAAGGCTAATCTCGCGGCCTTCAGGAGTCCACGCGGCGTCGGGCAGATCAAGGTTGCTGCCGCCCGTGATCTGGTAGGCGAACATCTCGCCGCCGCGCAAACCCAGTTCCGCCATGACGCCGTTCTTCAGGCCTTGATAGAAGACGTCGTGTGCGTGGCGTTGAATCGTGAGCGCGGAATTTTTGAGAAAAGCGAAGCCGGCGATCTGCCTCGGATCCGCCAGATCGATCAGGATACCGATGCGCTGGCCCGGCTTGGGTTCGAACACGGTCTTGAGCAGGCGCGTCAAACTGAATTCAGGAAAAACACGGGAGGAAGAATTAGCCACCATCCGAAGCAAGCTAGCACGTGTGAGGTGAACGGCAAACGTCGCTCCGCAGAAATCTCGTCCGCTGGCGCGGTCCACTTCGAGGCAGTGGGAGAGGCCAGGGTCACGCGGTCAAAGTGACATGCTTGACGGAAGCCGCCAGCTTGATGATTTGTTCCCAGCCGAATTTTCGGCTAAAAACTTTGGTTGTGACCATAAAGTTTTGGATGATTGGCTCTGGAACGCTGCTAGCGCTGATGTTTTTGGCCGGCTGCAAACTGACTCGCGCCGGTTATGAGTCGGCGGGCTACAAGGTCGTGCGCCGCAGCGGCGCGTTTGAAATCCGCGATTACCCGGCGCTCACGCTGATCTCCACGCTGATGGCCGCGAGGCGACCGACAGACGACGACAGCTTCATGAAATTATTCCGCTATATCGGTGGCGCGAACGAGGCGGAGGTGAAGATTGCCATGACCACGCCGGTGTTCAGCGACCAGGGCGGAACGAACCGGCAGATGAGTTTCGTCGTCCCGAAGAAGGTCGCCGCCGCCGGTGCGCCGAAGGCGCAGCGCGACGATATCACGGTGCAGACCCGGCCGGCGGGTCGCTATGCCGTCTATCGGTTTAGCGGCAGCCGGGGCACCGAACGCGCGGCCTCGGCGCGAAAGACGCTTGCGGAATGGATTGCGGCGGAAAAGCTCCAGTCGATCGGCGAGCCGCAGATGGCGAATTACGACCCGCCGTTCACGCCAGCGTTCCTGCGCCGCAACGAAATGATGATGCGGGTGAAGGAGGAATCCATGGAGCGCTGAGGCTGTTTCCCCGACCGCACGTCGTGCCGCGCTCTCCCAAATCCGCGGATAAGGAAGCCGCGAAGAAGAACCGCGGATGAACTCGGATTGACGCGGATAGAATAGACCTGGAATCTGGGTCGATCGGCGTTTATCCGCGGTTCCCACTCCCCTTTCGTCGGTGGCGACGAATTCAATACTCATGGCAAGCACTGTCTTCTGGGAAATAGGGCTGCGTGGCCGTGTTCAATACAGCATATATAACAACTGCACGCGGAGAAAAGGCACCGTCGAGAGCTTTTTTTCTCATTTTCAGATTCCTATCCGCGGATCAAGGGGCTCTGTTGGCGGATTGACGGAGAATCCGAACCAGACCTATCTTCGCGTGCGCTCGGAGCGTGTTTGCAGAGGGTGGTCTGGAATTTCGACGTGAGGCGGTTGTGCTCGGTGGAACAAGTCATGAAAACACAGTTTCTTTCCCGTTTCTTGATCACGTCGAGTTTGCTCGTGATTGCCTCCGGCGCATCGGCGGCCGAAGATTCGGTGGATTTCGCGCGCGATATCCGCCCGTTGCTCAAGGCGAAATGCGCGTCGTGCCATGGCGGAGTGAAACGGGCGGGCGAGCTTTCCTTCTTGTCACGCGAAGGTGTGATGGCGAAGGGAAAAAGTGGCAAAGTGGCCATCAAGCCAGGCGATGCGGAGGGTTCGGAGGTTTTGCGACGCGTTAGGACGGCAGACTTGGACGAGCGGATGCCACCTCCGGATCACGGACCGGCGCTGCCGAAGGAGGAAATCGGACTCTTACGACGGTGGATTGCGCAGGGTGCGCCGTGGAAACAACATTGGGCGTATGAAAGGCCCGTGGCTGCCCCGCTTCCGCCGGTGCAGAACTCGGCGTGGGTGCGACAGGACATGGACCGATTTATCCTCGCGCGGATCGAGGCGGAACTGCTCTCGCCGTCGCCGGAGGCGGATCGACTGGCGTGGTTGCGGCGCGTGTCATTCGACCTCACAGGATTGCCCCCATCGGCGGAGGAAAGTCGCGAGTTTCTTGCCGATGCTTCGCCACGGGCCCATGAGAAGGTTGCCGACCGCCTGTTGTCGTCACCTCGTTTTGGCGAGCGATGGGCGAGCGTTTGGCTGGACCTTGCGCGCTATGCGGACACGATGGGCTACGAGCGCGATCCGAATCGGTCGGCTTGGCCGTGGCGCGATTGGGTCATTGCCGCCCTTAATGACGACTTGCCCTACGATGAATTCCTGACGAAACAGCTCGCGGGTGACCTGCTACCCGACCCGACCCTCGGGGACCGGCTTGCAACCACCTTTCATCGTAATACTCAGGGAAATACCGAATGCGGTAGTGATGACGAGGAATTCCGCCTCATCGCGGTACTCGACCGCATCGCCACCACCTGGGAGGGGTTGATGTCGACGTCGTTCCGCTGTGTGCAGTGCCATAGCCATCCCTATGATCCATTTAAGCACGAGGAATTCTATCGCTTCGCCGCCCTTTTTAATGGGACGCGGGACAACGATTCCGCAGAGGATTTTCCGCACCTCGCCGTGCCGTTGCAGAACGACCAGTGGCCGCGCGCCGAGGCGTTGGATCGTAATCTGCGTCATTTGCGGCACGTGATCCATGGAGCCGGAATGGCGCTCGCAGAAAAATCCACCTGGCAGCCGCTGCGGGCGTCCTCGGCGACCTCCGACGGAAATGCGACGATGCAATCACTCGACCGCGAAGGCGTGCCGGAGGTTCACATCACGGGAGTCATCACGCTGAAATCTTTCTTCAAGCTGGAATTCCCCGCGCCGGGTCCGCAATTCACGGCGCTGCGGATCGATGCATTGCCCTTTGATATGGCAAAAGCCGCGGCGTCTTCCGAACTCGGCTTCGTCCTATCGCACCTCCGCATGGAGGTTCTGGCCGAAGGAAGAGCATTCGAAGTCCCCCTCGCCACGGCCTACGACGACGATCCCGACGCCTTTTACCCGGCCGAGGCGACGCTGCAGGACGATTTGCCGGGCTGGTCCGCGTACCCCCGCATGAATGGGCCGCGACGCGTCGTCTTCGCTGTGGATCAGCCCGTCCCGCTGCCGCCCGGAGCCGTTATTCGCCTCACGTTGCAGACCAAAGCCCAATCCACCGGCATCACCTCGCAGATGGTGCGTCGCAGTCGCTATGCGATTTCCGGAGATAGCGATTGGACCCAGCTCGTCGCCGCGCAGGTTCCTGCCCGGGAGCAACTGGCCGCCTTGACGAAACAACGGGATGCCATCCCGAGCGTGACTGTGCCGGTGATGATCGAGCAGAGCGCAACGCAGCGCCGAGAAACTCACCTTTTTCGCCGCGGGAACTTTCTTGACCAAGGTCCTCGGGTTGCTCCTGGCGTGCCAGAAGTGTTGGGAGGCGACGCCGTCCACGATCGGCTCGAACTGGCCCGATGGATGACCTCTCCCGCTCACCCGCTCACCGCCCGCACCGCCGTGAATCGCCTGTGGAATCAACTCTTTGGACGCGGACTGGTGGAGAGCGTCGAGGATTTTGGCAGTGCGGGCCTGCCGCCGTCGCATCCCGAGTTGCTCGACTGGCTGGCCGTACAATTTTCCACCCGGCTTGGATGGAGCCAAAAGAAACTTCTGCGCGAACTCGTACTCTCCGCCACGTATCGTCAGGACGCCACCGTCACGCCCGCGTCGCTTTTGCGCGATCCAGGGAACCGGTTGCTGGCGCGCGGTCCGCGCACCCGACTCAGCGCGGAGATGGTGCGGGATCAGTCGCTGGCCGTCGCCGGCCTGCTCTCGGCGAAGATCGGGGGCCCTCCGGTAATGCCGCAGCAGCCGGAAGGGATCTGGCGGACGGTTTATAATCGAGGCGCCTGGGTCACGTCATCCGGCGAGGACAAGCACCGACGGGCTCTTTACACGTTCATCCGGCGTACGAGCGGTTATCCGAGCTTCCTCACCTTCGACGCGCCTAGCCGGGAAGTTTGCAGCGTCCGACGCATCGTGACGAGCACTCCCTTGCAGGCGCTGGTGACCCTGAATGACCCTGTATATATCGAAGCGGCAACGGCGTTGGCCGATCGGATGATCAGGGCCGACCCCGGGCTGGAACGTCAACTCGCGCACGGTTACGAACTCGCCACCGGCCGGTCTGCCCCGCCGGCGGTGCTGCCACCGCTGCTCGCGCTTCACACGCAGGCCTTGGAATCGTTCACGCGTGATCCAAAGGCAGCCGCGGCGCTCGCCGGTTCGCCCGAGAAGGGTGCACTCGCTGTGGTGGCCAATGCCTTGCTTAACCTCGACGCCGTCCTGACCAAATGAACCCGCCCGCACCTTACGATTCACTCACATCCGAATTCCGTCGTCGGGCGCTGGAATTGGATACGCGCCGCCATTTCCTTCAGCGGTGCACCACGGGACTCGGCGCGCTGTGGCTGGGCGCACAGACCGGCGTTCTTTCCGCCGCCGAGATTTCCCGCCGTGCCGCCTCCCCCCGGGACGCGGCCCATCCGCTGGCACCCCGCCCGCCCCAGTTCGCGGCGCGGGCCAAGCGCGTTATTTGGCTGCACATGGCTGGCTCACCCAGCCAGCTTGAGCTCTTTGAGCATAAGCCGGCGCTGACCAAGCTGGACGGGGAGGATTGTCCGCAATCTCTGCTGGAAGGGAAACGCTTCGCGTTCATCCGCGGCACGCCGAAATTGATGGGAGGGGTGCATCCGTTCCATCAAGAGAAGACAACGGGGATCTGGGTGAGCGACCGGCTTCCCAACTTGGAGCAGGTGTTCGACCGGTTATGCGTCATTCATTCAATGACGACCGACCAGTTCAATCACGCGCCGGCGCAATTGCTGATGCACACGGGTAGTCCAAATTTTGGGGGCGCGTGCGCCGGGGCCTGGACAACCTACGGCCTCGGCAGCGAATGCGAAAACCTGCCGGGTTTCATCGTGCTGTTGAGTGGCGGACGCATGGTGGATGCGGGTAAGAGCGTCTGGAGCAGCGGTTTTCTTCCCGCCGTCCATCAGGGCGTGCAATGCCGCAGTGAAGGCGAGCCGGTGCTGTATCTGGCGAATCCGCCCGGCATCGACCGCTCGCTGCGAGGGGCCGTGGTGAACGCGATCAATACGCTCAACGAGCAAACGTACGCGCAGGTGGGGGATCCGGAGACGCTGGCCCGGATCGCGCAATATGAAATGGCCTTTCGCATGCAGGCCAGCGCGAGCGATGCCTTCGACATCGGGCAGGAACCCGCTGAAGTCCACGCTCACTACGGCACGGAGCCCGGCCGGGAATCCTTCGCCAATAACTGCTTGCTCGCCCGGCGATTAGTCGAACGCGGTGTGCGCTTTGTACAACTCTTCGACTGGGGATGGGACAGCCACGGCGGCGGCGAATCCGAGGGCCTGAAAGAAGGATTCGTGAGGAAGTGTCGATCAGTAGACCGCCCCGCGGCCGCCCTCCTCCAGGATCTGGAGCGACGCGGCCTGCTTGACGACACTCTCGTCATCTGGGGTGGCGAATTCGGGCGCACGCCGATGCGCGAAAATCGCGGCGGCAAACAGAGCCTCTTTTCTGGGCGCGACCACCATCCGGGCGCGTTCACGATGTGGTTGGCCGGTGCGGGCATCAAACCCGGCTTCGAATACGGCGGCACGGACGACATTGGTTACAATATCGTGGAAAATCCCGTAGCGGTACAGGACCTTCACGCGACGCTGTTACACCAGCTTGGCATCGATCACACAAAACTTTCTTACCCGGTCCCGGGCGGCCTTCAACAACGCCTGACCACCGTTACGAAAACGGCAAAAGTTATCCGGGACATTCTAAGTTGATGCGATAGAATCCGCCCATGCCCTCAGCAATTTCATCGCCCGCGAACCGGCGCTCCTTCATCAAAGCGGCCGCGCTCGCCGGGGTCGCGCTCAATTTCCCATTTGTCTCGGCTCGAAATATTCTGGGCGCCAACAGCCGCCTCAACATTGCGGGCGTCGGGGTCGGAGGCAAAGGTTGGGTGGATATCACGTCGTGCGATTCTGAAAACATCGTGGGAGTGTGCGACGTGGACTCGATCCGCCTCGGTAAGGCGGGTGACAAATATCCCCAGGCGCAGCGCTTTGCCGACTGGCGGGTGATGTTCGACAAGCTGGGCAAGCAGATTGATGCCGTGACGGTCTCGACGCCGGATCACATGCACTTTCAGCCGGCGCTTCGTGCCATCAACGCCGGCAAGCACGTTTACTGTCAGAAGCCTCTCACGCACACGGTGTGGGAAGCGCGCACGTTGGCTGCCGCGGCGCGGAAGGCGCAGGTTGCGACCCAGATGGGCAACCAGGGCATGTCACATCCGGAACTGCGGCGCGATGCGGAACTGCTAAAGGCGGGAGTCCTTGGCGATATTCTGGAAATGCATTGCTGGACCGACCGGCCGGGGAAGTGGTGGAAGCAGGGCGTCGCAATGCCGACCGCGTTCCCTCCGGTGCCCACAACTTTGAATTGGGATCTGTGGCTCGGTGGGGCTCCGGCGCGGCCGTATCACCCGGACTACTCGCATTTCATGTGGCGCGGTTGGTGGGATTTCGGCACGGGAGCGATCGGCGACATGGGGTGTCATTTGTTGAACTTGGCCGCGCTTTCGATGGACTTGCGCGACCCGGTGCGGATCGAGACGCGAAGCGAGGGACAAACGGACCAAACGGGTCCGCGTTGGTCTGAGATTACGTGGACGTTTCCCGCGCGCGGCAAGAAGCCCGCCTTCAAATTGCATTGGTATGACGGCGGCCGGCTGCCGCCGTCGGACTTGTTCCGCGGGCAGAGCTATAGTGACAACGGTGTCCTCACCGTTGGATCGAAGGACACGCTCTATTCTTCACCCGGGTACATAGGATCCGGCGTATTCAAGAGCGGCGCGAAGCAAGTTGATTTCAGGAACTCGGTGCCGGAGACGCTGCCGAAGGGCCACAACTGGGATCGCTGTCATTACGAGGAGTGGATCGCGGCGTGCAAGGGGGGGCCGAAGGCGTATTCGAATTTCGATGTAGCCGGTCCAGTGAGTGAAGTGGTACTGCTGGGACAAGTGGCGTTGCGTGCCGGAAAACCACTGGAATGGGACGCCAAACGATTGATGGTGACCAACGCGAAGGATGCAAACCGGTTCGTGAAAACCGAATATCGAAAAGGGTGGCGGGTTTAACGCCGCGAATCACCTCGATTCAGCAAAGCCTAATCAATGAACCAGGGGCCGAACATCCCGTGCAGTGGCCATGCCCACCCCGGCTACCGAGTATCGCGCCGTTGCGCGATTCAGGCGGGTGCCGTAGGCCTGCTCGGTCTGGGTTCCAACCATCTCGCCGCCTTGAAGGCGATGGCGGGCCCGGCGTCGAATCCGCCAACGGCCCGGGCGAAATCCGTCATCTACATCTTCCTTTCCGGCGGGTTGGCTCAGCACGAGAGCTTCGATTTGAAGCCGGGCGCGCGGGAGGAAATTCGCGGCGAATTCAGACCGATCTCGACCCGCACCGCCGGCATCGAGGTTTGCGAGCATCTGCCGGAGCTGGCCCGGCGCTCGCCCAAATGGGCCTTGGTACGTTCGCTCACGCATCCGTCCAATGACCATTCCGCGGGTCATCACATTATGCTTACCGGCCGCACCGAGTTGCCGGTCGGGTTTGATGCAACCAAGCCCAAGCCATCGGACTGGCCCAGCATTGCCTCGCTGGCGAGCGCGTTGGTCCCGCCGCGGAACAATCTTCCTCCGGCCATCGTGCTGCCGGACAAAATTGTTCATAATTCCGGACGAGTATTGCCGGGGCAGTTCGGAGGACTATTGGGACGACAACGCGATCCGTGGTTTCTCGAAATGTCGCCTTACCATCCGCAGCATTATGGTGCATTTCCCGAGTTTTTGTTCCATCACGCGAAAGGCCGCCTGACGGATGACGCTCTCCAGTTTCACGCGCCGGAATTGTCTCTGCCGCAGGGGTTGACTCTCCAGCGGGTGCTGGATCGAGTTGCGCTGCGGAAAGAGATCGAGCGGCAATCGCGCGCGTTGACGGACGTCACGGGTGACGAATCGTTCGATAAATATCGCGAGACCGCGGTTTCATTACTCTCCAATAGTAAAGTCCACGACGCATTCAATCTCGAAGGGGCCGATCCTAAAGCGCTGGATCGTTACGGGCGCAATAGCTTCGGTTGGTCGTTGTTAATGGCGCGGCAGTTGGTAGAAGTGGGCGTCAGCTTGGTCCAGGTCAATCTGGGCAATGACGAGACGTGGGATACCCATGAAGGGGCTTTTCCAAACCTTAAGAATTACCTTCTCCCGCCCCTGGATCGGGCCGTGAGCGCGTTGCTCGACGATTTGGATGCCAGCGGGCAACTCGGCGAAACGCTCATCGTCATGGGCAGCGAGTTTGGGCGAACGCCGAAGATTTCCACACTGCCAGGGTCGAAACTGCCCGGACGGGACCACTGGGGTGCCTGTCAGACCGTTTTTCTGGCTGGAGGCGGTGTTCGTGGCGGAACGGTAATCGGATCGAGTGACAGCATCGGCGCCTATCCTAACAGCGATCCGCAGAAGCCGGAGAATCTTGCGGCAACAATCTACGAGGCGCTGGGGTTGCCGCGTTCGATCACATGGAACGACACCACCGGGCGCCCGCACTTTCTATACGATGCCGATCCGATCAAAGGGCTGATGTGATCACGTTCTAAGTTTAAGGGACGGGGAATGGATCACTCTCGGTTTCAATCGATGGGATTGATGAGGCGTTTGAACCCAAATTGGATGAAATCTTTGGTGTTTCGCGTATAGAATTCCTCCACTCCCTCGTGTCGGAGCGTGATTGCAAGTACGGCATCGTGGGTGCGCTGATACGGGAAGTCCTTTGCCGCAAGATGTTGGAATAACCGGTCAAATGAACCTGACTCATACGCACAGTGTGGAATGCGGGCATCGCGACGCAGAAAAGAAACCATCCCTGCCGCCTCCTTCGCTCCGCGTGGTTTCTCGAAGATCTTCGGATTTCGCAATGCCTTGTAAAATTCAAGAAGTGTCTGATCGGAAAGAATCCATTCGAGTGGGGCTTCGAGCATCGCATCCACAATGCCCTTCGCCTTGAGATGCTCGGGGGCCTTAAGATTTGCAGCGTAGAGGAGTATATTCGTGTCGAGGCTTTTCATCGTTCGTCGTCCTCGTAAATAACCGCCTTCAGATCTTCTGCACCAACACGAATCCTTCCGCCGTCAAATGCTGGAAAACGGGGATTTTTCGAATCTCCATCGAATGCCGAAACCGATAGTTGAGAAATATGGCGATCGACGGCGCGTCGAACGATTTCGCTGACGGGCCGGTCTTCCGCCGCCGCCAACTGGCGAAGAATCCGCAGTTGGGGACTGGGAAAGAAGATTTGAATCTTTTGCATGGATCCATCTAAAGCATGGACACAGGCCCGTCAAGAATCCCATGCCTAGCGGCTGCCGTACTGGTTTGCTGTCATGAGATGAGACTCAGGCCCCATGCCCCTCACAGTGATTGGTTGCGCTGTTGGGTCCTACCGGTGTCACGCCTTTTCGAAGTCAGCCGACGTCTCGGTGCGATATCAGGAGTCCTGAGCCTATGGCGTTAGCGCACGCCGCCCATGAGCTTTTTGACCCACGGCACCAGGGCGAACAACACGAGGGCGCAGGCCCCAACCCCGAGGGCTTGGTTCCGGAAGAAGCCCGCGAGTTGATCCGCATTGTCACTCTTAAACTCGCCGGCCAGTACGCCCGCGAGTTTGTTGCCCAGCGCGGCGGCAAGAAACCAGATGCCCATGACCATGCCCGTCAACCGCTGTGGTGCGAGCTTGGTCATGGTGGAGAGGCCGACCGGACTGAGTAACATTTCGCCCATGGTCTGCAAAAAGAAAAGCCCTACCAGCCAGAATGGAGCGATCTTGCTTGCGGCCGTGAGTTTTGCCGCCGGGACCATCAGGACAAACGAAAGAGCAACGAACCCCAGGCCCAGTACGAATTTCATCGGGCTGGAAGGCTGCCTGGAGCCCAGCTTGATCCAGAGGAATGCAAATAAGGGTGCCAGCAAAATAACCCAGATGGAATTGACCGACTGCCACCAGGAAGACGGAAATGCCGCACCCAATATTTCGTTTCGGGTCAGCTTGTCCGCGAAAAGGGAGATGGTTGAGCCGGTTTGCTCAAAAATTGCCCAGAAGATTTCCGCCGCAAAGAAAAGCACCAAAATGGCTGCGATGCGCTTGCTCTCGGGATCCGGCTTGAAAGCAAAGAAGAGGATCCCTGCGATTTGCAGGGCAAAGAGAACATAGACGAGCAGGGGATATTGATCGCTCGCTTTCAAGGCGGCGATCAGGAGGAGTGAGCCGAGGGCGACCAGGGCCAGTTTGCCCCAGGGGCGCGAGCCGTCCTTCTCGAGTGCTGGCGCGTGGCCGACATGGGCCAATCGTTCGCGTTGCATCACGTACAGGACAAGTCCTACGGTCATGCCCACGCCGGCCGCAGCAAAGCCCCAATGCCAACTGTGCCTGGGATCAAAACCCCAGGTTGCCAGTTGCGCTTTCCAACTTGAACTTTGCGCCAGGTAGCCCGTCACGAGCGGGGCGAGGAAGGCACCCAGATTGATTCCCATATAGAAGATGGAAAAACCAGCGTCGCGTCGTTCGTCGGTCGGGCTATAGAGACTGCCGACCATGGTGGAAATATTGGGCTTCAGCAGACCGGTCCCGAGCGCAATGAGCACGAGGCCCGCGAAAAACAGGGTCTGCGAATTGAAGGCCATGGAAAAGTGGCCGCACGCGATGACAATGCCACCGCAGAGCACGGCGCGGCGGGCGCCGATGAAGTTGTCGGCGATAAACCCGCCCAAGATCGAGAGCAGATACACGCTCATCGTGTAGGTGCCGTAAATCGCCGCCGCTTGTTTGGTGGTGTAGCCCAGGCCGCCGTCTGCGGCGGTCTTCACCATGAAGAGAATCAGCAAGGCCCGCATGCCGTAGTACGAAAACCGTTCCCACATCTCGGTGAAGAACAGGGTCGTGAGGCCACGGGGGTGATCGCCGAGACCGCCGGTATCCATGACCGTGGGCACCGGCGTTTCAGCGACGGGATCGGGGGACGGATTCATTGCCCGCATTCCGGTCATGAACCGTCACGAGTGTAAGCGCGGAGACGGGTGAACGAGATTCAGTCTTTCTTCGGATGCAGCCGTTTCTCAAAATACGCCAACAACGCTTTGTTCGATTTCTCTGCGTCCGCACCCTTGAAACCGTGGCCCGCGCCTTCCAGCGTCAGCAACTCCACTTCCACCCCACAGATCTGGAGTCGATCACGCATCCACAGCGCCTGTTCGTAGGCCACGTATTTGTCTTCTGTACCATGGATGAGCAGCGTGGGCGCGGCGTGCGGCGTCACCCACGGAAGCGGGCTGCCGATGATGTGCTTACGGCGTTCCTGTTCGAGGTTGCCGCCAAACCATAGTGGCAAGACCTCGTGTGCATCCACGCTTTTGCCGTACGACTTGGTGAAATCACTCGGCCCGTACAGATTGACCACGCACGTGACGGCACTGGATTGTTCCGGGTTGCCTCCGTTGCCTTCGAACTCAGGCACTCCTGCCGTAACGCCGAGGAACTGCACCAGATGCCCACCCGCTGAGCCGCCGGTCACGCCAATGCGGTTCGGATCAATGTTGTAAGCCTTCGCATTGGCGCGGAGCCACCGCACGGCCGCTTTCACATCATGGACTGCGGCGGGGAATTGATACTTCGGGGCCAGCCGGTAACTTGCCGTGGCGGCGACGAATCCCTGCTGTGCCAACGTCAGGCAAAGCGCGTTGTAGCCCTCGCGGCTCCCGGCGCGAAATCCGCCGCCGTGAATGCACAGCACCGCCGGAAACGGCCCACGGCCATTCTTGGGCCGCGCGATGTTCATCTGCAGATGCTGGTCGTCGGGATTTGTGTACTCGACGTTCTTCTCGAAGACGACATCCGCGGGCACCGGCAAATCAGCGCTGCGAACGGCGACGGAAAACCACGCGAGGGCGAAAAAGAGGAGGCTGCGTTTGAACATGGGCTGAGCCTAGGCCGACGGCGTTGATTTTGGCAAGGTCCGGTCCACCGCAGGGCTGCACCGCGGGGGGGGCGTTTGGGCTTGTGCATGAAGGGCGTCAGGGATGGCTCTCGTCAAGGAGCGCGGACGTGGTAGAAACGGAACGGCTCGGCTGATTTCGGCAAGTCCACGTCCTCCGAATCCGTGAACAAGGTCCGGGTAAAGATCGATTCCCAGCCGGGTGCTTCCAGGCTCAGTTTCTGCTCCACAAGCACTTTTTGCCCGGCTTTGGCGGTGATGGTCATTTTGAGGACGCCGCCATCGATTCGGAGCGATGCGATGGGCGCCGCCGGCGGGACGGAGATAGGCGGATCGCTGAAGTCGGCAAAGCCGTCGCTGTCGCCGTCGTTGCCGTCCCGGATATCGAATTGCCAAAGATCGTATTCATCCGCGAAGGGGGTTGCAGGATTGCCGTCGGCGAAGTAGAGGAGAGCGAAATAATTGGTGTTCAGCCCGCCGCGGAGCACGGTGAAATCCGCACCGGAATCTGCGGTGCCCAGCACGCTGTAGGTCAAACCGCCGGGTCCGGTCCACGGATCGCTCTGATAGGTGAGTTCGTCGCGGTCGACGATACTGAGCCGGAGCGGGCCGCTGAAGGACCCCGCCGCCCCTTGCCGTTGGAGGCTGACCGTGGCATCGACGTTGGTGCCGATATTCTTATAGGTGAGCGCTCCTCGGTAGTCGAAGATCTCAAAGGTGTGGTTGAACGTGAGGTCGAGAGCGAGGTCGGCAATCTTCAACTGCAAGACGCACAAGCCGGTCGTCGAGTTCGCCACCTTGCTCCACGTGGTCGAGACGGTGCCGGAGATGACTTTCTGGCCGTCGTCGTGAGTGATTTCGCCTTCAGTTGTGATTGGAGCGACCGCCCGGGACACCTCAAAGAGGTCGGCGATGCCGTTGTGATTGGCGTCACCAGGATCGGGGACATCCAGGTCAAGCAGCGCCCGGAAGATGTTCGTCTTATTAGGGAAGAGCGGATCCGGCGGCAGTTCCAGCAGCACATTGCTGATATAGGTGCGCGGGGAATCGTCCGGGCTGACATGCAACTCATCGTTGACCAGATCATCATCCGTAGTGCTTACGGACAGGCGGTAGTCGAAGCCGGCCTGTCTCACGGTAGCCGGCACAAGCCGGACCGAAAGGGAAAAGAAAATCATCGTGGTCTCATTGGCGGAGACCATGCCAGAGCTAAGAAGCACCAGCAGGATCGCGAGGAGCTGCGGTTGGGAATTCACACCTGGAGCGTAGGCCGAATGTGTGGCGGCGCAATCGGGAACTGCGGGTGTACTGGGTGGGAAAGTTTTCCAGGAAAGAGGACACGAATTGGGACCGTGAACGGGAGTACCCCGTAGGGTCAAAAACTCAAACCTACCGATATTCAACGATTTGCAGGGCGATCAGAAGATTGCTCGCAGGCCGTTGGCTCGGTTAAGTCTCGTCGATGAATTGGAAACGAATGCTGGCGTACATCTCCGGTTCGGTTGATCAGGAACTCCTCCTGCGCAACGAGTATCTGGCGACGGAGAACCGGAAATGATAAGCATTCGCTTTTTGACGCTCCGCGATTAGGGAGATTTGGTTTATTGAATCTGGCGAATTTCGATCACTTTCCCCCGTCTGTGGGCGGTAGCAAGTGAATTTAGTGGCCGGCGACCGACAAACGGTGGGCTGGAGAGGGGTTCCAGGATTTACCCAACGTCCTGTCCCTTTATTTAAAAATAAATGCGTTTGGGCTGATCGTTTCTCCCGGCGGACGACGCATGTATCAGCAACGGGACATTTCAACTGGCGCACAACGTCCGAGAAGTGATCCGAAACAAATTAGCCGCGGAGCGATAAACAAATGTTTATCAATCAGAATCCGTTGGCGAGTGAACGCACATTACAAACGACCAAAACATTATGAAATGCAACGTACTGGCAGCCGCCGTTGACCCATTCCACACCTCTCCGTACCCTCACAATCCTCTCCCATTTAGCCAAACCCTGCGGGTTGGGCTCATGGCGGTCGCGGCCGTCTCTCTCGTTTCCCACACCAGCCAAGCCAACCCCATCGTTACGGATCTCGGAACGTTGTATGGTGGGTACAGTCAGGCGACGGCCATCAACAATTCTGACGTTGTCGTCGGGGTCTCGGACAATCAGGCCTTCGTGTGGGACGCGAACAACGGAATGAAAGCTCTCCCCTCGCTCTTTGTCGGTGGGCGGTCCGGGGCACTTGCCTTAAACGATCAAAGCCAAGTGGTAGGCTACGCAGAATTGCCTCCCCCTGCGAATGGGCCGACCAATGCTCTGGTGATTGTTCATGCGGTTCGATGGCAACAAAACAATAGCTCAATCTGGAAGATCAAGGATTTAGGAACAATACAGAATCCCTCTGTGAACTACTCGAGTACGGCGTCTGCCATCAATAATTCAGGTAAAGTCGCTGGCTGGGGACAAACGGCTGCATTCGGGACCCACGCGCTCAGCAAGCACGGCAATGCCGCGATTAAAGATTTACTCACGCTTCCGAACGGCACCTTTAGCGAGGCACTCGGCATCAATTCAACAGCCTATATCGTCGGCCGGTCTGATTCGTCCAGCTCATCATTTAGCAGACCGCACGCCGTCGTCTGCAGCCCCGGCTCGACCATTCCATTCGGTCATGATTTGGGAACATTTGCAATTGGCGGCAGCAGTCGCGCCTCCGCCATCAATAACATCGATACATTCAACCCAATGCCCTACGTCGTTGGCGACTCGGATGGGAGCGCGTTCATTCACAAATTCATCGGCGTTGCGTCGCTGCTCAACCCAGCATCCGCTACGACAGGAGGGGACAATCTCGGGGTGCTTTCGGGCGATTCTCGGAGCTCCGCTGCAGCAATCAATTCCTCCCGTGACGTCGTCGGAACATCGGCAGGAGCATACACCTATGGAACGTATAGCCGTGCCTTCGTTTACCCCGATCCAATCAACACTGCAAATCAGATGCAGGATCTCAACGCACTCGCCTTCTCTTCAACATTTATACTTGTCGAAGCGAGTGGGATCAATAGCTCCGGCAAGATCGTTGGATCCGCCGCAGATGTCACAGTCTTTAGCACTCACGCATTTCTGTTTGAACCCTGAGTGGCTTCTCGTCCAATCACCCCATTTCCAAACGATTCCCCAATCATGTCCCGACCCATGACCCTAATCAACGCCAGCTACTGGGCACTCGCCTTCCGACATCAGGCCGAATCGGAGCGATCCCGAACGCGTCCTGTCAACCATTGCATTTGGAGAAGCTTAATCGGCGTTTGCGGAACAATGCTTGCCTTATGTTCAAGTGTTGCTTCGGATAAGCCCGCCACAAACTATACAGTTATTGCCAGGCTGTCCGAGTCCATTTTCGAGGTCCGGCGACATATTCGCCGCAGGCCTTCAGAAGGGTGGAGCGCCCGGCTCTTTCAATAGCTCGGTGTAAAGTTGTGCCTCCGGAACGACGGTGAATTTCACATCGGAAATCCAAGCCTGACCCGTCCCAATGACGGATAGCCCAGCGGAAACCGCTTTGGCTTGGTTGGACACATACAGTACGATCTCGTACTGCGCCCAATCTCTAGTTCCTTTGATTTGTCGGCTTTCCCTGCTGTCGATTGCGAATATTTCGCCGTTGGGACCGTCCACTCGCATCCATAAAATAGCCCAACGCTCAATGCTTTCGGCCTTGATCCTCGCTGACAACCGAATTCCCTTTCCCAAGAAATCTTTCGACTGGAACGCCTGCTCGTAAGTCCCAAATATGTCAATTCGCGACTCTTTGGATTTGATGGAAACGACGGTCTGGCCGTCAAGGTTAGTCGAATCGTCTAAACCGATCGTGTAATCATTCGGTCGGCTCTCGGTTCGGCCCCAGTCTTTAAGAGGCAGCGGATGAGCTGACAAAATTCTGGCAGCGTGATCTTTTCGCCATGTGGGGACAGCTTGCGTTTTCTGGAGGTCATAGTCATCCAGTCTCCGCTGCCAGTTGGTGGCTTGAGTCGCGTCGTCGTTGGTGTCGGAGACCGTTGAAATCTTGCCCTCGCGGAGGGTTGCTCTCTCGTAGTCTGAGCGCACAGGTGCTCCGGCTGTCTTAATCTCCTCCCAACTCGCCGCACGCCAAAAGTGGCAAGTTCCATCCACTGTTTCGGTGGCTAGATAATTGCCTTCGCGGGAGAAAGCAACCGAGCCGACGGGAAAGTCGTGAGTCAAGGTCAACATGTCGCGTTGGGTGGGGACGTGCCACAGTTTCACCGTGCGATCTCCACTCGCCGTGGCCAGCGTCCTGCCGTCCGCGGAGAACGCGCAGTCAATTACTCCCTCTTTGTGCCCGTTAAGGACCGCAACCTGCCGTCCGCTGGATGCATCCCATAGCCGCGCGGTGTTGTCAAAGCTTGCGGTAGCCAGCAGACCTTGAGTGGGCGAAAAAGCAAGGCTGCGAATGCCGGCACGATGGCCTTCTAATCCGGTTGCTTCGTGGGATCGTCCCGTGGGTCCAACTCCGGCCAAATCCGATCTCGGAACAAAGGCGGCCCATGTCGTTTCGTCGCTGGAAAGTCTGAACGTGAAGCCCGTCATCCCGGGCAGTACTATGTGTCTCAGAATGCTGCCATTCGCGCAATCAACCTGGACCACCTCCCCGGGTAGGCTCAAGAGGAGAGATTGGCGACTGAGATTGAACGAAACGTCTCTCCACATAACGCCTCCCAGGTCGGCAACATCCGCCTGAACTCGAAGCTCCTTCTTAAGCCGAAAGTCGTGCCGATCCCAGAACTGGAGGACCGCAATTCCAGCCCGAGGGATCAGAGTGAGGATGCTTTCTCCAGAACTGTCCTCGCCCAGGAACGTCGTCAGCGGCGCGAACTCGTGTTCCCGGCGGCCGGTAGTGACATTCCAGACAGTGATGTGGTCTCCCGATCGTGCCGCGAACAATTCTCCGGCTCCCATGAACTCGGCCAGGTTGCCGCTTCCGTAGTTGACGTTCGCCCCTTTGATCCCGTGTACCCGATGTTCCGGCTCAACATTCCAAATGCAGACCGTTTCATCCATGCTGGCGCTGGCCAGGTGCTTTCCGTCGGGGGAAAATGCAACCGCCCACACTTCGCTTCCATGCCCTTGCAATACATTCGCCTGCTGCCAGGTGGTCGTGTCCCAGAGCCGAATCGTTTGGTCGGCACTTGCCGAGGCCAGCCATTTACCGTCCGGAGAGAATTTGACACTCGGAACCCTCCCGGTGTGGTTCGTCAGGGTAACCAGAAGTTTGCCGGTTGCCGGATCGTGAATCCGGATCTCACTTTCCGGCCGATCTCCATTGTAGCCAGAGGTAACTGCGAGGAGATCAGCTTTGGGGGAAAACGCCAGAGAATTAGCGCTCCGCGAATCGTTGAGGGTCCGAATCAAGGCTCCGTGGTGATCCATCAGCATTACTGGATGGCCCCCGCCCCCAACCGCCACGAGTTCATTCACCCGCGCTGGAACTGAAAATGATGCCGGTGGAAATGGAAATAATGATGTCGGTGGAGTTCTAAACTCTGTTTCACGTTCCGTCCGGTTAAGAGCTCCGAATTTGAACAATGCCCCGGCGGCGCTGTTCCACTCGTTTTTGTCGCTTGGACCGGAAGCCGTGAACAAGAGCATTTCTGATGGATGAAACTCCGCGTATCCGCCCGAGTTCGTGAGGGTCTCCATCAATCCTGCGCCGGGCCATTGCCATAACTTGATGACGCCATCCCCGCCCCCGGTGGCCACGATCTTCCCATCGGGTGAGAAACTGATGTTATTGACCGAAGAATTATGAGCTTTCCATGAATTTACCTTCCGGCCATTGCCGGCGTCCCACACAACAACCGTCTGGTCAGCGCTGCCGGAGAGGAGGTATTTGCCATCCGGAGAGAAGACAACGGACACCACCGTGTTCGAGTGGCTTCTGAGGATCTCCAGTTGGTCACCCCGGCTCTGCTGCCACAGCAACCTCCATTCAAAGCCACGCAGATCTTTTTCGCCATCCCGCGGTTGATGCCGCTCGAGCAACTGGCGGGCCCTGCCGTAATTCAAGCTTTTGAGAGCAATCTGGGTGGCCGCCATATCGGCCGCGTAAAGGTTCAATCGGTTCCCCTCTGCCTGCGCGTCGGCCCGTTTGGCTTCCTGTTGGGCAAGCGTTGTGGCGGTCACGGCGGCCTCGCGCAGCTTCACCTGATCGCGTTCCGCCCTCGTTGCCCGGACCGCCTGCCAGGTACTCACGACGCTCCCAATCAAGAGGGCGGCGGCGACAGTAGCGGTCGCGGTGAACGCAAGGCGGTGCCTCCGAAAAGCCTTTTGCAACTGATAGGCTGTCGTGGGGCGGCGGGCCAAAACTGGCTCGTTGGTCAGATGTCGGTACAGATCGGCTGCCAGCCCATTGGCGGTCTCGTAACGGCGTGTTCGGTCCTTCTCCAGGCACTTCATCACGATCCAGTCCAGGTCGCCTTTGATGAGCGGGATGAGATGCTTCAGTTGGTGGAGTCGGCGCGGGTCTTCTCCCTCGCCCCGCGAGGAACGAGCGGGGAGAGGGTTGGGGAGAGGGGCCGCTCCAACGACCGAACCGCCCTCCTCTCCCCGGCCCTCTCCTCCCGCTGCGGGAGGAGAGGGAGCACGCCCTGCGGCTATGAGTTCCTGGGTGAGCTTGGTGCTTGGGCGCATCGGTT
>CAMDJH010000107.1 GCA_945900455.1 Akkermansia muciniphila
GAGCGCGATACTGGTCAAACGCCGTCCGTTCGATAGGAACACCTGGCTTTGATCCGAGCGTCCATCGCCATCCTGATCGGTGAACATCACAACCCGGTCCTGCTCCGAATGCTTGAAGTCCGGATAAGAAAAGCACTCAACCGCCCAAAGTCTTCCGCGGTCATCCAAGTCAAAATCAACCGGTTGGTGTAAATCCGGCTCGCCTGCGAAAAGCGATACGTTGAACCCGTCCGGCACACGCATTCTCCGGGCGGATTCGGCCGGCGGGCGGGGCTTCTCATTGTGTGTCTTGGTATTGGTCAATCCAACCGGCAAACCATCGCTCAAATCATTCGCTTGGATTGCGAGGGCAGAGTGGACAACGAGGGTCCACCCGAGCGAACCGCCAGCCGCCACGCAAGCAAGGCTGCGAACGAGCTTCCATGAGCTACGCCGACTAATAGGAATCAAGATCATAAGTCCGAGGAGCCACTCACATTGAGAATGAGGCCATAACGAAAAACTTTGCATTGATAAAGATTGTCGAGTTTGCAAACGGATTCTTTCCGCTTCAGGGTCTCAACTGCAACCCATTCGAGCGTTGAGTCTACGGTTGGGTGGACGGTGAGATCTCTCTTTTTGACAAACTATGGATACCCACGGCCCGGCGGCAAGCGTCGCATCCCCTCGCTCTCGATTCGTAAGTTGCGATTGGGGTACTTCAAACCTCCGTCTCCGGTTGGTGAGCGCCGCTGGAGACGTGGAACGTGAAATCCTTTCCGGAGACGGCACGGCAAAGCTGGCGACGCTCGAAGGGAATCGTGCGGGCGTTTTTCGTAACACACTGCTCCGCCATCTCGCGGAACTGTCCGCGCCGGCCGCTCTTCCCGTTATCCTATCCGGCATGGCCAGTTCAACGATCGGCTGGCACGAGCTCCCGTACGCTCGAGTTCCCTTCGCGCTCGACGGATCCGATGCCGTCCACTGCAAGATTGAGGATCGCTTTTGCCTGATCTCCGGCCTATGCACCGCGGTGGACATCTTGCGCGGAGAGGAGACCGAAGCCATCGGACTCGCCGCCTGGCTTGGGCCGAGACTTCCGAGTGCGGCGGTTTTTGTGTTGCCCGGGACACACTCCAAGCACCTGGACATTCGCGATGGTGTTATCGTCGACTTTAAAACTTATATGACGGGCGAGTTATTCGATCTCCTCGCGCGTCAGAGTGTATTGCGCCATTCGGTCAATCCGGATTTCGAGTTCGAACCGGGCGCCTTTGCGGACGGAGTTCGTGAGTCATTGCGGCCCTTGTTATCCAGCCTCTTTCGGGTTCGAACTCGACAGGTCCTCGATCGGAAGACCACAGCGTCCAACACGTCATTTCTGAGCGGAGTTCTGGTCGGCACCGAATTGAATGCGCTAACCGCTCAACGCCAGCCGATCGTGATTGCGGTCGGGAAACACCTTCGCCTTTCTTACCAAACCGCGGCAAACGTCCTCGGGTTAAGCGACCGCGTGACACTCGTGAGCTCGGAACTCCTGTCGGTCATGGGACAATCGGTGATGCTCCAAAGACTGGTATCGGCTTAGAGCGTGCGGGATCGTGGTGAAGGTCTGCGATCACGAAAAAACCATTGACCACCTCGGAAACGTTGTGGTTTGTTCCATCCGCAATGAATTTGTCCGCCAACCTTCGACTGCCGCTGATCACGCTGCTACTTTGCCGCGGCGCAGTCGGGGTTTGACGGGATTCAGACGTTTTCAACCCCACTGCCGGCTCCGGCGGTGGGGTTTTTCTTTTTGAGACAGACCCCGTCGGGCGGAACGGCAGCCAGCAAAGACCCACATGCCATGTTAAAGAATCCAGTTACAAAATACCGCCCGTTCCCGCCGGTCCAGCTGCCCGCTCGCCAATGGCCGAACCGCGTGCTCGCCGCCCCACCCATCTGGTGCAGCGTGGATCTTCGCGACGGTAACCAGGCGCTGGCCGTACCCATGAACATCGCTCAGAAGCTGGAGCTGTTTCAGACGCTTGTGCAATGCGGTTTCAAGGAAATCGAGGTGGGCTTTCCTTCCGCCTCAAACACCGAGTTCGCCTTCAACCGATTGCTCATCGAGAAGGGCCACATCCCTGACGACGTTACGATCCAATGCCTCGTACAGGCCCGCGAGGATCTGATCGAGAAGACCGTCCAATCCCTGATCGGTGCAAAAAGCGTTATCATCCATCTCTACAACTCCACCTCCCCCGCCCAACGCCGCGTCGTCTTCGGAAAAACCCAGGCCGAGATCAAGGCCATTGCAGTGCAGGGAGCAAAGTGGATTCACGAACGGCTCCCCCGTCTCGTCGGCACCCACGTCCGCCTGCAATATTCGCCGGAGAGTTTCAGCGCCACGGAATTGGAGTTTGCGAAAGAGATTTCCGAGGCCGTGATGGATGTCTGGCAACCGACGCCAGAGTGGAAGATGATCCTCAATCTTCCCGACACCGTCGAAGTGGCCATGCCCAACATTCACGCTGACCAGATCGAATGGATGTGCACAAACATCCGGAATCGTGAGTCGCTCACAATTAGCCTCCACACCCATAACGATCGCGGGACGGGCGTTGCCGCAACCGAAATGGGATTATTGGCTGGAGCCGACCGGGTCGAGGGCACGCTTTTCGGTAATGGCGAACGAACCGGCAACCTCGATGTCATCACCGTCGCGCTAAATCTCTACATGCACGGCATCGATCCACAACTCGATTTTTCCAATCTCAGCGCCATTCGCGAAGTTTATGAACGTTGCACAGGACTGACCGTACCCCCACGCCACCCCTACGCAGGCGAACTTGTCTTCACCGCCTTCAGCGGTTCGCATCAGGACGCAATTAAGAAGGGACTGGCGGAATGGGAGAGCGGTGGACGTTCGAATTGGGACGTGCCCTATCTCGCCATTGATCCCGCCGATATCGGCCGCGAATACCGCGAGGTCATCCGCGTGAATAGTCAGTCCGGGAAAGGGGGCGTCGCCTATCTACTCGAAAGCGAGTTCGGCGTTGAGCTGCCCAAAGATATGCAGCGCGAGTTCGGTCCGATCGCCAACGATCTCGTGGACGCGCTTGGCCGTGAAGTGAAGGGCGAAGAACTCAAAGCGATGTTCTGGAAGGAATACGTCGAGCGCACGGCACCTTGGGAACTGATCCATTTCCACGCCGACGGTGTGGATGGAAAATTCCGTTGCCACGCCAGTGCCCGATGCAACCAAAAAGAAGTTGCGTTGACCGGCGAGGGCAATGGCCCCATCGCCGCCATCGTCCATGCCTTAACCAACATGGGCCCGGCAAAGTTTGAAGTGATCAACTTCAAGCAGCACGCGTTATCATCGGGTGAAGAGGCCAGTGCCATTGCCTACATCCAGATCAAACGCACCGACGGCAAAGTTCGCTGGGGTGCCGGAGTGGACACCAACATCGAGTTGGCTTCGATCAAAGCTGTCTTCAGCGCGCTCAACCGTTTGTAACCGAAAGCAAGTCCGACGAAATCGCCGATTGACAGCACTCCAAGGTCCGATGCACTTTAACAAAACCAAACAATCAACGGAACAATCGTCACTTTATCGTAGAGTTAGAATATACTAATGTTTGTGCCAGATCAGCCTTCCGGCTCTGCACGCAAGGGGTGTTCACCAACGATGCCGACCGCGTTCGCGATTTTGATATTCAAGCAATGAAGAGAAGCCATGGCAACGGTTCCCCCGTCTTCGAGCGAATCGGCACCGCAGCAAACGCATCGCTTCATCAGTAACGATTGAGCCTGCTCGGCGTCCCATCGTTCCTTGCTCTGCTGTCCACTCATACGGTCGCGCGGGTCCTGCGCCATCTCAACCTCTGGTGCGGGCCTGCGAAGTTCGCCCCAGCTCGGCCGCCCCCATCTGCAGATCCCCCGGAGCCGGATCCTCAATTCCCGATCGACTCCGACCCGATGCCAGACTACAAGAACGTGATAACCGACTGATCTTGAACACGATCAGCACTCACCATCGCGTCTCAATATTGCCAAAAACACCTCCATCAGCCTCCATTTTCCCCTCTCTCGGCCTCAACCCCTTCTCCAGCCCACCGTTTGTCGGTCGCCAGCCACTCAATTCACTTGCTACCGCCCGCTGACGGGGGGAATTTGGTCGAAATTCACTCGAATCAATAAACCAAATCTCCTTAATCGCGAGTGGCTGCGCTTCAGCGGCTTTGCCGACGATGGCCGGGACTGAGTTGCCGTCATGCTTTTCAACAGTCTTCCGTTTCTCGTCCTGCTGGCGGCGACGTTCACGTTGTTCCACCTGCCGCCGCTGCGGCGCGGGCAGACGCTCGTGCTGATTGCGGCGAGCCTCGTATTCTACGCGTGGGAAGCACCGTGGCTGCTGCTGCTGCTGATCGGATCAATCCTGACGAACACCTTGATCAGCCGGCTGGTGGCCTCCGGCCCGGTTCCGCGGCTGGCGCGCGTCATGGTCGCGGGATTGCTGTTCAACCTGTCCCTCATCGGGCTTTTCAAATACGGCGCGCTGGCCGCTTCCTCGCTGGGTCTGTCGGATCGGGGCGTCGGCCACACGCTGGTCACGCTGCCGCTGCCCATCGGCATCTCGTTTTACACGTTTGAGAGCATCAGCCTGCTGGTGGATCTCTTCCGTCATCGGCGGCGGGGCGAGCCGTCGTTCATTCCCGATGGCGGCTGGCGGCACCTTGAGCACACGGCGCTGTTCGTGGCCTTCTTCCCGCACCTGATCAGCGGGCCGATTCTGAAGGCGGATCGGTTCTATCCGCAGATCGGGCCGAAGCGGTTTCGGGACATCCACTGGAACTGCGCCTTCAAGCTGTGCGTGCTCGGCTTTTTCCTGAAGATGGTGGTGGCGACAACCTTAAGGACACCACCGCCAGCCTGGCCTACCCGCAGTTTCTGATGTTTTCCCCCATCACGTTGCTGGCGTTGCTGTTCGGTTTTTCCATGCAGATTTTCGCCGACTTCGCCGGCTATTCGCTCATCGCCATCGGGGTGGCGCTGCTGTTTGGCTACCAACTCCCGGACAACTTCAACTTCCCCTACCTGGCCCGTTCTCTCGGCGAATTCTGGCAGCGCTGGCACATGTCGCTGTCCACCTGGCTCCGCGAATATCTTTACTATCCGCTGGGCGGCAACCGGCGGGGCCGGATGCGGACCTACTTCAACCTGTTCATGGTCATGGCGCTCGGTGGCCTGTGGCACGGCGCGGCCTGGAGCTTCGCCCTGTGGGGCCTGTTTCACGGCGGCGGTCTCGCGGTCGAACGCTGGTTTGAAGACCGCTTTCCCGGACGGCTCGGCGAGGTGTCCGCTGGTTTGCGGCTGCTGGGGGTGTTTGGTTTTGTGACGCTGGGCTGGCTGCTTTTCAAGCTGACGGACATCCGCCATGTCGCCGAGTTCACCCGCTGCCTCGCGGGAAACTGGCGCTTGGGTTTGGGCAACCAGAAAGCGCTGTTGATGAATGTGGCGCTGTTTTCCGCGCCGGTCCTGGCCTACCACGCCTCGGCGGCCTGGATGCCGCTGGGTTCATGGCTGCGTCGGCATGAGGGGCTGGCCTGTGGCGGCCTGCTCGCGGCCATCGCGTTGTCATCGGGACTGCCCGGCGCGTTCCTCTATTTTCAGTTCTGACCGTGCGGCTCATCGTCCAATCTTTCCTCGTGGCCGTGTCCGTCGTCGTCGCGTATGCGGCGGCGATCCATTGCGTGCCGGAATCGGTCTCTCGGCTTGGGGCTAAAGCCGCCGCCAGCGCGCTGCGATCAACGGCGATCCCGTCACCTTGCGCGCCGCCTTGGAATACCACCGGGCTGCCAAGCAGACCGCTCCCGATCCCGCGCGGTTGCGCCTGCGGCTAGCGGCGGTTGCTCAGACCTTGCGCGGTTTGTTGGCCGACGGAGTGGCAGTTCGGTTGGTGGAGTTTCCACTTCATCCAGAACTCGCCGCCACCCCGTATGAGACCGCGCTGAGGGCCGAACTGCGCCGCGCGCTGCCCGAAGGGGAGTGCACCTGGCTGCGGCCCACCGCCGGCTTTACCTACATGACGACGGATGGCCTCCACCTCGACACTACCAGCGCGCGGCAGTTTGCCGGCGTGCTGCGCCAAGCGGCCGGACTGAAGGCGCCCTGATTACCGATGCGCCCGGTGCTCATTATCACCTGCGATGAACCCGTATGGTCAAAAACTCATGCGGCCTCTCGGTGATAGAATTTCAGGAGGCCGCCGAGGCGCTCGCGAGTCGGGATGTCCCCTGCCCTTTCACCGATCCGATCCTCGGGCGCTCGAAACAGGATCACGTTGCCCTTGCCTTGATGATTTCGTTCCGCGTGGAAATGATTCACGTAGTTTTGAAGGCAGTGGCGAAGAGAGCTTTCTCCGAAAAGCATTATTTTCGACAGGAGCTCGGTCTTTACCGATCGAATCCGGTTCTCCGTCACCAGATACTCGCTGCGCAGGAGGAGTTCCTGATCAACCGAACCGGAGAGGGTCGCCAGTCCAAGCCCGATTTGTGGGCCTGGCTGGCGGAATGAGGATTCCCGGCAAACGGCTTATGCAGACCCAGTGTCTCACTTGACCCGCGTCGGTTCCGGAATGGCGAGTCCATCGTTCCGAGGATCGGTTGCGCCGAAGTTCACTCCCGTGGAAAAATTCCTCAGCACCGCTTGCCCGCTTCCCATCGACGGTGAGAACGGTCCCCGGACATTCAGCTCATGGCCCTTGGCTGTGAGGACGGCACGCGTCGCTTCCGACACACGAGACTCCATCATCACGTCACAACCGCTGAAAGTGGTCTTGGTGAAACGAGGTGCTTCCAGTGCTGCCTGAATGTTCATCCGATGATCCGCGATGTTCGACGCAAACTGGGCGTGGGCGAGGGCCTGGTTGAATCCGCCCATGATTCCGAACGCAATCTTAACATCGCCCTGGCTCATGAACCCGGGAATGATCGTATGCAAGGGGCGCTTGCGTCCGGCGAGAATGTTCGGGTGCGACGGATCCAGCGAGAAGAGGCCTCCACGGTTATGCAGTGCAAAGCCAGTGCCTTCGGCGACAAGGCCGGCGCCGAACCCGTGGTAGTTGCTTTGAATGATCGAAATCATATTGCCCTCCTTATCGACAGCGCAGAAATACGTTGTGTCGGTTCCCGCCTCCAGTGGCTTGCCGGCTTCGACGTGGCAATTGGCTCGCTCGGAATCAATCAACGTCGACCGTTCTCGAGCGTAACCTTTTGACAACATCCCTGCGACCGGCGTCTTCGCGAATCGTGGATCGGCGACGTAACGGAGCATGTCGGCATACGCGAGCTTCTTGGCTTCGATCTCGACGTGGAGAGCGGAGGGGGACGCCGGGCCGTAATCGCCAATGGGAAAGTTCTCCATCATGTTCAACATCACCAGCGCCGCGATGCCCTGACCGTTCGGAGGAATTTCGTAGACCGTCCATCCACGATAGGTCGTGGAGATGGGAGTAACCCATTCGGCGGAGAAGGTGCGCAGGTCGTCGGGCTGGAGGGTTCCGCCGTGTTGGGCCGAACATCCCAGAATGCGCTTCGCGATAGCTCCCTCGTAGAAGGCCTTTCGGCCGCGCAACGCGATTTGACGGTAGGATCTTGCGAGATCGGGATTGCGGAAGATTTCCCCGAGCTTCGGAGTGTGCCCGGCCGGCGCAAAGGTTCGGAGTCCCGAGGGATCCTCTCGGAATGTCGATTTCGCACCCGCCCAGTGCTCGGAGATCATCTCGGTGACCGGGAAGCCTTCATCCGCCAGCCGGATCGCCGGGGCGAGCACTTCGGAGAATTTCTTTCGTCCGAAGCGATCTAGCAGCCGTTGCCAGCCCTCGACACAACCCGAAACGGTCACCGCATGAATCCCCTTCTGCGGCATGTTGGTGAACCCGTGCGTGTTGAGAAACTCGGGCGTGAGCCCGGCGGGCGACCAGCCACTGGCGTTCAGTCCGTAAAGCTTTTTGCTTTTCGCTTCGTAGACCATTGCAAAAAGGTCGCCGCCGATTCCGCACATCATCGGTGCCGTGAGACCGAGCACGGCATTCGCGGCCACCGCCGCATCGACTGCGTTTCCCCCGTTCGCCAGGATTTGGGCACCGGCTTGCGACGCAAGGGGTTGTTCGGTTGCGACGATGCCGTACCGTGTAACGGTCATTGAACGGGCTTGAGAACGGTCCTGGGCTTCGGTGAAAACGCCGCCAATGGCGGCAGCAGCCAAAAGTGAAAGGGGTTTGAGTGTCATGATTTGAATTGGGTTTCAGAATTTCTTCGGATGGAGGGATCGCATTTCGGGGCGCTTTTCCGGGATGCCCCGCTTGGGTTGTTGCACGGGTGGCGCCAGGGAAATTGGGCCTCCAAAGTCCCCTGCCCCGCTCGCGGACACCTCGGGACGGGTGGGTGCTGACGGCGTGCTTCGCCGCTCAATTCCCGGCCGCCTCCAATCCGACGACAAAGGCCCCACGGGCGTATTCCCGGCCGACGATCGGCTCTCGAAGTTTCGAAACAGCGTTCCCTGGTCACCCTTTTTTTCACGCCAGCCCAAGCCAATTCCGACCCGTCGGATATTCAACGCCGTCGCTCCGGGGAAATAGTCCCGAATCCGCCCTACCATGAGCGCCTGGTTGTTCTTCCAAAACGCGAAATCGTCGCCATTACAGGAAATACGGATGCGCTGTGGGATTCCGACCGGAATCGTTGGCACGATGAGATCAATCGGCGTCCAGCGACCGTCGCGCACACACCAAATCCCGTATCGATTAGTCGGAGTGTCGAAACCACCGAGGAGGAAGTTTTGATCATCCTGCCATAGGGCGACTCCCGCGTGCCCTTCTGCAGGCGACGCCGGCGGAGTTACTTCCACGGAGACGTCCGCAAACTCTGGGTGGGTCCACGGCAGCAAAAAGGTCACAAGGCCCGTGTTTTCGTGGTTGCAACGGCCGGCACCCTCACCGGTGAATTCGATCTCATCGGGCTCGGGGCCGCCATGCCGCTCCCAGCTCGCCGTCGGGGAAACCTTCCGTCCGACGAGAGAACTCGCCGCACCACTAAAGTTTTCTTTGAGAGCCAGCTGCGACCCGCGGCGTTGAAACGGCTCGCCCAGACGCAACCCGGGTACAATTGGAATTTCCCTTAGGTGGGCTTCGAAGTGATGCAATCGGAGCCCTCTGCCGGCCGAAGCCGCAAATCCAACGAGGACTCCATCCGCCCACGTCGGATCCGATACGGTAAGCAATACCTCCCGGTCCAGCCAGACCCGCACGAAGGCACCGTCATCCGTCAGCCAGATTCGATGCGAAATGCCCGGCGTCAACGCTGCACGCTGGTTATCCGCGACCACTAACTCGCGAGACCGAATCACGCGGATGAGCCGTGCCGCCGTTCCATCCAACTCGAGACGCCAATGATTGAATCCGTCTTTCGCCCGAAAAATGAGTGCAATGCGGCCCGGATTACCTTCGCTTTCCACACGCGCCGTCAGAAGCCCAGCCGGCATGGGGAGCTGACTGGTTACTCGCGTCCAGGTTCCAATCAATTCGGGCGAAGCCGTCGCGGGTGCCGAATTGGTGGAGCGGACCGATAGTCGAGCGGCACCGGCGCCGACGGCGTCGGACCATGCAGCGGTGCCGCTCCACTTGGCCCACTCGGGAACAATCTCCACGCGAATGCCATCGACAAGTGTCGAATGGTTGCCGTCCCGTTGAGATCGCTGGTGTATGCCGGCAAACAACCGCGCCGGATCAAGCGGAAGTATCGCCACAGGCCGCATCGATGGATACGACCCCATCCCGTATGCGCCGGGAACCGAGGCGGCAAAAAGCATCACGCTCTCATTCCGGCAGACCGCAACAATCTGAACATCTAGCTGCAGGAGCGGATCGACCACCGGGACACGCCGGTCCAATCCTGAAGCGTAGAGAGCACCTCCCTTGCCTCCGACACTTTGGCCCAGAATCAGTGCAAGCGCATTTGTTCGCGGATTCGTCATGGCGACATCCTCGAACCACCCAACGGCCAGCCTCGCAGAATCCGGTCGTTCCCAAGAAAGAACGTCTCCTAACCGGAACCGGGCAGCCATCGACAGGCCTGGCACGACTGGGAAAGGACCATAACTCACCCCTTGAAGTCCCCAGTTATTGGTGGCTGGAAGCGGCATCCGAAGGGCGCCCCCCTCGATCGCCAGAGTGCCGGCCTTGTCGAGAACGAGACGGGCGGCCCCGGAAGTGGCGGCGCTGCCCGCCACCTGCCCAGGTGGGTACGCATCGGAAAAATCATCGACCAGCGGTGGTGAAATAGCCCTGCCGACGACAAATTCACCGAGCGTCCATCCGAGCACTAGGATCCAAATAACGGTGCATCGTGACAACATTCCCGACCCTCCGATCGGAAAGCCTTCCCGGCGAGCGGAAATTGATCGGAGGAATTGATCGTCATTTTCTTTTTGCCACGCTTGTCTCTGTCTCATTCTGGCGTAACTTCCCTGTGCAATGAATGCTCGTATTATCTCCGTAGTGGCAATTCTGGCGGCCGTTGGGTTGGGAATCGCCCTGATGGTTTCTACCCGTCGTGCGGCCGAAGACCAACGAAAATCAGCCATTACCATCAACACGTATTCGAATCAAGTCCTGCAACTGACCGACCGATTGAACGAGCTGCGCAAGGTAAATTTGGTGCTGGAGGGCAATCTCACCCAGCGCGGAGCTGAGATCGACCTGTACTCGAACAAGCTTGCCGTGACCGAGACACGTCTGGTGCAAAAGGAAGCGGAAGCGGTGACCGCAGCCGCCGAGATCCAGAAGCGGGACCAGCAAATCACGGGGCTCGAAGGTCAGCGGGAGGATTTGACCAAGAAAATGGGCGACCTGAACACGTCGATCACCACCCTCGAGTCACGGATCGGTGAGACCCAACGCAAGTTGACCGCCAGCGAAGGCGATCGGGTTGGGTTGCTCAAGGAGCTGCGAAGGCTGCAGACTGAGAAGGCGGAGTTGGAAAGGAAATTCAAGGATCTTGTCGTGCTTCGCGATCAGGTGAAGAAACTGCGGGAAGAGCTCAGCATCTCCCGGCGCATGGATTACATCCGGCGCGGCCTCGTCGGCACGGACGTTAAGGGTGGCCAGTTGCTGCAGCAGGGAATCCGCCGACCGAGCCCCACCAATTCTGCGACCGGCAGCGCGCCCCTCAAGGTGGAAATCGACACCCAAGGGCGGGCACGGGTCACCGAGCCCGCTCCGCCATCGAAATGAGCCGATTGGGATCCGACGCACCGCGGCTGATCGATTCGCACGGTCGTGTGCTCCGCGACCTCCGCATAAGCATCACCGATCGTTGCAACTTTCGCTGCGTCTACTGCCTGCCGGAGACCGAAGAGGCGGCTAATTTCTATCGGTCGCGCTTCCAACCCTCCGCCGGTACGGCGATCCGAGTGGCCACGTCGCCGATTCATCGAGAGTGGAAACCCAAAGCCGAACTGCTCACCTTCGAGGAAATTGAACGTGTCGCACGAGTTGCCGTCGATCTCGGTATCGAAAAACTGCGAGTTACGGGCGGGGAACCGCTATTGCGCAACGGGGTGGAGAGTTTGGTGGCGAGATTGGCCGCCATTCCCGGCGTCCGCGACTTGGCCATGACCACCAACGGTTTCTTTTTCGCCGGCAAAGCCGTCGCTCTGAAGTCCTCCGGATTGCAGCGAATCAGTTTCAGTCTGGATTCCCTTGATCCGGTCAATTTTAAGAAAATGACCGGCTGCGACGGATTGACGGGGGTGCTCGACGGAATTGACCTGGCGCGTCGGACTGGATTCGATCCGGTCAAAGTGAATGCGGTGGTTATCCGTGGTTTGAACGATCACGAAATCGAGAAACTCGGGAGTTTCGCACGGGAACGCGGCCTGATCTTCCGCTTCATCGAATTCATGCCCTTGGATTCGAACCGGGCATGGCAGCGGGATCTGGTGGTACCGGGCCGGGAAATTCTCGAACGGCTCAAGAATCGCTTCGACCTGACACCGGTCGATTCGGCCATGAACCCGTCGGAAACGGCCAAGCGTTGGCGATTTCCGGATGGCCGGGGTGAAATTGGAATTATTGCACCGGTGACCGAACCGTTTTGCGGTCATTGCAACCGACTAAGACTGACGGCCGACGGTAAGATCCGCACCTGCCTTTTTAGCATCCACGAGCATGACCTGCGCCCGCTCCTGCGCGGCGATGCCACCGATGACGACCTGCGGGAGGAATTGCTGAGAATCGTGGTCCACAAGGAGGCAGGACATCGTATTGGCAAGCCGGATTTCATTCAACCGGCACGTACCATGAGTTGCATCGGCGGCTAAGAACGAATTCGCGCGTGATCCACACCACTCATCTAGAAACCCAGATCGGGCGATTGCTCGTCGCGTGCACCGATTCGACCCTCACCGGCCTTTACTTCGAGAATCACCGCGGAGGCCCGTCATCCGCAGTGATTGCATCCGTGCCATCGACGGGCGATGTCAGCCGACCCAGAAAAACACCCCTGGTTCGAGATCTCGATCGCCAGCTTGACGAATACTTTAGCGGGAAGAGGAAATCATTCGATGTACCGTTCGATTCGCACGGCACTCCTTTCCAAATGAAAGTCTGGCAAGCGCTCTGTGATATTCCCTACGGTGAGGTTGTGACCTACTCCGAGTTGGCCCGTCGGGTCGGAAATCCGGCGGCCGTTCGTGCAGCGGGGGCGGCCACCGGTCGCAATCCGATTTCAATCTTGATCCCATGCCACCGCGTGGTGGGTACCCATGGCGATCTCACTGGCTATGCCGGTGGAATCGAGATGAAGCGGCGGCTGCTGTCTATCGAAACGGCACCCTATGGAAAATGAGCTCCGGTCGCTCCCATCGCCCGCACGGGTCGACACCGGGGAATGGAAACGGATTGTCGCAGAATTCCAGAAGCCCTCCACGGGACGAGCCGTCTGGCAGATTGTCAACACACTCGGTCCCTATGGGCTCCTCTGGTACTTGGCGTACCTCAGCATGGCGGTGTCGTGGTGGCTGACCGTGCCCTTGGCGATGTTGGCAGGAGCGTTTCTCGTGCGGGTGTTCATCATTTTCCACGACTGTGGGCACGGCTCATTTTTCAAATCCGGACGGGCGAACGATCTAGTGGGTTTTATCGCCGGGGTGCTGACCTTCACTCCCTACTATCATTGGCGATGGGAGCACTCGATCCATCACGCAAGCGCGGGGGATCTCAATAAGCGCGGCATCGGGGACGTCTGGACCATGACGGTGCAGGAGTATCTCGAATCGTCGCGATGGAAGCGCTTCGCGTATCAACTGGCACGAAACCCCGGGGTTCTCTTCATCATTGGGCCCTTCGTGCTGTTTGTCATCCAGCAGCGGTTTCCCTCCGCTCAGGCAAACCCGCGAGAGCGCCGCTCGGTGCATTGGATGAACCTGACCATTCTCGGGATGGCCGCCGCGCTCAGCCTAATTTACGGCCTCGCGGGCTATCTGTTGATCCAAATGACCGCGCTGGCGGTGGCCGGAGGCGCGGGCGTGTGGTTGTTCTACGTGCAACATCAGTTCGAAGGAGTTTACTGGGAACGCAGCGAGGAATGGGATTATACCACGGCGGCACTCCAGGGTAGTTCGTTTTACAAACTTCCGAAAGTTCTCCAGTGGTTTTCAGGCAACATTGGCTTTCACCACATTCATCATCTCAGTTCGCGCATACCGAATTACAATCTCGAACGATGCCATCGCTCGCATCCAATGTTCCGGGACGTGAAGCCCGTCACCCTGATCTCCAGTCTCAAATCCTTCACCCTGCGGCTCTGGGATGAACGACTCAAGAAGCTGGTCGGATATCGCGATATCCGGGGGCTGCAGAGAAAACAGAACCGTTCCGATCGGTCCTGAGTGCGGCGACGCCTGAGAATTCGGATCGATCCGGCGCCCCGAGAACTGATGAAATTCCGCGATCGAGACTGTTGGACTTAGATTGCGAGTCGCAAAAACGGTAAAGGATTTGCCAATCGATGGAGGGACTTGAATGTCCATGTCATGGGTCACTCTCACCGTGGAAAGCGGCAGCGCAGAGTCCGGGTCCCCAGGCCGAGCCGGAGCCCGGAAGCGGTGGCCGATTTCCAGAGCGCACAGCACCCGAAAATTACTTCATCCAAGAGAAAGATTCATTATGGCCCGATACATCACACTTCTCACGTTCACCGAGCAAGGATCCAAAAACATTCAGAAATCCACGAAACGCGCGCATAGCTTTGATCGCCTTGCCGAAAAGACGGGCGTCCGGATCGTCGGCCAGTACTGGACGATGGGCCAATACGACGGGGTCTTGATCGTCGATGCCAAGACCGAACAACAGGCGTTGCACATGCTCACCGAACTGGCTGCCGCCGGGAACGTCCATACGGAGACGATGCAAGCATTCATCGACAAGGAATTCGACGCGATCATAGGCAAGATTTGAACGATGTGCCGGCCATCCACCGACGTCTTGCGGCATCGGAACGGGCGCCGGCTGTCCCTTGGAATCGCGGTGATGCGGCGCAGTATCAATGGCCGGAAGATCTCCAGTCGCTCGATCAATCCGTCGGCTGCAAATGAAGGCACGGCAATCGCACCACGATCCCGGGCGGGGCACGCCGTTAAGTCTCTGTTGCGCCGCGTTGCGTGCAGTAAAACATGCGGCGGGCATTGGTCTCTTGCGGAGTCCACCGTTCGGGGTCTTCAAGATCCGTGCGCCGTTCGGGGGTTAATTTCACAGGCTCGCAAAGTGTGTCGGAACGGAAATCCGGCAACTCAGCCATTTGCCAAGCGTTGTCATACAGCAGGGTGATGATTTCCTTGAGCGTGTATTTCATGAGGATGTCCTGTGGGTGCAGCTCGAAGTAGATGTCAAACCCACCCTCGCGAAGGAGTGCCTGCATTCCAAACAAGACCATCCCTTCGCCGCCGTGGACATCGAGTTTCACGAGGTCGGGTTGCACCGGGTGGGTCTTGCGCCACTCGTCGAACCGGATGGCCGGCACACGCAGTGTGGTTTCCTCAGCTCCAACCTTCATCGATTTATCCTGAAATGGGATACTCCCTTCGGCATCCGAAAGCGCCAGTTGAAAACAACCCCCGTGGCGGCAGTTCATGCCCCAGTTCTTCTTCAACGTCTGAAAAGATTCCGGATTGGGTTCGAAGGCATAAACGCGGTTTTCCGAATTCATGGCCCCGAGTAGGGCTGAGAAAATGCCGTAATGGGCGCCGATATCTAGAAATGTGATCGCGCGCCCCTGGAATCTTCGAATCAGGTGCTGACACAGCCCCGGTTCGTAGCAGGTGCCTTGCGCGTTCCAGTCGAGATAGTAGGTATGCGGACGCGAATAGAACGGAAATGAATATTCAAACACGCGGAGCCGCCCGGTGCGCGTGAAGGGATACAAGGGACCGTAGACCCGCGTCAGCTTCGCGAGCCGGCAGGCCCCTTGCGCTTTTACCTTGATGCGTTGCGTCAGGTTCATTCGGGGTTCTCTGGAGGTGTCAATCGATGGAATGGAACAGGCGGACCCGCAAAAAAATTCCAACGTCCTCCAGGGTATGAAGGAAGAATAAGAAACCTTTACGGCTCAGCCTTGCGCAGCGCAAGTCGCAAGTAACGCCGAATCCGTCCAACGGGCTTACCAGCGTGGTGGTCCATTTTTTTTATTTTCGGACGACAAAGCCAGCATTCGCCCAATCTGCAAAATCTTCGCGCGAACCGTCACCCGCATCCATGGCGACGAGGCTGATGAACCGGGAGCCTGCGGGGATCGGAACATCGAATCGCCACGCCGATGACAGGACGCGCATCACTGGGCTCGCCGCGGCTTGCTTGCCGTCGATAAAGATCTTGAAGACGATGCTGGGATACTTTGTAAGGTTCGAGCCGTGGCTGATGCTGACGAGGTATTCATCAGCGCCCGCCAGGGCGACGAAGCGCTCGTATTCCGGTTTGAGCTCATAAATCAGCGCACAGGGCGCGTGAACGCCCATGCCCGTTTGGTAGGTGGTTCGGTTTACCCTCAAGTCCAAGCCCAGGTTCGATTTGTTTTTTTGAGGTGGTTTCGTGTTGCCTGAATATCGGACCTTTTCGCCGTAGCTATGACCAAAGCCAACGCTGCGGACCGGTGACAGATCGCCGATGGCGATACCCGGGGCCGGCGGCAGGGGGCCCATGCGCACGAAGGAACCTTCCGACTCCAGGCATACCGCCCGTCCGTCGCGAAAGGCGGCAGTGCGCAAGTGGGTGGTGTTGGCAAATACGAGCGGCTGGGTATAGAGCGTCGAGGTCGCCGAAGGCGCAGATCTGTCCAGCGTGTAACGAATCTCTGCTCCCGGCTGCAACGGAGCCGCGAGCGTCACGGTAATGGGTTGTTCAAATAAATGCGGGCGCATGGGTGTTCCCCAGGGCGCAATCCTCACGGGATCGACCACCCAGCGGGGGTCCCATTTGCCGATTTTGGTCAGCTCTTGTTCGAAACTGATCGTGGGTGCGATGTATTTCTCGAAATGTTCCACGACCTGTTCGGTATTGAGATCCGGTGTGAAGTCGCGCGACGGATCGTACCCGGGGTGAGCATCCGTCATATCTCGGGCCAACACGCAATGCAGACCGGCGGATTTCATCCCGCGCAGCCCCATCGCCTTGCCGAGGAGGCAGGCTTGGGTGTGAAATCCGACATAGATCAAATGCGTCAGCCCTCGCTGCTGGCAGAGGGCATAAACCTCCCCCTGGGTATCGGGCATCAGGTCGGCTTCGCCAATGATCAGCCCGGGATGCATGCCGTCCCACCCGAAGTTCTCCCCGGCGCAGCGCTCCCGTCCGCAGGCGCAGCCGCCCGCATCGGGTGCCGGCGGACACGCCACATCCACCAACGAAGGCACTGGAATCTTGGGCAGGAGAAAGATCCCTTCGCGCTGCGGATAACCCACGTAGTTATTCACCACGTCACTCGGGCACAACATGACCGTCATGCCGAGCGCACGAGCGGCCTCGAGCGCCTTGTTCAGCCGCGGCACGATGGCATCCACGCGCATCGTCGCCGTCTTGCACCAATGATAATTCCAGACATCGACGGCAATGACGCCGACGCGCTTCGGATCGACCTCCTCCTTCTGAAGGGTGATCGCACCCGTCGCAGCATCGCGGCGTTGAAGCTCCAACGTCAGGCCGGAAAGTGGCAAGGGAGCCAAGGCGGCGATCAATCCGAGTAGAGCCAGCAGACGAATCCTCGGAGTGAAGGGGATAGAATTCATAGGAGGTTGGTGTTTCAAACTGGGGCACTTGGGCTCTGGGCACGTGCGAGGCGTGGAATACTGAGCAGGCCCGAACTCGCGGCAAGTGCGCTTGTGGCTTTGCCGGACGACGCTATAAAACGACGGCGGGTGATGGGATTCACGGAATGGAAATTGAGAGAAGGAGCAAGTTTCGGTCAAGTGCAATCCTCTAATCGCGGAACGTCAATAATGCGAATTCCTGCTATGAGCAGCGGTCAACAGTATAATTGGGCACAACTAGAATATAGGCTGCCACACCCGGACCATTGAGAATGTCCCGCAACGGCGCCGTTCGAGTTTTCGGACACGACGGGGGCGAGATTAGAACCGGACGAACTGCCGGGAATGCCGGGACCGGGCCGCCTCCTCTTCCCGGTGGAGGGCGTTGAGGATGGCGTGACCCGCCTGACGTGCAACGCCGTGAGCCAAGTGCAAATCGTTCAAAGTGAACTGCCCGATCTCGTGATCGCCCAAGGCAATGATTCCCCGCAATCGGTTTTCGACCAGAATCGGTGCCAGCAACAATGCCGGCAGTTCGAATCCGAAGCGGCTGCAGGATTTGAACGGCTCCTCGTCGCAGACATTTTTCACAACAAAGCCCTGCGGATCCTGCAGCATCCGCTCGATAAATCCTTTGCCGGCGGTGATCGCCTCTTTCTGCTGCGCCGAAAGTGCGAGTCCCTTCGTGGAGCGGAGTTCCCAGTCGCTTGAAAACTGGGAACGCAGCAGCAGCAACCCCCAGTCTGCAGACGTCGCCTCGCACAATTGGTTCAACACGACGTCGAGCAAATTCTGCAAACTCCCGGATTCACCGATGGCCTTGCCGATCTCGTCATACACAATGTGCTGCGAGGTCAGGCGCCGAATGCGATCGCTGGAAGTTCGGATCATGGCAAACAACACGCTCAACCCCGCCTCGCTACTTTTCTCCAGAAGCGCATCGAAGGCAACCTTGGGCAACTGCGCCAGCCGCGTTTCGCCGCCAGCGACAGCGGATGCGGACCGAGGTTGCTGATCGAAGAGTGACATTTCCCCGAAGTGATCGCCAGCGGCGAGGACGGTGAGTGTCTTCGTGGCGGTGCCAGCGGCGCTGGTCCGCTTTTCGACGCTTACCGAGCCTTCCAGGATGAAGAGCATGCTGTCGCCGGGATCGCCCTCGGCGTAGATGACCTGCCCTGGACTGAATCGGCGCTCATCTAGGACCATTGCCAGCCGATCGAGGGTCTCGGCGGAAACCGCCTGCAGGATCGCAACATTCTTAAGGTCGTGCGGATTCATTTGGATTCGCCTCACTCGATTCGAGCCACGCTCTTCAACTCCAGGGGGTGGTTGGCCTTGCTCAGGGCCTCTTCGATCGTGATCACACCTTCCTGGTACAGACGGTTGAGGGATTGCTCCATCGTGCTCATTCCATGCCCGCCCCCGGTCTGGATGGCGGAGTAGATCTGGTGCGTCTTAGCCTCTCGGATAATCGCGGAAATCGCCGGCGTGACCACCATCACTTCGCGAGCGGCGGCCCGCCCTTGACCGTCCACTTTCGGGAGAAGCACTTGTGAGATGACGCCCTTCAGAGTTGAGGCCAACATCACCCGAATCTGCTCCTGCTGATACGGTGGGAAAACGTCGATGATACGATCCACCGTCGAGGCGGCGTCCTGGGTGTGAAGTGTCGAGAGTACAAGGTGCCCGGTCTCGGCCAACGTCAAGGCAGCGGCAATGGTTTCCAAGTCACGCATTTCACCCACGAGGATCACATTGGGATCCTCCCGCAGCACGGCCTTCAGCGCGCGGGGAAAGGAATACGTATCCGACCCCAACTCCCGCTGGTTAATCGTCGAGCGGATATGCGGGTGTAGGAACTCGATCGGGTCTTCAATCGGTGATGATGTGTCCTTCCTTCTGCTGATTGACCAGGTTGATCATCGCCGCCAGAGTCGTCGACTTGCCACACCCGGTGGGGCCGGTCACGCACACCAAGCCGCGCGGCAGTAGAGCCAGGCTCTGGATGGTTTCGTTCAGTCCCAGATCATCGCACGTTGGAATGTTCTCGCCGATGGTCCGGAATACACTCGAGACGCAGCCGCGCTGCATGAACACGTTGACCCGGAAGCGGGAGATCCCGGACTCTCCGCGAGGCAGTTACTTTCTAAGCTTCAGTTCGAAAAAACGTTGTTACCGATCATGACATGGCCGAAGTGCCGGAAAAAATTCCCTTCATATTCAACTTCAATTCGTCGGGTCGGGGTGAGAATTGCAACGCGTCCGTCTCCCCCACCTTGCCGGCTTTCACCAGGTCAACCAAGGCTTGGTTGAAGGTCTGCATCCCATCCGCTCGCGACGATTGAATCGCTGCGGAAATTTTCGTCGTGTCGCCTTCCAGGATAAGTTTCTTGATGCGCGGGCTGTTAATCAAAATCTCCAGGGCAGCCGTTCGTCCGCCACCCGCCCGGGGCAATAGCTTCTGGCAAATGATCGCGCGCAAGCCCAGGGACAGTTGCATTCGGATTTGACCAATGCGGTCCGTTGGAAAGAGGTTGACGAGACGTTCCAGCGATTCCGGAGCATCCTGGGTGTGGAGCGTGCCAAAAACAAGATGCCCGGTTTCCGCCGCGGTCAGAGCCACGGAAGCGGATTCCGCGTCGCGCATTTCACCAATCAGGATAACGTCGGGATCCTGCCGGAGCACATGTTTCAGCGCGGAAGCAAAGGTCGTCGAGTCCACGGTGATCTCGCGCTGGTTGATCAAGGCCATCTGATTCTCATGCACGAACTCGATGGGATCCTCCAACGTCATGATGTGGCAGGCCTGGGTCGCGTTGATGTGGTCAATGAGCGCCGCGAGCGTGGTCGACTTGCCACTGCCCGTGGCGCCGGTCACGAGCACCAAGCCGTCGTTTGCCGCGGCGATCGTTTTCAACACCTCGGGCAATTCGAGTTGCGCAATCGTTGGAATCTTCGTGCCAATCGTTCGCAACACCAAGCCCGGCCGGTTTCGCTGATAGAAGAGATTGACGCGGAACCTTCCCAAGTTCGGAATGGCGACAGCTGAATCGCAATCTTTGGT
>CAMDJH010000108.1 GCA_945900455.1 Akkermansia muciniphila
GATTTCCTGCGACTTCGAGTGCGGTATTTTGCCGACGGAGCGATCCTGGGGAGTCGGGGATTTGTGGATTCACTATTTGGAGCGATGAGGGGGCGGTATGGGGCAACCCGAAAGGACGGTGCGAGGCGAGTGCGAGGCCTGAAGAGCGATCTCTATACGTTACGGGATTTGAAAAAGTCCGTCTTCGGGTAGAGATGAACAGGCCAGGGGCACCGTAAAGTTGCTCGCCGACACGACGCAACCTGCGGCCCCTCACTGACGGCGGTTGGCGGCGGGGTAAGGGCGGTCGTACACCTCGCTCGTCGAACTCGAGGATTGCCGGGGGCGAAACCGGCCCCTACGGAACGACCGAGAGCCGTTCCTCGGCTATTTCAGGCTTCATCAGTACTCCCTGCTCCTTGTAGGCGGGGAGGACAAAATGAGTTGCGGTCGAAAGCACCCCCTGCAGCGTCGAAAGCCTTTGCACAAGGGCCTATTGACCTGTCCCTTTATCCGCTAAAAAGTCCGTCTTCGTGTCCCTTTATCCTCCATAATGGGAAAGATTAGCCACCTGCAATTCGCGCAACGCAATCGTAAATATTCGATCGATCATTAGAACTGCCGCATTGAAGGGTGACCGGCGTCAGGGCGCTCTCCCATCGGGTAAAACCACCCTGGTATCAATAATTCCGTGACGAGGACGTCGAAGCGACGGAGGGGTTGAATTCGGGACGCCGGGCGGTAGCCTCGTACTCGTGAATTCCATCCGACGCTTGCTCTCGCTGGTCCTTGCCTTCGCAGCCACAGCAACTCTGACCGCCCAAAGCGACTGGCATGACCCATTTCCGCCGCACCGTATCGCCGACAACCTCTACTACGTCGGCTCCAAGGGACTTGCGTCGTACCTAGTCACCACCACCAACGGCCATATCCTGATCAACTCCAGTTTCGAGCGCACAGTTCCAATCATTCGGGGCAACGTCGAGATGCTGGGGTTCAAATTCGGGGACATCAAGATTCTCTTGGCGAGTCACGCCCACTCGGATCATGTGGCAGGTCATGCGCTCATCAAGGAACTGACTGGCGCGCAGGTGGCGGTGATGGAAGGGGACGACAAAGTGATTGCCAGCGGTGGGCAGGGTCAATACCTCTACAAGGAAGGCTGGAAACCGTGCCCGGTGGACCGCGTGCTCAAGGACGCGGACATCGTATCGTTGGGCGACGCCAAATTGACCGCCCGCCTCACTCCGGGGCATACCCGTGGTTGCACGACTTGGCTACTTCAAGCCAAAGACGGAGGTAAGTTATTGAACGTAGTCATCATTGGCAGCCCGAATGTGAACCCCGGGTACGAGTTGATCACCAATCGTGATTACCCTGAAATTGCCATCGACTACGCGAAGACATTTCGCCTGTTGAAATCGCTTCCTTGCGACATCTTCCTCGGCGCCCACGGGGACTACTATGGAATGGAATCGAAACACGCCCGTCTCATGCACGAGCCGAAGATCAACTCATTCGTCGACCCTAAAGGCTACGGCGCTTATGTGGAGAACCGCGCAAAACGCTTCCAGGAAACTGCACAGGAACAGGGGAAATGAAATTCATAAGAGAGTCGGTTCTTGGTATTGGATACTCAACTGAGGAAGCAAACCCAATCGCTTGACGCTCCACGGCCAAGGACAAAATGAATTGATTCATATCTGAGTGATTATCTGTCAGCCAGCAAGTATAAATCAACGATGCGCTGCTTACCCCCACAGCTGACGATCGAGCGAGCGGTATTGGATGGCTTCAAAGATATGCTCGCTGGTGATGGCAGCGCCTCCGGCGAGATCGGAGATGGTTCGCGCCACCTTCAGGATTCGGTCATAGGCCCGTGCACTGAAGTTCCAGTCGGTCATTGCGTTCTTGAGAAGCGTCAGGGTCGCTTCATCGGGTTGCACGTGCTCTCGCATTTCCCGCGAGGTCATCCGGGCGTTGCACGTGACCTTGCGACCGGCGAATCGGCGCTGTTGTATTTCACGCGCTTGAATCACACGCGTGCGTATCGTGTCGCTCCCTTCCCCCGGGCGAGCGCGGCTTAAATCCGCAAACTTGACCGCAGGCACTTCTACATGAATATCTATACGGTCGAGAAGAGGTCCGGAGATTCGGTTTAGATAGGCCTGAATCTCGCGGGGTGAACAGCGGGATTCGTGCGGCATACGTCCGTCCGGAGTCGGATTCATCGCGGCAATGAGCATGAATTGGGATGGAAATGTCATGCTCCCTGCGGCCCGACTGATCGTTACGCGGCCGTCTTCGAGCGGTTGCCGCATGCTTTCGAGGACGCTGCGTTTGAATTCGGGAAGTTCGTCCAGGAAGAGAACGCCATGATGGGCGAGCGAGATCTCGCCGGGAGTCGGATTCGCCTGCCCGCCGAGCAGTCCGGCGTCACTCGCCGAGTGGTGTGGAGACCGGAATGGGCGTTGGGTGAGCAACGATTGTCCGGAATGCAGTAGGCCGACGATGCTGTGAATGCGGGTCGTTTCGAGTGCTTCCTCCAAGGTGAGGGGTGGTAATATCGTGCCCAGACGCTTGGCGAGCATGGATTTCCCGGTGCCCGGCGGGCCGATCAGCAATAGGTTGTGTCCGCCAGCCGCAGATATCTCCAGGGCGCGTTTTACATTTTCCTGACCCTTCACGTCGGCCATGTCGACGTCGTCTGCCGGGAGGATTTCAAACAGTTCACGGGTGTTCACTTTCACCGGGTTGATGTCCGCTATTCCCTCCAAGAAGGAAACGGCCTCCCGCAAATTTTGGATGGGCAGGACTTCGATTCCCGCGACCACCGCAGCTTCCGCGGCGTTATCCACCGGCACCATGACTCCGCGGCGGCCGTCCGCGCGGGCTCGGAGAGCAATCGCCAGGACGCCTTTGACCGGACGCACCGCACCGGTTAGCGCTAGTTCCCCCACGATGACGAAGTCCGAGAGGGACTGTGGTTCAGACTGTTCATTGGCGGCGAGGATTCCGATGGCAATCGGCAGATCGAAGCTGGGTCCCTCCTTGCGAACGTCCGCCGGTGCAAGGTTGATAGTGGTTCGGCCCATTGGAAACTTGAATCCGGAGTTGATCATCGCCGTGACGACACGGTCCCGGGATTCCCTCACCGCAGCATCGGGCAGGCCGACGATGACGATGTGGGTATCGCCGAAGCTTGAATCGACCTCGATCTCGAGAGGTGTCGCGTCGATCCCGTGGAGCGCGGCGGAGTTGATTTGTGCGAGCACGGTTACGAGGCAGCGGTGGGCGCTCTTTGCCAAGGCGGGCTTAGATCGGGAGGAGCTCCAAATTCTTGTGTAGAACAGTCCATCACGTCCCAGAAGAACCTTCTGCGCCGCGAGATTTCAGGCAAATTGAATTGCACTTCGAATGTCACCACAGCTCAGGCACCAAGCCCTGACTTGACGGGATCGAGACGCTTGATGGTTCCTGCCGTGCATCCCGGAGTTGTTGGAGAAGGGTGCGGACGCCGCGCTGCGGCGGCCCCACGTCGTTCAGGCGCGGCACGAACCACGCGGCGGCCCCGTCCGGCCGCTGAACGCGAGCGGGGTTGTCGCAGCGCGACAACCTCTACCAACACCTTCGGGATGTACCGTGGTTGCAGGCTCTGCTTAGGGTTGCGGCGAGCGTGGGCATGGCTAGGTTGCCCATCGTGCACGGTTACAAAGCCATTGCGGCCATGTCGGAGAACCGGGTGATTGGGGCTGGCGGAAAGATTCCGTGGCACCTCCCGGAGGACTTCAAGTGGTTCAAACGCATCACGATGGGCCAGATTCTTGTGATGGGTCGGAAGACCTTCGAATCGATCGGCAAGCCGCTGCCCGGCCGAGAAACGATTGTGCTGAGTCGCAGCGGGTTTTGTCATAAGGGGGTCCGAGTCATTCGGGACTTGGAGGAGCTCGATCAAGCGGTCGAGGGCGACGCTCGCGAGGTGTTCATCTGCGGGGGGGCGGATGTTTATCGGCAAGCGCTGCCGTTCTGCAGTGACCTATTTTTGACCCGGGTGAAGCGCCGGGTGGAGGGTGGGGACGCTTTTTTCCCAGCGTTTGAGGACCGTTTTGATAGGATTTTGGATGTAATTGATAATCCGGAGTTTACGGTAACCCACTACCAAAATCGGGCTTTGCTGTTAGTCTGAGCGGAAGGCTCAGTGTATGGTCTTTACCAAACTCTCCGGTTGACAACTCCGCAGCACTTCGTGACCTTGCCGAGCAGAATTTGCCCGACGGAAATAACCGACATTCGGGTACCTGCGTAACACGAAACCTATGAACCGCCATTCCCAGAAGCTTGCCGCGCGTGCACATCAACACGCCTTCACTCTCATCGAACTCCTCGTCGTTATTGCCATCATCGCCATCCTCGCCGGCATGTTGTTGCCTGCATTAGGCCGGGCGAAGGATCGCGCGCTGTTAACGATCGACATCAATAACGTGAAGCAGATCTTGCTCGCGAACCACATGTATGCGGCCGATAACACGGACTTTTGCGCGCATCCGACGTGGGGTGGCGATTTGTCCGGACCGGATGGTTGGGCCTACGCGGGTCCAGCCAATCCGAAAGCAGCCGGTATCAATCCACGCTCGGCCGGCGGGCTGGATCCATCCACGGCGGCCGGTGCCAAAGCGTTTTCGAATCAGGTGGCTCTTTTCAACATTGGGCAATTGGGCCCTTTTCTCACCACGATCAAAATCATGAATTGTCCCAAGGACGTGGCGCAACGGGGCTCGGGAAATTTCAAGAAATGGTGGATAGCCAGACCCGTGAAGATCACGTCCTACTGCTGGAGTGGCGTCACGGGCGGGTACCCCAAAGTGGACATGGGTGGGCGGACCTATAAGCTATCGCAGTTCTTGGCAACGGACATCCAACTCTGGGAACAGGACGAAACAGACGGATTCCTTTTCAATGATGCGGGCAACAATGTGGACGGAGCCGCGGAAGGTGTGTCGGCTCGTCATGCCGGAAGTCCCGTTTATGCCAATTCGGGTTCGAAGGTGACCAGGGATTATGGTGGCGGTGCGATGATTGGCCGTTTCGGGGGCACGGCGGACCTTATAAAGTGGAAGAAGTACCAAGACTTGGCGAACGCCAAGCTAAACCCGATTCCGAACGACTTGTTCTGTGGTCCAGACTATCGCAAGTGATCCGAGGACCAGGTTCTATAGGCTCTTCGGAGCCACTAAAGTTTATAACGCCCGCGTTCCCGCGGGCGTTTTCTATTGTTCTACTCCCGCAGCCGCACGGGCGTTTCTGCCCGCCCGGCCTGCAATCGCCGGAAAGTATCCTCGGCCTTCTGACGATCCTCCGCCCCTGACAGAGTGGCTCTGGGAATTCGGCTCCTGTCGCCAGGCGGGAGGGTCCGGAACCACTGGTCCCAAACTTGGGTTCGAACCGAAGGACGTGAATCGAGTCCCAGAAAATACTCAAACCCGGGCGGAGAGATTCCACCGAGCGCTCGCAACGATCGTTCGGCGACGCACCGGACCGCGGCATAGGGATCGTCCAGCAATCCTCCGATGATCGGCATCTGCCAGTTGCGCCCGGACGCCTGCAATGCGGGGGCCCAGCTCAGATGCCAGGCCATCAGCACCCGCTGACCGGCATCCCCGGAAATTGCCAGACGGACGGATTCAGCCACCTGGGTTTGGTCTGCGGTGAGCGTGTGCCTGGATTGACCGTACCACGTCTTGAGCCAGTCGGCGGACCAAGCGAGCGGCTGGTCGAGATGGCACAGATTGCACGCGTTGGGCCGGCCCGTGGCAAGCGAGTCGGCGATCCGCGGACTGCTCACCTGATGGCTGCGAATGGCGGTCAGCACGCCATAGGTGGTGTGCGGCATGTGACAATTATAGCAGAGGCTGCCGGGGGACGTGTGGGCGTGGTGGGTGTGGGAAGTAATTTGGGCAACATCCTGAAACCGCGGATGGCATTGGACGCAGGCACGGTTGTCCGTCCCCTTTTTTGAAAGCTGATCGTCGGGTTCACTCTCGTGGAGCGAGTGACACGAGAGGCAGGAGAACTTGCCTCCGCGGTAACAGGGCGATTCGATCAACCCATTGTACTCCCGTCCGCTGACTCGGACCATGCCGTCGGGCCAGAAAAAGTCGCGGAAGACTTCGGGATTCTTCGCCAGGAGGTTGTTCAGCCAGGGTTGCCGTTCCAGCTGCGTCGGGCGCATGACGGGGGTGGTGGCTTCGAGCGAATCACCCGGACGAAAGCGGAATCCTTTTTCCGGCCAATGTTCGTCTGGGCCGATCCATTTCATGGAATGACAAAATCCGCATATTTCGGAAGCGAGCGCCGGGGCAAGTTTGCCGGGGTGGATGATGGCGAGGTTTGTCGCAATGGGGTTCGTTCCGCCCGCCGGCTTGGAGATCGGCTTTGGAAGTGTTCTCGCCAGGGATCGGTGCAATTCGCCCGGTCCGTGGCAGGCTTCGCAGGCAATGCCGAGATTCCCGACGTGGGTGTCCCAGGTCATGGCGACACGATCGAGCGCGGGCTCAGTGCCGGTGGCATGGCATCGGCTGCAGACCAAGTTCCATGTTTCCGGCCGGTGGGGAGTGTTTGGCGGCCGAAGGAAGGTGCTGTTGCGGGGCACCCATTTTTGCTCGGGAATCAACCAAGTGAACGGGAAACCGATCTGACAATTGCCCATTCCATTGGGCACCCAGAACACCTGCATGTGATGGGAACCGGTCACTAGGCCCATTTGAACATGAACGGGCTCGGGGCGGAATCCGCCCGGAAGCGGTGGGGTAGCGGGTTCGATTTGAACCCAGAATTCGTCATTGGTACGGCTGAGGGTGTAGCGGGCACCGTCGTTGGTAAGCACGGTTTGATCGAAGCGAGCCTGTATTGAATTGGTGGACGGAAGCCGGGTCATCGTTCGATGAAAACTCCGATGCCAGCTTGCGTATTGGTCTGCGTGACATTCCTGGCACGATTGTGCGCCGGCATATCCTTGGACTCCACCTTCCCGGGGGATGCTGGCGAGGTATTCGTCGACGGCGGAGGCGGCAGTGGGGGTGGCGATGTCCGACGATACCGCGGACGCTGGCGGAACGGATGGTTCTTTGGAGCAGCCCAACAGTCCGGCTAGAATCGAGAGGGCGGCGAAGACCAGTCTCCAGGAGAGGGGCATGCCCGAGGAATAGAGGGCGAATCAGCTAAACAATCCGAGCACCGGTTCCGCCTGCACCAGTTCGCGGGGTTGGTTCAGATGGTTATACACAAGAGTATGCGGGTCGATGCCTAGGGCGTGATAGATCGTGGCCACCAGTTGGGTCGGATGGACTGGATTTTCCGATGGACTGCTGCCCGTGGCATCGGATTTGCCGTACAACGCACCCCGGCTCACGCCGGCACCGGCGACCAACGCCGTATAGCAATAAGGCCAGTGATCGCGGCCGTCCGGTGAATTGCCATTGCCGCTGGTGCTGACGCCGAGCCGCGGGCTGCGGCCGAACTCGCCGAGGGCGACCACCAAGGTTTCCTGAAGCATGCCTTTTTGATCGAGATCTTCGAGCAGGGCGCTGAGACCGGAATCGAGCTTTGGACAGTGCAGGTTTTTCAACGGTCCAAAGTTTGCGGCATGCGTGTCCCAGGCGTCCACAGTCGGATCGCCGTTGGCGACCGCCGGCCAGTTCATCTGCACGAACCGGGTCCCGGCTTCAATGAGGCGGCGAGTCAAAAGGCAGCCCTGGCCAAACGTGTGTCGGCCGTAGCGATCGCGGACCTTGTCCGATTCCTTGGTCAGGTCGAAGGCATCCCGGGCGCGCCCGGAGCTGACGAGGTCGAAGGCTTTCTGATAGTAGGAATCCAGGGCGTATTTCTCGACGGCTTTTTCCATCTCTGGCATCGCCCCATTGACTTGTTTGAGGAGTGTGCTGCGGCGTTGGAGGCGCTCCCGGCTGATTTCCTTACGCAGTGCCAGGTCGCTGAGATTTATTTCCTTGGCGGGGTCCTGATAAAAATAATACGGGTCAAAGGCGGCTCCCAGGAATCCGGCCGTGCCGCCTTTGCCGATGACGTTGGATTCCTGCAACGGTCGCGGCAGCATCACGAACGGCAGCATTGGCACCTCCGGCGGTCTCAACCGGCTGATCTGCGATCCCATGTGGGGGAAATCATTTGGAGCGGGCGGTTCCAATTGACCGGACGGAGACACGCGGTCCGGCGTGTAGCCGGTCATGAACTGATAAATCGCCGCCGTATGATTAAAGAGGCCCGCGGGCGTGTAGCTCATCGAACGGATCAACGTGGCCTTGTCCATTTGCTGGGCGAGCTGCGGCATGACCTCGCTGACTTGAATGCCGGGCACTTTTGTGCGGATCGGTTTGAATTCGCCCCGAATATTGGACGGGGCGTCGGGTTTCGGGTCCCAGATGTCGAGATGGCTCGGCCCACCTTGGAGGTAGAGAACGATGACCGACTTCGCGCGGCCCCAACCATTCTTAGCGGCGCCGATTGCCGGACCGGCGCCCGGACCCTGGGCGGCTCGCAGCCGGAGGACATCGGCGAAACTCATCCCAAATAACCCGGCACCGCCGAGTCGCAGAAATTCTCGACGGGAGTAACCGTCGCACGTGGCACCATATTCGCCGGGGAATGAGATCATAGGGGAATCGAGTGGATCGTCTTGATTATGGAATTGCGCCAGAGCATGGCACAGATCCCCAAGGATTGAAGCGATATTTCACGAACGCGCCACGCGGGGAATTGCCCCGCATGGGCTCACCCCCGAGAGACGACGTGAATGAGGAGGAATGAAATCGATTGCGCCATGGAGGGAATGGCGCGGGCTTTCAGCCCTCATTTTGCCGGGGTTCGGTTCCTGGCTTCCCCTTCACACGTCGAGCTTTGTCCAGGCCGCATTTTTCTGCGACGACATCACTACGGCCTCGATGAACGCCATACCACGGACGCCGTCATCGATTTTCGGGTAATCGAGGGCGGGGTCGTCTTTCGTCAATTTGCGTTTTTCGATCCGGGCGCGAATTGCATTCGCGAAGTTCTTGTAAATATTCGCGAACGCTTCGAGGTAACCCTCCGGGTGAGAAGGCGGGGTGCGTCCGGCTCCTTTTGCGGCGTCGCTGAGGTAGCCATTGGCGGTCCGATAGACCTGCATCGGTTGGTCGGGCCATTTCAGCAACAGGGTGTTCGGCTCCTTCTGATGCCACTCCAGGCCGCCGAGTTCTCCGTAGACGCGGATGTTTAGATTGTTTTCTTCGCCCACACTGATCTGGGACGCGTGCAGAACCCCCTTCGCTCCTCCCTTGAAGCGCAGCAGGATATTGCCGTCGTCGTCGAGTTTACGCCCCTTCACAAAGGCCGTGAGATCAGCAGCCAGTTCCTCGATCTTCAGACCCGTGATGTACTCGGCGAGGTTTTCGGCGTGAGTTCCGATGTCACCGATGCAACCGGCGGCGCCCGAGCGCTTGGGATCCGTTCGCCAGGCAGCCTGTTTCTGACCGGTGGCCTCCAGGCGGGTCGCCAGCCAGCCCTGCGGATACTCGGCAACCACCTTGCGAATTTTCCCCAATTTTCCAGATGCAACCAGGTGACGAGCCTCCTTCACCAGAGGATAGCCCGTGTAGTTATGGGTGAGTCCGTAGAGCAAACCGGATTTTCGCACCAACGCCTGCAGCGCCTTGGCCTCCTCAAGATTAAACGTGGCGGGCTTGTCGCTCAGTACGTGGAAACCATGTTCCAGCGCCATTTTTGCCGGCGGAAAATGAACATGATTCGGTGTGACAATGGAGATGAAATCCATGCGTTGGTCGGCCGGCAGAGCCGCCTCCGAACGAATCATTTCCTCAAAGCTCCCGTAGCATCGGGCCACCGGTAGAAAGAGGTCCGAACCCGAAGCCCGCGCTTTTTCCGGATCCGAGGAGAACGCACCGCACACCAGATCGACCTGTTGGTCCATTGCTGCCGCAATCCGATGAACTGCGCCGATGAACGCTCCGCGTCCGCCGCCGACCATGCCGTACCGAATTTTCCTGCTCATAGATGTTGGGAATCCGTTTTTGAAGGTGGAAGTTGCCGGCGACAAGTTTGCCGTCCCCACACGGGCCGTCAATGGCGAGGACAACTCCCGGAGAACCAAAAAACTCGTCCCTCCCAATCTTTAAGGATTTGCCGGGAGAATTGCAGGGAGAATTGGAGGTTGCTCGCACTCCGTGGCCTCGGTCATTCCCCCCCGACGAAAGCTGTCGTTGACTGTTGTTCCTCTTCGATGACGGCAATTAAATCGCTGGGGCGGACTACGAGGACGCCAGAGATGATGTTTGCGAAGAAATGGCCGAAATCACGTCGGTCTCCGGTTACCAGGAAGGCTGCGCGTGCCGCAATAGCTGCGGCAAGGATTGGCTTATCTTTGTCCCGCAACTGAATCGAGGCAGGAATTAATCGGGCATCCGCTTCCGGGATCACCAACAAGGCTTCCGCTAGGAGTCTTAGGCGCGCCTCCCCGGATTCGCTTCGCAGGTTCCTCTGCGCCTCCTCAATGGCGTATTTAGAAGTGCCTAAGCGGATGCCGGTCAATTTCCAGAGATCGAGCAACGAGCTCTGCTCGGTGTAGGCAGCGGAAAACAACACGTTGGCATCCAGAAACGCCCTTTTCACTGGCCAACCCTCATGATCGGCTGATGGGGGATGGTGTCAGGGTTGAGTCCCATCTGAAGAACTTCTTTGACTGCTGCGTGGTAATCCTCGGCATCCAGCGCGTTGTTAAGCCGGAACTCGGCAATCCGTTCAGGCGTATAGAGTTCCACGGGGTAGGCAACCACGGGGGTAAGCAACACGCCATCGCTGGTCATTTGGACACGCACGGGGCCTCCCTTGGGAATACCCGCCTGCTCTCGGATGTCCTTCGGCAACGTCAGTGCTCCTCGCTGGTTTACAGTAATCAAGGTGTCCATCGAACCAATATCGCTGTCGTACATGATTACAGCAATCCCGTAAATCGTATTTTTTGATAACCCTCAACACACCGTGCATCCCGAAGCTGTCGGTAGAGGTTGTCGCGCTGCGACAACCCCGCCCGCGTCGAGCGGGCGGACTGGATCCAATAGTAGACCTGTCCCTTTATCCTCTTTTATCTATCACGATAGTAGACCTGTCCCTTTATCCTCTATTTATTTTAACTCCCGCAACAGCCGCGGTTGACCCCGGGCGGATTTGCGTTTTCTCTCGTCCTACGTGTCCGACTCCGTTCCCCAGCTCAAAGAACCGGGTAGTGCCAACCTGCCGGCCGGCCTGGATGCTCAGCAACGCACCCCGTCGTTCGAGCTATTACCCACCCATGTTCGCCTGGTCCTCACTTTAGCGTACGATGGTTCCGCCTATGCGGGCTGGCAGCTGCAGGTCGGTGTCATGACGATTCAGCAGCGAGTGGAAGAAGCTCTGGCGAAAATTTTCCCATCCAGCCCACGTCTGCACAGCTCCAGCCGGACCGACACCGGTGTGCATGCTCGCGGCATGAGCGTTCATTTCGATGTTCCGAAGACGGAGTACCGTATGGTGCCGCGCAAGCTCGTGCTGGCTGTCAATGCCCACCTGCCCGAAGATATCCGAATCAACACGGCGCGGACTGCGCAGCCCGATTTTCACGCCCGCTTTCGCGCGAGCGGAAAGCAGTATCGGTATTATGTGTGGAATCATTCCTCCGCGGATCCCCTTCTCCGGCGACAAACCTGGCATGTGCCGCGCAGGCTAGACCTGACGGCCATGCGGGCTGCGGCAAAGACCCTGGTTGGACGGCACGATTTCCGCGCGTTCAGCGCCACGCCCGGCTACGAGCGCGCGAACACGGTTCGCCACCTCACCCGGTGCGATGTCCTCCGCTCCGGCGCATTGATCACTTTCCGAATCGAGGCGGACGGTTTCCTCTACAAAATGTGCCGAGGAATTGTGGGAACGTTGGTCCAAGTCGGCTTTGGACGGTTTCGTCCGGAGGAAATCCTTCCGATGCTCGAAAGTCAGGACCGATCGGTGGCGGGCATGACGGCCCCGGCGCACGGGTTGGTGCTGTGGCGGGTATACTACAAAGCGCCACCCCGCTTGCAAACAGCCGCTTTGATGGCTATCTAACGGGGATGGACTTTCGAACCGTCTCAATCCCTTTGGGTTCCGCGCTGCTTTTTGCGCTGCCGTTCGCGCTGCTGTTCGCGGGATGCGGCCGCGATGAAGTCCGAGTCTACCAGGCGCCCAAGGATCCCGCCGCAACCCCAGTAGACTCGGCGTCGACGGGCGCCGGGGCGGCTTCGGCTCAGTCGCCCGGGGGACGAGCCTCACGGGCTCCCTGGATTGTTCCCGACGGCTGGGTTGAAAAGCCGGTCGAGGGCGGAATGCGCCGGGCCAGTTTTGGCGTCAGCACCCCGGATGGGCGAAGTGCTGACATTTCGGTGGTACTACTTTCCGGGGTCGCGGGCAGCGCGTTGGACAACGTGAATCGATGGCGGGGTCAACTCAAACTGGCGCCGATCTCGGCGGAGGAACTCGAAAAGGCGACGCAGATCGCGAAGATCGGCTCGCGCGAATCGGCTTTGTACAATTTTGTTAGCACCGAAATGGTGCTCGAAGGCAAGTACTTGGCGCGAACCTTGGCGGCGGTGTTGCCGGCGGGCGAGGCCACGGTGTTTTTCAAAATGACCGGCGAGAACGAGGTCGTCTCGGCCAATGAAGGAAAATTTCGCGAGTGGATTGCCTCGGTTAACACCGGGGGGCCGGAGGATCCCAACGCCTCGGCTTCGAATGGTTCGCCGCCACCCAATCGACCGACGGGGGCGGCAGGCCCTCCCTCGAACATGCGCGGGCCGGTGACGCCACCGCCAACGACAGGTCTTCCCCAATGGGATGTGCCGACGCAGTGGAAATCGCTGCCGCCAGGATCGATGCGCCTCGCCAGTTTTGCCGTGTCCGGGTCCGAGGGGAAAACCGCCGATATGTCGGTCGTCGCGCTCGGGCCGCAGGCGGGCGGGCCGCTGGCGAATCTAAATCGATGGCGCGGGCAAATCGGTTTGCCGCCTTTGGACGCAGCCGACCTCGCGACTGCCGCTCAACCGTTAAAACTCAGCGATGGCGACGCGACGCTGTTCGAAATGGTCGGAGATCAGAGTCCCAAGGGTGACGCAAAACGGACACGGATTTTGGCCGCAATTGTGCCACGCCTCGACCGGACATGGTTTTACAAGCTGACCGGCGACGACACGCTGGTGGAGGCGGAAAAGGCCGCCTTTATTCGCTTCGTGCAATCGGTCAAATACTGACGTCCCATTCTGTCCCGCCGCCCAAGATTTCGTCCGGAACCATCATGCTGAAACCCATCATCAAACTGCTGACCTCCCTTCGCTTGACCGTGACGTTGCTTGCGCTGGGAGTGGCGGTGGTATTTTTCGGAACCCTGGCGCAGACGAGTGACGGCCTCTATGTGGCCCAAAGTCGCTATTTTCGGAGCTGGTTCTCGACCTGGTCGCCACACACAGTTCCGTGGATCGTTCTGCCGTTGCCGGGTGGATACCTGCTGGGGACACTCCTGCTCGTCAATCTCATCTCCGCCCATCTTCAACGGTTTCGGTTCGCCTGGAAAAAATCAGGCATCTTTCTCACTCACCTGGGAATTATCCTGCTGCTCTTGGGGCAATTATTCACCGACATGTTCGCGCGCGAAAGCCGAATGAGTTTTGCCGAGGGGGAAGGGCGCAACTACACCGAGGACTTTCAAAAGACGGAGCTCGCGGTGCTGACAGACGCTTCCGATCGCACCTACGACAGCGTGGTGGCCATTCCGGAATCCCTGCTCTCGGCCCGGGCTGAAACCACCCACGCCAGCCTACCGTTCACGATTCGCGTCCGCGAGTACCACGAAAACGCGTTGGTCCGGGCCCGGGCCCCGTTTGTCGATACCAATCGGCCACCGGCTTCGACCGAAGGCGTGGGAACTCGTGCGGTGGTCGAGGGGCGTCCGCCGACTCGCGAGATGGACAAGCGAAGCATGCCGGCACTCGTGGCTGAGCTGGTCGGACCGAAGGGCTCCCTTGGCACTTGGCTCTTTTCCATGGTACTCGATCCCCAGGAGGTCGTTGTGGATGGGAAGACTTTCCGGATCAGCCTTCGGGATATGCGTTATTATCAGCCGTTTTCAGTCCGGTTATTAAAAACCACGCACGAAACGTATCTGGGAACCACGCGGGCTAAGAATTACCAGAGCCGGATCCGGCTCGAGCATCCGGGTGGCACCGGCGATCGTGAGGTGGACATCTACATGAATAATCCCCTCCGATACAGCGGCCTCACGTTTTTCCAATCCCAGATGGGCAATGAGCTTCGGGACGGAAGCGGCCGCGGAACCAGCGTGTTTCAAGTGGTAAAAAATCCATCCTGGATCGCCCCGTATGTCGGGTGTGGTCTCGTCGCCGCCGGTCTCGTCGTGCAGTTTTTGATTCACCTCGTCGGGTTCATTCGGAAGAAGGCATAACGATCACCCGGGCTGCCCTTGGGGACATTTCGATTCGATCTATCAATTGTATATGAAAACCAAGCTACCCTGGCTCATTCCTCTGGCATTTCTCCTGTGGTTCCTCGGGTCCGCGCGAATGCCAGTGGACAAGGAATTCTCCCTGAACCGGTTTGGCAGTCTGCCGGTCGTCTTCAATGGCCGCCATCAGCCACTCGATTCCATCGCCCGCAATGCCCTCCTGGCTTTGCGAGGAAAGCAGACGGCCAACCTAGAGCCGTGGAAGGGGGATTTCGAAAGGCCGCGGATCGTCTCGGCGACGGAATGGTTATTGACGGTAATGGCGAATCCGGAAGTAACCGATCAATGGCCCGTTTTTCGGGTGGATCATCCCGAATTGATCAGCCTGTTGGGTCTTCCAGACAAGGATCGCGAGAAGCGATCGGATGGAAAGCACTTCGCGTGGTCACAAGTGGCATCGGACCGAAATTTCCAGTTGATGCAGACCAATTCCGCGGTGGCCGAAGAGAAGAAAGCGGAAGTTCGCACGCCGTTTGACCAGGCCCTCCTACGATTGAACTCGGCCATGACCCTCTACTTCCGGCTGAAGAACACAATCCAACCGCAAGATGCCAAGGATTGGGCGGCGGAACTGGCAACACTCGACCAACTGATACCGCCGGGCATCGCCGCAGCGAGAGCAAGCGAGGCGGGACGACCGTACGACACCAATGCGCTCGAGGCGTTGCTCCGGCCGGTCGGCCGAATGCAGGTGATGTCTCGACTGGAACCGCCCCTGGTGATCCCACCCCAGGATCCCGTCCGCCAGCCCGAGAATTGGACCCGGACCGGAGAGGCGTTGATGAGTCATATACGGGGCGAACCACTTCCGGCTGCAGTGATCGACTATGCCGCGATGGTATCGGCGTTTCGCCAGGGCCGCGGGGCGGACTTCAACCAGGCGGTGGAGCGATATCACGACCGTTTGAAAGGGGTGTTGCCCCGGGAGATACTGAAGACCTCCCGGGAACACTTCTTCAATCATTTGGCGCCATTCTACAAGGCAATGGTTATTTATGTGGCTGCATTCCTGCTAGCCGTTTGCTACTGGTTCAACTTTGCCGAATGGGCGCGCCGTTCGGCGTTTGGATTAATCGGCCTTGGCTTCCTGATCCACACTCTTGGGCTTCTTTTCAGGATGTGGCTGGAGGGGCGCCCGCCGGTCACCAACCTCTACTCCTCGGCAATCTTCATCGGTTGGGGATCCGTGGGTCTCGGAATGCTCCTGGAGCGGTTCTGGCGGAATTCGATCGGCTTGGTGGTGGCGAGTGCCATTGGCTTCATCACGTTGGTCATCGCCCACAACCTGTCACTCAAGGAGGACACTCTCCAGATGATGGAGGCGGTGCTGGATACCAACTTCTGGCTCGCGACTCACGTGGTCATTGTCACGCTGGGCTATGCGAGCACGTTTGTCGCTGGTTTCCTGGCGATGGTTTATATCGTGCGTGGATTTTTTACAAAGAGTCTGGATGCCAATACCGGACGGGCTTTGGCCCGCATGATTTATGGCATTGTGTGTTTTGCCACCCTGTTCAGTTTTGTGGGCACGGTCTTGGGGGGAATCTGGGCCGACCAGTCGTGGGGCCGGTTCTGGGGTTGGGATCCCAAGGAGAACGGGGCTCTGATAATTGTGCTCTGGAACGCGTTGATCCTGCACGCGCGCTGGGGTGCCCTGGTCAAGGATCGCGGGCTCGTGTGCCTCGCGATCGCCGGAAACATCGTAACCGCTTGGTCCTGGTTTGGGGTCAATATGTTGGGCATCGGCTTGCACAGTTACGGGTGGATGAGCGGCGCTTTCAAATGGCTCGCTCTTTTTGTCATAAGTCAGTTGATCCTGATCGCCATCGGGTTCCTGCCAGCGACGACCTGGAGGAGCACGGTCCCGAAGGCCGCCGCCCGATAGGCCGCTCGTTGGAATTCATGCGAATCCGGTCGCCTAACAATTGTGGTAGAGCCGCGCTGCCGCGCCGCCACTGGAGTTTGGTCATTTTTGGCAAAGAAATCCCAAAGGGATTTCGCCTTGAAGCCCAGGGTTGCGAGGAACGAGCTACCCTGGGTAAATGGATGATCCACGCCGCAACCCCAACGGGGTTGCGACCAACCCTGAACGGACAATTATGCCGCAATCCTTATCGGCAGTTAATGTTCATTTCCTGGCATGCTTCGGCGGTACGCTTGTCCAGGCTGACTGGGTCAAGAGAGACGCAACCCCGTTGGGGTTGGGCCCCGGGTGCCGATCATTTCCCAGGGTAGCTCGTCCCTCGCAACCCTGGGCTTTGGGATGGAATCCCGTTGGGATTCGCAGCCCGATACCTAGTGGATCGGCGTTTGGCAGAGCCGCGGAGCGGCGCAAGACAGTAGCTCAGGGCGAGAGCCGTGGGAAAGCATTCGAACAAAACGTAAGCCCCGTCGGGACGACAGTGCTAGAGGAATGCGTGCGAGGTTCGACAGTTGCCGCCGCCCCTCTGGAGATCGAAAATGAACCAGGTGATGCGTCCATTGTATCATGAATAAATACCTTCATGTCCTGAGCATTGGGGTGCAAAACACCCTGGTGTACCGGATGAATTTTCTCTTCCGGGCCGCGTTCGGATTGATCCCGCTTGCCGGTACGCTTTTTGTCTGGAAGGCGATCTATGCCGATAAGGGACCGGGTGCCGACGTCGGTGGTTATACTCTCACCCAAATGATCAGCTACTATCTGATGGTAACGCTGGTCGATGCACTGACAGCGGTGGCCGAGGATGATTGGCAGATTGCAGCGGATATCCGCGAGGGGCAAATCAGCCAATTCCTTTTGAAGCCGATCGACTATTTGACTTACCGGCTGTGCCTGTATTTGTCGGGACGTTGTATTTACACGATCTTTGCTTCAATTCCGGTCGCGATCTTCATTGTCATCCTGCGACAATACTTCGTCGGTCCCGCCGATTGGCCGACCTTGGGCTACTTTCTGCTGAGCACATTCCTGGCGGGCATGTTGCAGTTCTTCATCGCCTATTCAATGGCGATGCTTGCGTTCTGGGTGCTCGACGTCAGCACGTTTATCTTCATCCAATTTGCGCTGGAATACCTGGCGAGCGGGCATTTGTTTCCATTGGATATCCTGCCCGCTGGAGTGGCCCGGGCGATTCAGTTCACGCCCTATCCCTATCTGCTGTTCTTCCCGGTAGGAGTTTATCTCGGTCGGATTCGAGGGACGGACCTGTGGGTTGGGTTTGCCATCCAGGCCGCGTGGGTGCTGGGCGGCTGGTTGCTGTGCCGTTGGGTTTGGTCGCGCGGGGTGCGAAAGTATTCGGCTTTCGGCGGGTGATCCGGGCCCAGCGAAGACTGGAAAGGTGAATCGAAAGCATTCACTGGAGGCGGTTGCCCGGGGTTCGGAGTTCCGTCTTCAGGTGGCTCCCAGGTGGCCTCTGCCCCAAGGAGAAGAAGAATCGGTCTCCAATCAAGAACCCTCTATTTGCGAAGGCCCTTCCTTGCAACCTCGAGATTGTTTCGCGCCAAGTCAAAACTGGGATTGATCGCCAGTGCCTTCTCGCCGGCAACTATCGCCTGCTCGTACCGCCCCATCGAATTGTAGCTGGCGCACACATTGTTGTAGGCGCTGGCATCATTGGGTCGCAATAAAATCACCTTCTGGGAAAAGACTAAACATTTCACAAAATCATGAAGATTATAATACACCAGACTCAAGTCTAGATAGGTATTCGCCAGTTTGTCGGGAGAGACCGTCGCCGCCTGCGCCTTGCCATTCAAGGCCGCCTGAAGGTTGCCTTTTGCTAAATCATAATCCGGCTTGCTCTTTAAAGCACGTTCGCCGTAGGCAATTCCCTCGTCGAAAATGGAGAGACTGTTAAATGCCGCCATCGCGTTGTTCAAAGCGAGAGGGTTGGAGGAATCAAGAACCAGGGCTCGCTCGCTGGCAGCGATGCAGCCAAGGAAATCGCCCGTCTGATAATACTTCAGGCTCGCGTTAATCAATGCACTCACATTGGTGCCATCGTAAACTGAAATGTTGGAAGTCTCCCGCTTGATATCCTTGTTATAATTTCTTCCAACGGCCACGATGGGAGCTCCGTCAATCTCGATCTGATGAACCATCCCTTTGGGCGGCCAGTGAGTCAACAGATCGGGGTTGTGCTTGGCCTCGGTGGGCTGAATGATGGAATAATCCCAATCCAGCGACGCCTCCCTGGCAATAACATATTCCAGCTCGCTGTATTTCTTGATGAAATGTTCCACACTGATTCGCTCGCCGTAATAACACCGCACGCGGATTTTCCCGGCAGGGCCCTTTTCAAGCGTCTCCTTATGTTGTGCGATCCACTCGACGGCATACCGCAACGATGTGCCGTAATAATCAATGTCATACCTTTTGAAGGCCCCTCCGGTCCCACCTATCACCGGGCTGAAATAGAACGCCTCCAGCGTGTGATGTCGCATCATCCAAAGCATGGGCTCCGCAACCAGCAGGCCGATGCCAAGGGCAATGCACCCCCTCGTAAGACGGCGGTCGCAATAGACGAGGAGCTTGTCCCAGGCCAATGCGCAAGCGACCACTATGGAGGGGTACACAAACAACAAGTGCCGCCAGCCATCGTAGATATTTGATTCCCGATAAATGATATATCCTATCGGAAAGAGAAACGTAAAGCACAGCAGCATGACACGGGTGTTGTCCAGGCCGACTCGCCCGGACACTCGTTTGGAAAACAAAGCCGGGACTAGTAGCAGCCCAATATTGATGAACAAAGGACTGGTGATCCAGATCCAGACCGGAATATAGGACCGGGGTGCCTGGTTGCTGATGACCCATTGTCCCGCAAAAAGGGATTTGACATTGAATGGAAAATGGGTCATTGAACTTAACGCCTCAAAGGGACGGTGAATCGGGTCATACAGGGCGTACGGCAGAAAAAGAAAGCCGCAGAAATAGGCGATTGCACAAAGGATCGGCAGTAGAAGAATGGCCTTTCGATATCGTCGAAGAATGTCGAGCAGGCAAAGTCTATTGCGATAAGCCTGGAAAAGAATTGTGAATCCCGTAAAGGATACAAGATAACCGATCAACATCAGGCCACCAATGCGAACATTCGTGGCCATCGCAATGCCTGCAATCACACCGACGGCCGGCACCCATCGCACGTTTGGTAGATTTATAATGAAACAAAAGATATAATATATCGCCGTAATGAATCCCGCTGCGAACGGAATGTCCTTGACGTTGAACATGGAGTGCCCAAAGAAGACCGGACTGAAGAACAAAAAGACCAAGGCGATGTCGCCCGCTCTCCAACCGCCCAGTTTGCGGGCTAAAAGTCCCGTGAACAATATCGACCAAAATCCAAATAGAGAAACGTAAAGGTGGCGGGCTTCGTAGGGGTCGCCCCGATAATTCCGGGTCAATGCCGCCGCCGAGACATCGAATAGCCCTCCGTAATGAGCAGGCGTCTGCGGGTCAAAGGAATTGTCCGTGCCGCCGAAAGTGTAAAACGGGAGCGCTTTCTCGCCGAGCGTCTTTTGAATCTCATCATCCCAGCATATTCCGTAGCGCCGGCTGCTAGAGGTCAGGACCATCAAGGATATCGCCGCAAGTACTACTCAGTCCTTAGCATAGACTACACTTTCAGCCAGAAAAAATGACCGAACTAATTCTGGGTTCTCAAAGATATTACGCAAATCTTGCTCCACCCGCTCGCGCAATGATTCGTTCTTCTTTAGCGGCATCTTCGAAACACCCGTGT
>CAMDJH010000109.1 GCA_945900455.1 Akkermansia muciniphila
CGAAACGGCTACTGGCAGCAGTTATTCCCACACGCGCAGTTCTCCGTCCAGCCTTCTGGCTGACCACAATCTCTTCGCAATCTCAGCGCATTTTTTATCTCATCTTACTGTCACTCGAGAAAACCACCCTTTCCGTGAGATGCACCCAATTCCTCCACACCCTGCGCGTTGACGTTTCCTACGAGCGTGGCTTGGGCGACCATCTCTATTACCGCAACCCTGCGGGCCGTAAAGTCGAGGTGCTCGATCTGGTGGGCGGCTACGGATCGTTGCTACTCGGGCACGCGCATCCGATACTCGTGGCGGAGGCGCAACGACTGCTCGGTAGCGGCCGGCCGATCCACTCGCAAGGCTCCCGGCGCGATGTCGCCGAGCAACTGGCCCGTGAGCTCGCGCTCCGTGCGCGCGGCGACTATTGCGTCCTTTTCGGCAACTCCGGCGCGGAAGCCGTCGAGGCGGCGATGAAACACGCCATGCTCGAGACGGGCTCGCGAACTTTTATTGCGTTGGAACGTGGGTTCCACGGAAAGACGCTCGGCGCGCTGCAACTCACCGCCAACCCCCAGTATCGCGATCCGTTTGAACTGTCGGGCCTGAATGTCCTGCGAGTCCGCGCGAACGATATCGAGCAACTGGAGGCCGCCTTCGGGCAGGTCAGCGATCTTGCCGGATTCGTCTTCGAACCGATCCTGGGCGAAGGTGGCATCCGTCTCATCGATGCGGCCTTTGCCCGACGGGCAGCTCAGCTGTGTGCGCAGCACGATGTGCCACTGATTGCAGACGAATGCCAGACGGGACTCGGCCGCACGGGGACGTTTCTCGCCAGCGAGAGCTTGGGCGTCCAGCCGGACTACATCCTCCTCTCGAAAGCACTCGGGGGCGGCCTCGCCAAGATCTCGGCCCTGATGGTGCGTCGCGAGCGGTATTGCGATGAGTTCGATCTGAAACACACCAGCACGTTCGCCGATGATGATTTCTCCTGCGCCATCGCCCTCAAAACACTGGAGCTGATCGATGATTCCGTGCTCATGGCCTGCCGTACCAAGGGAGAACGACTGCTCACGGGCTTGCGCCGGTTGGCCGCATTGTTTCCCAGCGTCATCGCGGACGTTCGAGGGAAAGGATTGATGGCCGCCTTGGAGTTTCTCCGGATGCCCCGCTCATCGAGTTTTCTGCTCCGTTTTCTTAGTTCGCAGGAAGATCTCGCCTACGTAATCACGGGATACCTTTTGAACGTTCACCAAATTCGCATCGCGCCGACATTGAGCGATCGTTTCACCCTGCGGCTGGAGCCGTCGGCCCTGATTGCGAATGCAGATATCGATCGGTTTCTGACGGCGATCGAGGATGTTTGTGCGCGGTTGGCGAGCGGCGACGCACTGAACCTGACGCGGTTCTTCACGCAGGGGAACGCAATCGACGCGGCCCGGTGCGAACGGGTGCGGACGGATGGGAAATTTGTCGCCTACGACGAAGTTTTGTTCCATGAACGTCAACGGCACGCGCCAACCCGCAAGGTCGGATGGCTGTGTCACTTGATCGATGCGGACGATTTTGTGTCACTGGAGCCGGCCTTCGCGGAGATGCCATTCGAGGAACGAGAGGACTACATCGCCCATTTTGTTTCGCGCGCGTCTCCAGTCGTGCTCGGCGCGACGGACGTGCGATCCGCGGTCGGAGCTTCGGTCCGCGTATATCCGATTCTGCTCCCATTTACTTCCCGGTGGGTGAAGCGACGGCTCGATCAGCGGCGACTCGCGGTGCCGCAGGCGCTCGTACAACAGGGCATCGACCTTGCGCGCTCACTGGATTGCACGATGGTTTCGCTTGGGCAATACGCGTCCATCGTGACGCTCAACGGCACGCGCCTCGCGTCGCGGGGAATCGGCGTGACGTCCGGCAACAGCTACGCCATTGCCCTCGCCCTCCAAGCCATTGAGCGTGCCCACCTTGAAAGTCATAGCCAACCGGCTGAAGCCGTGCTGGTCATCGTGGGAGCGGCGGGGAACATCGGCCGCACCTGCGCAGAACTTCTGGCACCCCGTTACAGGCGAACCATTCTCGTCGGCAGCAAAAAACCTGGCTCACACCAACGCCTGCAGTCGTTCGCGGGCACTATTCCCAATTCAGTCGTGACGACCGATCCCGCCGTCGTCGGGGAAGGCGACGTCGTCGTTGCCGCGCTCAACGCGGTTGACGCGCCGCTGGCGGCGGATTACTTCGCTCCAGGTGCCATCGTCTGTGATCTTTCCGTGCCCGCGAGCTTGCCAATGAGTGTCGCCGCGTCCCGCCCCGATCTGCTCCTGATCAAGGGTGGCATCGTTTTGCTGCCGTTCGGAGAGGATCTTGCGATTGTGGGCTTCCCGTTGCCGCCGAGCCAGACGTACGGCTGCATGGCGGAAGCGATGCTGCTCGGGCTTGAGGGGATTCAAGATACGACGTTTACCGGCTCACTGACCGCCGACCACGTCGCGCGCGTCGCTGCGATGGCTGCTCGACACGGTTTTAAGTTGGCAGACTACAAGCGTTTGGGAGTGCTCGGTGGTGAGCGGAGAGAAGAACCCTATGCCATCGCGGGTTGAAAACGTTCCAGCACAGATCGGAGGCAAAGCCAGGCAGCTCGTGGAATTGCAGCTCGCCGGTTTTTGCGTACCCGACTTTCTGTGCTCGCCACCAGACTTGGTGCAGGCGATGGGTATTCTTGGCGTGCCGCTGGCGGTGCGCTCGTCCGCTTCGGCCGAGGATGGCCGGGAAGTCTCGTTCGCCGGACAGTTCCGAAGTTTTCTGAATCTCTGGACTTTGGCCGAAGTGGAAGTCGCCGTCCGGCAATGCCTGGCGTCGGTCCAGGCTCCTGCGGTCACCGAGTATTGCCGCCGAAACGGGATTGACCCGAACTCGCTGACGATGGGTGTGATTGTGCAGCGCATGATCCAACCCGAACTCGCGGGCGTCGTTTTCACCGTCAATCCGAGCACCGGTGTCGAAGAGGTCGTCATCGAAGCGTGCGAGGGACTGGCCGATGAGCTGCTGGCGGGCCGCGCGCCAGCGCTGCACAGCAGTCATCCGCTGCTAATACAGTATCGCCCCGAGATAGAACGGGTCGCGCGCGCGATTCAACGCCACTTCGGGGCGCCGCAGGACATCGAGTTCGCCATCGCATCCGGTCAGCTTTACATCCTGCAATCCCGCCCCATCACGCGGATTCACTTCGCCGCGGACACCGGGGAATGGACCAACGCCGATTTCCGCGACGGCGGTGTGTCGTGTGGTGTTTGCACGCCGCTGATGTGGTCTCTCTACGACTCCATTTGGGAGGCTTCCCTCAAAGGGTTCCTCCGGGAAATTCACCTGTTGAATGGCGATTTTCCCGCGGGACGGATGTTCTTCGGCCGGCCCTACTGGAACCTCGGGGCGGTGAAACAGTGCCTGGCGAAATTACCCGGGTTCGTCGAGCGCGAATTCGACCGCGACCTGAGTGTGCAGAGCAACTACGAGGGGGACGGGCTTCGCACGCCGGTGACGCTGCGCGGAATCCTCCGCTCGCTGCCGACCGTCCTCGCCATTCCCGGCATCTGGAAACGGCAGGACCGCTTCGACCGCACCTTGCTCGCGGGCGGCTTCGATGCGCTGATTCGGAAACACGAACCCCTGCCCACAGATCTGGACGCCGGTTTCACGGAACTGATCCAGACGGATTATCGAATCACGGAGACGAACTACTTCCGTACGATTTACTGTGCGTCGCTGGCCAAGCTGACGTTCATGGAGTCCTTTCCCGAGGCCGATTATCCAGCCCTGGTCTCGGCATTGCCCGCGATGAAACATTTGGATCCAACTCTGGCCCTCCGAGAAATGGCCGCGCGCGGTGAAACCGATGTCGCGCCCTTAATGAAAAAGTTTGCGCACCGCAGCCGCCGCGAGTTGGATATACGCGCCCCGCGTTGGGATGAAGACCGCGAGTGGGTTGCGATGCTTCTGCTGCAACATTCCAGCGCCGCCGGCAGCGACCCGCGCCCGGCCTATGCTGCCGCCCGCGCCCAGGCACTGGCAAAACTGCCGTGGCACAAACGGCGCCGATTCGCGCGCAAGCTGGATCGTTTGCGTCATTTCCTCTGGTTACGCGAGGAGATGCGCGACCTCTCCAGCCGCATGTACCACCTGATTCGCCGCTACCTCCTCGCCCTCGCCGAACGGCGCGGACTGGGCGGTGACATTTTCTTCATGAGCTTTCAGGAGATTCTCGACGATGATCGCTCCCAGATCGTGAGGCAACGGGAGCGCTATGAAAGCTTCCGCAATTTCAAAGCCCCAAATGAAATCGGCTCACGCTTCAAGTTTGAACCCCGCCCGGCTCACGGTGCCTTGCGCGGCATTGGCGCGAGTCACGGAACCGTCCGCGGTAAAGCATGCGTGGCGCGCAATATCGAGGAGGCAATGCACGTCGAACGCGGCTCGATCCTCATCTGCCCCTTCACCGATCCTGGCTGGACGCCGGTGCTGGATCGTGTGGCGGGTGTGGTGACGGAGACCGGCGGTTTGCTGTCGCATGCGGCCGTGATATGCCGTGAGTATGGAATTCCTGCCGTGCTCGGTGTGCCCGAGGCGACGACGCGGATTCCAAATGGGGCTCGCGTGATCCTCCACGGCCGTGAAGGATTTGTTGAACTCGAAGATTTGCAGCGGCCGTCCGAATCGGCGATCGCGGCGAAAGCAGTAAACCCATAACCCCGGCAGACGTCGGTTCAAAGAAAGGACACATGAGAAGACATATCGTATTGATGATGACCAGCGGTTGGTTGGCGGGCGGAGGCGTCGGGCAGGCCGTCAACGCGGCAGAGGATCCGGCACACGCCGAGTTGCGCGCCCTGCGTACTGAGGTGATCGAGGCAATCACCCAGGGCGATTTCGACCGCGTGATCAAACACGTGCACACCAATGTGGTTATCACCTGGCAAAACGGCGACGTGTGCCGCGGCCATCAGGGACTGCGTGAATTCTTTAACCGAATGGGCAAGGATACGTTCAAGGGGTATAAAGTTCCGCCCACCCCGGATGAGCTCAGCATCCTCCATGGCGGGGACACCGGCGTGTCGTTTGGCCAAACCGTCGCGCAATACAAACTCCTCGGAAAGGATATCGAACTGAAGAGCCGCTGGACCGCCACGCTCGTGAAGGAAAATGGCCACTGGCTGCTGGCGAGCTATCACGTGTCGATGAATGTCCTCGACAACCCATTGCTCAGTGCGGCCAAGAGCGGACTCTATCTGGCCGCGGGCCTGGCGTTGGTCGGCGGATTGATCGTCGGGTTTTTTCTCGGGAAACGTTAGAAGACGTGGTCGAAGCAGCGGTCTTATCCCTTCGTTCATGAGTATCCCTGTCGCTTCCTCGGAAGCGTCGGCAACGCGTCCCCTCGCGCGCAGCGAGGCGGCTGCGCGCGCTGATTTCTCTCAAATCCGCTATGCGCAATGCTGGGAGGATGCGGACATCTTGCTCGAGGCATTGGCCGTGCGGCCCGGCGATGTTTGTCTCTCGATTGGCTCCGCCGGTGACAACGCGTTGTCTCTGCTAACTCGGCAACCGCAGCGGGTCATTGTCGTCGACATGAACCCGAGCCAACTGGCGTGTCTCGAGCTGCGCGTGGCCGCCTATCGCGAACTCGACCACGCGGGTCTGCTGGAACTTATCGGCTCCCGACCGAGCCAGCGGCGGTCATCCCTTTATCAGCGTTGCCGGAGCCAACTCTCCGCTTCGGTGCGCGACTTTTGGGATGCGCGCGGGGAATCCATTGCGCAGGGGTTTGGCGGTGCCGGAAAGTTCGAGCGTTATTTTGCAACGTTCCGAAACCGCGTGCTGCCGCTGGTTCATTCGCGAACACGCATCGAGCGGCTGCTTCGCGGTGGCACTCGCGACGAGCGTGAAGCCTTCTACAACAAGGAATGGGACACATGGCGGTGGCAGCGAATGTTCCGCCTCTTCTTCTCGCGCTTCGTGATGGGCCGGATGGGTCGCGATCCGAGTTTCTTTCGCTACGTCAAGGGCAGCGTGGCGGAACGGTTCCTCACCCGCGCTCACCACGCTCTCACCGTGCTGAATCCAGCCGAGAATCCCTACTTGCAATGGATTCTCACCGGTCAGCACACCACCGCATTGCCCTTCGCGCTGCGACCGGAAAATTTTCCATTGATCCGTGCCCACCTGGATCGCCTCGAGTGGCGCTGCGAGTCCTTGGAAAGTTATCTCGACACCGTCGAGGCCGGGACGTTTGGCGCGTTCAATCTCAGCGACATCTTCGAATACATCTCGGCCGAGAATTATCATCGCCTGCTCGATCAATTGATCCGCTCCGGCCGGCGCGGCGCGCGGCTCGCCTATTGGAATACGCTCGCGGACCGCCATCGGCCGGATTGCATGGCCGACCGTCTGCGCTCGCTGGAGGAGCTGAGCCGCACCCTGCACGCCCAAGACAAGGCGTTTTTTTACTGCGCCTTTGTTGTGGAGGAAATTGTCTAGTCGCACCCGCCGCCGCCGCCGTGACGCACTTGCTCCGAATCCAAGACCCCTCTGTCCTGAAGGGGCTCAACGCCACGGACGGCCTGCCGGTGTTCGATCCCGCCACCCTGGCGCGGCACGCACCGGACGCCCATTGGGTTTCCCTCGATGACGACGGCGTCATAGAGGGGCGATTGTCGCTTTGGTGGCAGACGACACCTCGTCATGCCGGCCACCGGCTCGGCATCATCGGTCACTACGCGGCCGGAGGTATGGAGGTCGGACGTCAATTGCTGACTCGCGCGTGCCATGAACTCCGGGCGCAGCAATGTGGTATGGCGGTCGGTCCGATGGACGGCAACACTTGGCGGCCATATCGATTCGTGACGGAGAGTCACGGTGATCCTCCGTTTTTTCTGGAACCGAACCATCCATCGGATTGGCCGCAGCAGTTCATCAATCACGGGTTCAAGCCGCTGGCGAATTACTATTCATCCGTCGATGAGCGCATCGATGCGGACGGGGAACCGCACGCCCAGCGCGCGGCCGATCGCCTTGCCAGGCTGGGGGTCACCGTGCGCCCGCTGGAAATGGGACGTTTTGAGGAAGAGCTCAGAACGATTCACCGAGTGGTTACCGCCAGTTTCCAGAGCAGCTTCCTCTATCAACCGCTGTCCGAAGCTCAGTTCCTTGCGGAATACGAACCCATCCGTGCGTTCCTTCAACCGGAACTGGTTTTAATCGCGACGTGCGAAGATCGCCCGGTCGGTTTTATCTTCACGCTGCCCGACCTGCTCCAGGCTCGAAGCGGCCGACCCATCGACACCGCTATCATCAAGACGCTTGCCATCCTCCCTGCGCGACACTTCGCCGGACTCGGGAGCTGTCTCGTCGCCGCCAACCGGCGTGCCGTCCACCGGTTGGGCTACCGGCGATTGATCCACGCGCTGATGCATGAATCCAATAAGTCGCGAAGCATTAGTGCCCGCTTCGCGTCGGTCTTCCGGCGCTATAGCCTTTTCGCCAAACCCTTGTGAACATCGCCCACCTGCTCAGCGAGCGCGTCGCGATGAGCGGAAATCGTGCGGCTATCCTCGACAACTCTCGCGGAGCCAACCGCACGTTGACTTTTGCGGGTTTGGAATCCGCGGCGACGGGCGTCGCGGCGCAACTTCATGCTGCCGGCTTGCGTCCGGGGGATGCAATCGTGTTGCTGCAACCCGTTTCGGCGGAACTTTATATCCTCTTCATCGCGATCCTTCGTTCGGGATTGGTGGCCCTTTTCATCGATCCTTCCGCGGGCCGTGACCACATTGAACGTTGTTGCGCTGTGCATCCGCCCAAGGCGTTCATCGGTTGCGGCCGCGCGCATTTGTTTCGTTTCATTTCGCCCGCCTTGCGGCGCATTCCGCTCAAGTTTTCCACCGACTTGTCAGTGTTCGGTGCCCGTCGGCTCGATTTTCGGAAACCCGCGTCGGCACGGACGGTAATCGAAGCGTGTTCCTTGAATTTCCCGGCCATGATCCGGTTCACGAGCGGCAGTACCGGGCAGTCGAAAGCTGCCGTGCGAAGCCATGGCTACCTGCTCGCACAACAGCGCGTCTTGGCCAGGAGCTTCACTCTCACGGCCGGTGAAATGGATCTGGTGACCATGCCAATGTTTGTCCTCTCGAATCTTGCCGCGGGCGTCACCTCGTTGATCCCTCGCGTCAATTTGCGGGCGCCCGGTTCCATTCCGCCGGAGTCGCTGTTGCGCGAAATTGAAACCTATCGCCCGCACCGCATCGGAGCCTCCCCCGCACTCTTGGAGAATTTCGCGGATTACTGTGCCCGTCATTCGCGCCCGCTCGATTGTTTTCACAAGATCTTTACCGGCGGCGGCCCCGTCTTCCCGCGGTTGTTGGATAGTTTGCATGCGGTCGCGCCTGACGCCGGGATCGTGGCCGTATACGGTTCCACCGAGGCGGAGCCTATCGCGTTGCTGGACTACCGCACGATTCTCTCCGCGGACCGGGACGCGATGTCGGCGGGGCGGGGGTTGCTAGCCGGTAGGCCCGATTCGGCCATCCGTCTGCGCATCGTTCGCGAGGAGTGTGGCCTGCGGGGTCGTGGTTTGACCGAAGGGGACGTTCAATCGGGCGGTTTACCGGCCGGAGAGCCGGGACAAGTCGTCGTAGCGGGTCCGCACGTGCAACCGAGCGACCGAAACGATCCGGAAGATCAGGAGACCAAGCTCCGGGCAGCCGACCACCCCTGGCATCAGACCGGGGACGCCGGTTACCTCGACGACTGTGGGCGGCTCTGGCTGCTGGGCCGTTGTTGTGGGCGGATTCAGGATTCCCGCGGCACCCTTTATCCATTGCAAGTGGAATGTATTGCACTGGAGAATCCGCGGGTACGTCGGGCCGCCGTCCTGGCCCACGAAAACCGCCGCGTACTGGTCATCGAATCAGCCAGCCCAATTGATACCGAGGCCGTTCGCTCGAAACTCAGCGGGGCATCCATTGACACGATCAAGATTCTGCGGCGCATCCCGGTGGACAAGCGCCATAACTCGAAGATCGATTACCCAGCCCTGCATTCGATCATCCGCCGCGGGTGAGACCAACGATTTTCGAATTGCGCCGGGGAGTCGAGGATGGCTAGTTTCCGGAGGTTCGTAACTGTCGATTCTCCAACGACCCATGAGCGGCTGACGGCTTTGCCCGCAGGCGTTCGTTCGAGGGTTGGCATTTCCTTTTTCGATGAAACCCATGGATCGATCCGCTGAACCTATTCCGCCGTGTCTTACGGTGGTGATGCCTGTATATGACGAAGAGCGAACGGTGGGAAATATCATTCAACGCGTTCTGGCCCAACCCGTGGTGCAGGAGTTGATTATTGTCGAAGACTGCTCGCGCGACAATACGTGGGGGGCGCTCCAAGAGTGGCCCAAGCGTGATGCGCGAGTTCGATTGTTCCGACACGAGATCAATCAGGGAAAAGGTGCCGCGCTTCGAACGGGAATCTCCCACGCCACCGCCCCCTACGTGGTGGTGCAAGATGCGGATCTGGAATATGACCCTTCCGAGTATCACTTGCTGCTGGCCCCGATTCTGGGGGGCCGAGCGGATGTTGTTTTCGGTTCGCGGTTTGCGGGCGGTGCACGTCGGGTTCTGTATTACTGGCACGCGGTCGGGAATCGCACCCTCACGACGATCTCCAACATGACAACCAACCTGTGGCTCACGGACATGGAGACTTGCTACAAACTTTTCCGGCGCGAGATCATTCAGAAAATCGTAATTGAAGAAGATCGTTTCGGATTTGAGCCGGAGATTACGGCGAAGATTTCGAAGCTGGGAGTCCGGATTTACGAGGTCCCCATTTCCTATGACGGCCGCACGTATGCGGATGGAAAGAAGATCGGCTGGAAGGATGGTTTTAGTGCGCTACGCTGCATTCTGAAGTACGGGCTTTTTCGCTGATTATGAGTACCTCTTCCGCCGTCAATGGTGCGGCTGTGACGGATGATTTCGAATTTGCCGCGCTGCGTGAGGCGCGTAACTACCGAGCCGCCCTGGTGCGGGAATTTTCACCCGTGCTGCATGGCCGAGTTATCGAAGTCGGCTCCGGTGTCGGCCAGATGACGGCCGAGTTTGCCCGCGTGCCCAACATCAGCGAGATCGTGGCGGTCGAACCGGACTCCCGTTTTCACGCGGGTTTTGTCGCCGCAAATCCCCAACTCAGGCTCATCCGGGGTACCGCCGCCGACATTCCCGAACGGACCGGCTGGGACGCGCTGGTGGCCGTCAACGTCTTGGAACATATTGAGCACGACGCCCCCGAGCTTGCCGCGTGGGCGGCGCTGCTGCGCGAGCGCCGCGGGCGTCTCGGTCTTTTTGTCCCGGCACGGCCTGAAATCTACGCTCCGATCGACCGCGACTTCGGCCACTACCGGCGATATACCCGGCCTGATTTGCGGTCGAAATTGGAAAAGGCTGGTTTTGAAATTGAACGCCTTTGTTACTTCAACGTTGCCGGCTATTTCGCGTGGTGGCTGAATTTTCGCGTGCGCGGACAGCGCGAATTCGAAGTGGCGGCCGTCCGTGCGTTCGACCGCTTTGTTTTCCCGGTTATGCACGGGTTGGAGGTGAGTGTCTGCCGCCCCCCGTTTGGCCAGAGCTTATTGGCAATCGCTCGGGCCCGATGACGGATTGATTCCCACGAGGCGTTGGCGGAAGGACCTGTCCCCATTCGATCGTTCCTCGAAACACCGATGAAAAGCATCCTTCCCACCGGTTGGCTCTTGCCGGCGATCGCCGTCTTGTCGGGGTGGGGGTGTGTGCATCTGCATAACGCAGCGGAGAACCGTCAGGCCACGGCCGCGGTGCAGCATTTTCAGCAGTTCCAGACCAACTCGGGCGGTGTTTACGGGGTAATGCTGGCGAATCATCAGAAGGCCGAACTGGCGATGTCTGCCCGCCTGACCGCTGCCGCGGAACAAGATTTTCAAGCACGCGCCGGGGGGGTGACTTCGAAGACCTGGGGGCGGATCCGGGATGAGTTGGCGAGAGCGATGGAGACACTTCCCGGGGCGAGTAATACGGTGGCTTCCGAGTTCACTCGCTTTGTGGGGCAGATCACCGGCGCCCGGGCGGCGCTCAAATCGGACACGGAAGCGTTGACGGCCCTCCAGGCGGAACGCGCAGCGGCTGAAAACGCGGCGCTGCAATGGCAGGCGCGGTGGATCTTTTTCCGAGGCGCACTGGAAACTTTCGCCTCCGCAAGCGGAAACCACTTGCCGGATCGACGTTCGCTCGATCAGGCCAGACGGGACATCGAGCGGCGCCCGGTGGGCGACAGCACGGTGGGTGAAATCCTCAAGGGCGATCTGGCGAATCTCGAAAAGCTGCGCGTGGCCGGATTGGTGAACGCATACACCCTGGACTTATTTGACCCCACGGCGGCCCCTGGCCTCAAGGTTCAGATGTTAGGGTTGGGCGAAGACCTGGCGCGCGCCGGCATCGCTCGCGCGAAGACAACCATCGAATATCTGAATTCGGTTACCAACCTTTTCAGCAACTGGAATCAAGCCCTGGGATTGCAGGCTAAACACCTCCAGCTTGCACAGAATCCGCTCGGCTCCTTGCTGACCGCAGATCCCGGGCTGGTCGAAACCCGGGTGCTCGCCACGCTTGAGCGCTTCCGCTCGCAGAACTGCCTGACCCAGCTTGAAGTCTGCGGACAAGCTCTCGAATGGTACGCGGTGGCGCTCAGTTTCGACCGCGCGGCGATCGATGAATTGTCGCGGAAACCGGCCTCGCTGGAGCACGAGCACTCGATCCGGATCTCGCGAATCAACGCCTCGGAACGGGAAGCTCTCCTCGCCCGCGGCCTCCAATCGCTGGAACGTTACCACTCCGGCGGTATTACTCCGGAACAGATCGCCAATCTTCTCCAGGCGGCCGAAGCGGCCGGAATCGGTGTCATCGGCGCGCGCCTTCATTGAATTCGAGCCGACAATCTCTCCTCCTATGACGAAACCCATTGCAGTCATCGGTGCCGCCGCCGTGGCCCTCGCGCTCCTGGTGGCCGGTTGTGCCGGTGCGAAAGAGGCGCGTAACACCGCCCGCAGTCTCGTCGGCGAGACATTGCGATTCCAGGACGAGTTGGCTGCGAAAAAAGCCGCAGAGCAAGCTTACTACAAGGCCTCGATCGGATCGTTGATGAAGGATTCTCAGCGGGGTGCGTTCAACGCTGAACTGATCGAGGGCCGAGCGGCTTCCCAGGATCTGGCACGACAAATTCTCGATCTTGGCCGCCCTGTTCTCGCGGCGGATGTTCGCGATTTTCTTCTGCAACGGGCGAAACCTATTTTCCTGGCTCGCGAAGAGGAATTGAAACGGGCCGAGCAAGAGATTCAGCAGCTTGAGTCAGGCGTGCAGCAACTGGACACACTTAACGAAATGCTCACCAAGACCCGCCGCATCTTGGAATCGTTGCAGGCACCACGTAATTCGGAGCTGCGTCTCGATGAATGGATCCGCTTTGGCCAGCAGGTGCGGCAAGGCTTGACCAATCCACCTGTGTCGACTGGCATCCACTGACCGTCCCGGGAAGGTCATCCACTGAGGGAATCGTATGGATCTGAATCTTGACAAGATCATCACCGCCCTGGAAGCCCGTTCCGGCGAGTTAGAGCGGCAGATGCTGAACCTGGACGCACCCGATCCCGAGACGTTCACAGACCGTTTCGATACGCTTCTGGAATTGATGACCCAAGCCCGGGGCGAAATTCTCCGCCTGCGGGCGATTCGAAATAATTCCACAGCCGCCTCCGTGATAGTCCATCCCGTCAGCGCGCCCGAGATTGCCGATCTGACTGCCGCGTTGACGGCCTTGGATCGCGTCATTCGGGAGGGGGAAATATTGGACCAGGTAATCGCGATCGCGACCGCGGCGGTGAACGGGGCCGCCAGACTTCGCACCGTCGCCGAGCACGGTCCCGGTGCTTCGATAACAAATGCCGTGGCCGGAACTCGCGGCGTCCGCCCCAGGGTCACCCTCCCAGCCCAATCGGCTCCACGGATTTCTCAACGGTCCGCATTGCCATCCGATCCGGCAATCGGCATGCCGAGAAGTCAGTTTGAGTTGACGGTTTCCGGAAAGAAATCCGTGATGGGGTTTCGGCTGAAGATTCCCGCCGCCCCTTTCAAAATTCGGCAGGTTACGGTGAGCGGCCTTCCTTCCAAGTCCATTCCAGCTCGTGTGGCAGTGATGGGAGGTGAGTTGCGCTATGAATGGCGGGGTGCCGGCGTTGCGCCCGGATCTTCGCTCACGCTGGAGATGGAAGCCACGCAACCGCTTTCCGCCGGCTTAGAGGTCGAGTGGATTTACCGCGCCTGACCGCGCAAAGCCTTTCTGAATTCAACGTTGCCTCTCTGGGCCCTGCGCCGAATGAGAAGTGCTTGGAGAGCTTCTGGGCGCGGATGTGGGATGTCAGCGCGTTCATGAAGCTCCTGAAGCAACGCTACACTCAGTGGTATAGCTCGCAGAAGGGCCGGAAGGGAACGCTTTGGAGTAACCCGAAAGGACGGTGCGAGGCGAGTGCGAGGCCTGAAGAGCGAACTCTATACGTTACGGGATTTGAAAGAGTCCGTCTTCGGGTAGAGATGAACCGGTGAAACCCGCGCGATGCTGGACAAGAAATGCTGGCATCAGGCACAATCTATCAGTAACCAAGTCACTTGGACCGATGTAGTCGCGGAGCGTCAAGAACCGATGCCCTGATAGCCCCGTTCCCACTCAATGTGGCAGTACCGATTGCCTGTGGCTTTCGATGATCGTGGCATCCATGTCGATCGTCGCATTGCTTAGGGATGAATTCTGTCGTGCCTACAGTTTGGCGACCCGTTGAACCAGCCCTTCCTGAACTCGTTGTAGAGATTCGATGCCGGAGCTGGGGGCTGGAATGAAACCCTTCTGCTTGACGCTGCTGGGTGACCCCTTTCATGAACTGCACCCTCCTTCTAGCGCGCCACGAGATAGTGCTTTCAAGTCAAAGCATCGGGAGTTAGCCTGAAACGGCATGACTTGGACTGAAATCACCGACGGCGAGTTTCACCTGATCGCTCTCAGTGGTGATATCGACCTGCAACATTCCCCCAAAATGCGCCAACTCCTCCACGTCAAAGCCAGCCAGCAAGTGCCCGTGCTCTTGCTCGATTTCACCGAGGTGAAATATATCGATTCCTCGGGCCTGGCGACGCTGGTGGAATACTACCAAAAGTCTCGGAGTTATTCGGGCAGGATCGCCATGGCCGGGTTGAGCAACCGGGTGAGAGGAGTATTTGACCTCGTTCGCCTCAGTGAAATATTTTCGATTTACCCGAGCATCGCAGAGGCTAAGCAGAGCCTGAGCTTCCCGCCGTGAGCCCGTCTGAATAGGGCATTTCCATTGAGCACCTACTTTCGACTTAATTTGGACATCCTCTACTGGTTGATAATGGGGCCGCTGCGCGGTCAGCCATTCAAATGGCACCCCGTTTTTCAGCAAATGATCCGGATCGGCGTCGAGGCCGTGCCGATGGCCAGCCTCACGGCGTTCAGCATTGGCTTGACCTTGGCCATGCAAGGCGCGCACGAACTCAACCGCATGGGCGCGGGAATGTACGTTCCCAACTTGGTCTCCGTGAGTCTGCTTCGCGAACTGGGGCCGATGCTCATCGCCATTATCGTCCTTGGCCGCAGTGGTTCGGCTGTTACGGCGGAGTTGGGCACGATGAAAGTTTCCGAAGAAATCGAAGCGCTGGAGGTCATGGCGATCAATCCAATCCGGTATCTCATCGTGCCTCGGTTTCTCGCCATGCTTGTCATGCTGCCGATCCTGACCGTGTTCGGCAGTTACATCGGGCTGGTCGGCGGCTGGACGATCTGTCACTTCGCTCTCGACATGAATACCGCCAGCTATGTGTCGCGCGCGGTCGAGGCCGCGCAACTGGGAGATCTTTATTCGGGGCTGTTCAAGAGTCTGGTTTTTGCCTGGCTCATCATTACTCTCGCCTGCCATGCCGGCTTGAACGTGGCGGGCGGAGCCGAAGGTGTCGGGCTGGCCACCACCCAGTCGGTCGTTTCTTCGTTACTCGCGGTGCTTGTCTCAAATGCGGTCCTGACTTCGATCTTTTTCTTCCTGTAAAATGATGGCCGACCTGCCCGCTGAATGTTCCGCCGTCCCGGTCATTGAAGTCCAGGATCTGGTCAAGGAGTTCCATGGGCGTGTGGTTACCAATGGCGTCAGCTTCAAGGTTTACCCGGGCGACACGATGATCATCATGGGCGGCAGCGGTTGCGGCAAGAGCACCTTGCTCCGGCAGATCATCGGCTCGGTCAAGCCCACCTCCGGCTCGATCAAACTCTTCGGCGAGGAAATAACCACTTTGAATGAACCGGAACTGGCCAAAGTCCGACGCCGGTTTGGGGTGCTCTTTCAATCCGGGGCACTGCTCCAGTCGTTGACTGTTGGGGAAAATGTGGCTCTGCCGATTTTGGAGCACAGCGCCGTGGATGATTCTATCGTCGAGCTGATGGTGAAGATGAAATTGGAGTTGGTTGGGCTCACGGGCTTCGAAGACCTCAAGCCTGCGGAGATCAGCGGTGGGATGAGAAAGCGCGTGGCGCTTGCCCGCGCCCTGGCGCTCGATCCGGAGCTGCTCTTCAGCGACGAGCCGACTTCCGGCCTTGACCCTGTCATGACCGCTGTCGTGGACAAATTGACCCAGGACCTCACGCGCAAACTTGGCATGACCGCCCTCGTGGTCACGCACGACATGACGAGCGCCTTTCGCATCGGGACGCGCATGATCGCGCTGGGCACGGGGTCCCAGCAGGGCAAGATCATCGCCGAAGGAACGCCCGCGGAGATCTCCCGTCACCCCGACCCGATGGTCCAGCAATTTATCAAAGGCGAGGCCGATGGCCCCATTCCGCTGCGCCTCTCCAAGGGGGACTACCTGAAGAGGCTGGTGGGAGTGGAGGCAAACTCATGAAATCGAAAAACGGGCCGAACGTCATCATTGCCATCACCGTCATCGGATGCAGCCTCGTGCTGCTGGGCGCCCTGACGGTTGCGCTCGGCGGCTACCAATGGAAGAAGGGTGGCCGCAGCCTCAACATCGAGTTCCGCGATGCCACGGGCATCAAGCTGCATTCGCCGGTCCGCTATGCGGGCGCGAGCGCGGGCACGGTTACTCAAATCCGCTACCTGTCGCCCGAGGAGCGCAAGCAGGCGAAAGACAGAAAGATTGCGGTGCGCGTCGGCGTCCGGCTCAATGATCAGGTTCCGCCCATTCCAGCCGATGTGACGGCTGGGCTGGCCTCAGAAACGATTCTAGGCGAAAAATTCATTGCCTTGTCCGCGGGCAGTCCCGATCTGCCGCACTTGGCCGACGGCGCGGTGATTGCTGGGAAGGACGTGATCTCGTTCGACGCGTTGGCTGGCTCGGCGCAGGAGGCGATCGAGAACGTGAACCGGATTCTCATCCAGCTGAACGCGGATTATCCGCGATTGGTCCCGAGATTGGCCGACTTGCTCGGGCAGGGGAATTCGCTGCTCTTCCAAGGGAGCAACTTCATGCACAACGCGAACGGTGCCATCACCAATGCGAGCGAGCTTGTGGCGAAGTTCCGGATGGATTCAGCTCACGTGATTTCCAATCTCGACGCTCTCCTCGGGCAGGGCCGCGGTATCGCGACCAACACCGACCACGCGATTCAGCAGGTTGGGAATTTGATCAACCGCACCGACACTTTGGTGAAGGACAACGAACCGGGATTGCACCAGATCATCGAGGAGTTGAGAGTGGTCTCGCAGAATCTCAAAGTGATCACCACCTACACCAAGGCCCTCACTGGCACCTTGGGGGCGAAGCCGTCGCGGTTGATCTGGGGTAGCAGGAAAAACGAGCTCCCGACCGAGCAGCAAATCCTGGAAAGTTCCCAGCCGGTCCCGGTTGCCTTGCCCAGCGAGTAAACTCATCGAGCGCCCGCTTACTTATATGGCTCCTGAAGAAGAAATTGCGCGCCTCAAGGTCCTGCTCGATACCGCCCGGCGCTTTGGTCATGCCATGGACTTGAGCACGTTGATCAACGAGATCCTCGATCGCGCCGAGGAAGTTATGCGCGCCGAAGTCTGCTCGTTGCTCCTGCCGGAGCCCCACACGGACGATCTAATCATCCATTCCACCGATGCCCGGGTCGCGGATCTGCCGCAGCCCTTGAAAGTTCCCGCGGGCCAAGGCATCGCCGGCGCCGTGTTCCAAACCCGCCAGAGCCTCAACATTCATGACGCCCAGAAGGATCCGCGTCATTATAAGTCCACCGGCAAACAAGTCGGCCTTTTTACGCGCGCAATCCTCACCATTCCGCTGCTTGATCGCGCCACTTGTCTGGGCGTGTTGCAGGCTCTCAACCCTCTCGACCGCGACCATTTCGATGCCCAGGATGAAGAGATCTTTGAAGGTTTTGGCGGACTGATCGCGGGCGCCCTCCTGCGGTTGGCAGCCCAGAAGCGGGAGATCGAGCGCGTGCAAGGCGAGCAGGAGCTGCTATTGGCGCGAGAAATCCAGGATTCCTTCCTGCCCGTGGGCGTCCAGAAATGTCCGCTCTGCCAGGTGCATCATAACTATTTTCCGGCACAAATGGTCGGTGGCGATTTTTATTTCGTTCATCCGATCGGTGACCGGCGTTTGCTGGTGGGACTGGGCGACGTCACCGGCAAAGGCGTTCCGGCTGCGCTCACCATGGCCCGCGCCTCGGCCATGATCCAGGCCATGACCAATCAACTGCGGGACGACCTGGGAGAGTGGGTGACGGCCTTGAACCACCAGCTTGTGCGAGACCTCAAGGCGGGCCGCTTTATCGGCCTGACCTTTTTGCTTGCCGATGCCGATTCAGCCTCGCTGCAAATCTGTGCCGCCGGCCAGTTCCCGCCGTTCCATGGCAACGGCCAGCGCTGGGAGCCGGTGGCCGTGCCGAGCCATTTGCCGTTGGGCATATCCGCGGCTGTGCCGTACCGTTCCAACCAAGTCGCGCTCAGCCCCGGAAACTTTTGGATGCTGTTTTCCGATGGCATTGCCGAGGCGCGTAATGCCCTCGGGGAGGAATTCACCGCTCCAGGATTTCTGCACAAGCTCCCGATCGGCCTCACGGGCGGGAAAACCATGACGACCGCCATCGAGGCCTGGCGCACCTTTGTCGGCGCCGCGCCTCAACATGACGACGCCTCGTTGCTGCTCCTGGATTGGCGCGGGCTGCCTCCCTCGCGCGAACTCGTCATGACCTGTTGTCCTGAAACGCTCTGCTCGGGACGGGCCTTCATCGAGCAGTGGGCGACCTACGCCGGTTACGATGACCTTGCCCGCGGTCAGATCGTGCTGGCCTGCGACGAAGCCGTTAGCAATATCTTTCGCCACGCCTACGGGACACATCCTGGCCCGCTGAGATTGGCGGCCGAAGTCGGCTCCGCCACGTTTACTATCCAGATTCGAGACCAGGCTAAGCCGGTGGATCCGGGCCAGGTCAAGGGCCGCAGTTTGGCTGACTTACGGCCCGGCGGTCTGGGCACGTTCATCATGTCTCAAGTTTTCGACGAAGTGAACTACGAGCCGCAATCTGCCGGCACGACGCTGACGCTGCGGAAAGTTCTCCCGTGAGATCGAACCTGAACGAGCATTCAGACGCGCCGCGGATAGGGAGATTTGGTTCTTCGACAAAATGGACTTCTGGAGGACGGCGTAGTGTCCGAAAAATTCGAACAAGGGTGGTTTCATTCCCTCTTTCGGCCTCAACCTCCTCTCCAGCCCACCGATTGTCGGTCGCCAGCCTCTCAATTCACTTGCTGCCTGCTCGCGCCACCGTCACCAACGTGGCCTGGTATCGCTTGGGCGAAAACGATGCCGGCGTGATCGCCAATGGCACCAGCGCCGCCACCTCCGTGGACAGCATCGGCAGCGCGGATCTGAAATTCGTCGGCAGTCCGTTGCCGACCTACACCACCAACGTCGCCGCGCGCGCCGTTGCGCAAACCGGCAGCACGCGGGGAACTCAATTTGATTCCGCCAGCAAGCAGCTCGGCACCAACCGCAGTGACGCTCGCCGCCAGCTCCGTAGTGACGACAAATGCCACGCTCAACGCCTTCATCAATCCGAATGGCGCGGCCACCTCCTATTATTTTCAATACGGCACCAGCAACAACAGTTACGACTTGGTATCCATCACCAACACCCTGCCCGCCGGCTATGCCAACGTGGACGTGAGCGAGGTGATCGTTGGTCTGGCCACCAACACCACGCATTACTTCCGGGTAGTGGCGGTGAACAGTGAGGGCACGAATTTCGGGGCGAAGCTCAACTTCAAGACCACCCGTTTGCTGCTGGTTGTTACCAATCTCGCTGACAGTGGCAATGGCACCTTGCGGGCAATTTGTGACAGTGCTCAAGCGAATGATGTGATCACCTTTGCCGCGAACTTATCCGGCGGAACCATCCTCCTGACCAATGGCCAGATAACCTTGAGAACCAATGTGACGATAGATGCCTCGGCCCTGACCAACGGCATCCGCATTGATGCCAATGAAGCCAATAGACTAAGTGCCATTCCGTTCTGATCCCTCAATGCTCGAGGCAATGGCTCACTGGCCGATGATCCGATAGAATGCAGAGGGATGTTCCCGCGGCAGAGTCACCGGCGGCGCGGAATCGATCGGAAGATTGATCCAGTTTGGCGTTGAAAGGTCTGTGGCGCGCTGAATCCGGAAGGGAGGTTGACCTCCCGTCCAGTTCAGGATGTGGTCGGGCTCATTCCGGGAGAGGGTCAGCCGGATGGGTTTGGAATAGACCGCGATGGTGTCGCCAAAGGTTGTGGCACCTCCGAGCGCCGGCGCCCAACTGGTTGTGCTGGGGTGCATCTCACGGAAACGGTGGTTTTCGAGTCAGCGATTGTTGAACGGAAGAATTCTTCATTTTTCCCGGGACTCTGATTTCGATT
>CAMDJH010000110.1 GCA_945900455.1 Akkermansia muciniphila
GTTAGCGCTCAAAGCCGCCGGGTCAGGCAAAGAAGATCCAGGAAGAAGGAAGAAGAGATCTGTTGAAATGTTTGAAGAAAATCCATCAAGAAAACTGTGCGGTTTTCAGACCGGTCGTTTTGCACGGTTTAGGTCCCGGCCTCCGCAGCCGATCACCAACTTTGAGCTCGTCGCCGAATGGCGGCATCGGCGGTCGGGTGGCAACTCGGGAATCTTCGCGTGGGCGAGCGATGCCTCGATCCAGAAACTGGCGGCGGGCAAGGGTCGGTTGCCGGACGGCATCGAAGTTCAGGTGCTGGACCATGGCTACACCGAGCAATACGAGAAGTCGTCGGGCAGGAAAGCCGACTGGTTCACGACGAACGGTGACGTCTTCCCGACCGGCCCCGCCAAGATGAAGCCATTTCCTCCGGTATCCCCGGACGGACAACGGAGTTTTCCGCGGAAGAACTTGAGTCGCGGCATTAACGAGTGGAACCACTACTATGTCCGCGCCATCAACGGCGAGATTCGATTGTGGGTTAACGGCGAAGAAGTTTCGGGCGGAACCGACTGCAAGCCGGCCACGGGCTACCTCTGCTTGGAATCCGAAGGCTCGCCCGTCGAGTTCCGCGGCCTGCGAATCCGCGAGCTGCCGTGACCCGGGGGACTGGTGGGCTGGGGGTTATCGCGGCCCTACAGGCCGCCGAACATCGTGGACGCCAAACCCAGGCCGATGGCCTGGGCTGAGGGATGACGGCCCTTCGGGCCTGGCAAGCGGACGCCGATTGCTTGGACGCGTCGCGCAACTCCTGGCTTAGGGGTGACGGCTCTTTGAGACCGGGAAGGCTTTGAGACCGGGAAGGGTGCGATACGGGTTAAACCCTCACGTGTTTTTCATCGAATGCACACGGACAACGACTGCGCGCTTGAACCCGTCCGCCTTGAACGCGTACCAATGGCCGTGATGCGACGACATTTTGCTTCGGACAATTACGCGGGGATCTGTCCTGAGGCCTGGGCGGCGTTGGAGGAAGCGAATCGGGATCATGCACCGGCCTACGGCAACGACCGGTGGACGCAGCTTGCGGCAGATTATATCCGGGAGCTTTTCGAAACGCCCTGCGAGGTTTTCTTCGTTTTTAACGGGACCGCGGCAAACTCGTTGGCACTGGCGAGTGCCTGCCGGAGTTATCATAGCGTGCTGTGCCACGAGGTGGCGCACGTCGAACGGGACGAATGTGGAGCACCCGAGTTTTTCAGCAACGGCACGAAGTTGCTACTCCTTCCCGGGGAACAAGGCAAATTGACTCCAGCTGGCATTGAAGAGGCCGTGAAACGGCGGACAGACGTTCATTATCCGAAGCCGCGTCTGGTGACCGTGACTCAGGCGACCGAGGTGGGCACGCTGTATTCCGCGGCAGATCTTCGGGCAATTGGGGCCATCTCGAAGAAGCTGGGATTAAAGCTGCACATGGATGGTGCGCGGTTTGCGAATGCGGTTGCTGCCCTCGAAGTCGAGCCGCGGGAGATCACCTGGCAGGCTGGGGTGGATGTCCTGAGCTTTGGCGGCACCAAGAATGGAACGGCGATTGGCGATGCTGTGGTTTTTTTCAATCTGGAGCTTGCCGCCGAGTTTGAGTACCGCTGCAAACAGGCCGGTCAGTTGTGTTCCAAGATGCGTTTTTTGAGTGCGCCCTGGGTGGGGATGCTGCGGGACGGGGTTTGGCTGAAGCACGCGCGCCATGCCAATGCAATGGCCGTTTTGCTCCACGACCTTTTGGTGGCGGTGCCCGGGGTGAAGCTCTTGTTTCCGCGCCAGGCGAACAGTGTTTTTGTGGACCTGCCCAAGGCGGTGATCCAGCGGCTTTGGTCGAAGGGCTGGCTGTTCTACAATTTTATCGGCGAAGGCGGCTGTCGGCTGATGTGCTCGTGGGATACTCAGGAAGAGGAAGTCCGTTTGCTGGCCGCGGATCTGGCCCGGGCGATGGAGGGAACTTAACCGGCCGCCGGCCGTTGTCGCCACAGGTCGAAGTGGTATAAGGCCACCGCGACGAGCGCGTGCTGGATCCGGCCGCTCGAGACCAGATTGCGCAATTCGGCGATGGGCACCAACCGCGTGACCAGATCTTCGCCGGGATCAAATTCCACCGCATGCACCGGCCGACAGTTCTCCACCAGAAGTGTGTGGCACACGTTGCTCATGATGGCAGCGTTTGGATTGATCCGGCCGATCAACTGCGGACCTTCGCCAGCGTATCCCGTTTCCTCGCGCAATTCCCGCAGGCCGGCTTCCACCGGGTCGGTTTCGTGGCGATCCATCATCCCGCCGGGAATTTCCAACTCGATGGCGTCCGACCCATGGCGGTACTGCTCGACCATCACGATCCGTTCGTCGGGAGTGATCGCGATGACATTGACCCAGTTCGTCGTGTCGAGGACATAGAAGTCGTGCTTCTGACCCGTGCGCGGGTTGACCTTTACATCCGAGCGAATGCTGAAGATGCGGAAGTCTCCCACGTTCCGGGTCGAGACCGTCGTCCACCGCCGAGGCGAGTCCACGTTTATTTCAGGGTTGCCTTGTCGACGATCTTGACGCTGTCGACATTGACTCGTTTCTTGGGGCGGCTCATGGCGCCGTCTCCGCCCGGTCCGCACTCGACCGTGGCGATTTTGTCGAGGGTATCTTCCCCTTTAACAACCTTGCCGAAAGTGGTGTACTTGTGATCAAGGAAGCTGGGCGCGCCGTGGCAGATGAAGAACTGACTGCCGGCCGAGTCTGGATTCGCCGAGCGGGCCATGGAAAGGACGCCTTTGGTGTGTGACTTCGCATTAAACTCAGCTTTGATTTTGTAGCCGGGGTCGCCGGTACCCCATTCCGAGGCGAGACCCTCCTCTTTCGTCTTGGGATCGCCGCCTTGAATCATGAAGTCCTTGATGACTCGGTGAAAACAGGTGCCGTCATAGAAACCCTTCTTCGCGAGCTTCTTGAAATTCTCGACCGTGTTGGGGGCGACGTCCGACCAGAATTCAACGACCATTTCGCCGAGGCTTGTCTTGATAACAGCCACTTCGTTGACGTTGTTGACCGGTGAGGATTCTTCGTTCTTGGTCTCTGGTTTGGTTGCGGGTTTTTTGTCCTCGGCCCGGGCAGGCGTGCCGGCGAGCGCAAGGCAGATACTCAGGAGCAGGGAATAACGCGTATGCATGGCGGCGGCAGGAAGCCATGAACTGAAATCCGTGTCACGAAAAAGTCACGAGTAAATGTGGGCCTACGGTTTTCTGGCGTGAGGCTTTTGGGATAGACTGTGCAGTCGATTAAGGGTCAAACCGGCGGGAATGAGGTCCGGTTGAGTTTCACCCGGCCAGGTCACTTCCACGAGATCCACGACCGTATTTGTGCCGAGGCCGAACGTCAGTTCGAGTTCGCTTTGCGAGAGGTAGCTCCGGGTGGGCATGACCTGTCGCCATTGGGATTCTTTCCCCGCGATGACGTGAACCCAGGCGCCAATGGCTTCGTGATTCGATGGGTTGCCATGCAATTTCAGTCGAAGCCAGTGGGGGCCGGGGGTGAGGTCATTTCGGAGGAGAACAGGTGGGCCATTCAGTGACGTGAATACACAGTCCAAATCCCCGTCCCCATCCAGATCCGCAAACGCCCCGCCGCGCCCCACGATCGGGCGGAAGAGATCCGGACCTGCTTGATTCGTGCCGACGGTCAGCATTCCGGCGGCCCCGGCATTCCAGTAGAGTTGGGCGGACTGCTCGTAGCGTTGGCCGTGTTGAATCTTGCCAATTTCCTCCTCAAGATGCCCGTTGACACTCATCAGGTCCAGTCGGCCGTCGAGATCGTAATCAAGGAAGAAGACGCCGAATTTCAGAGGATCCCGACTGGGCCCGCCGATGCCCCACGAAATCGCCTCATCATTGAAAAGCATCGGTTCGTTCTGGGCCACGTAGAATGCCGTCATCTCATTGGCAAAATTTCCAATGGCCACGGCGATCTTTCCCTCGCGGGTGAAGCGGACGGCATCGACGCCCATGGCCCCGCGGGTGTTGCCGTAGCTGTCGAAGGCCAGCCCGCTGATCGCGCCCACCTCCTTGAAGGATCCATTGCGTTGATTTTCGAAAACAAAATTTTGCACGGTGTCGTTCGCGACGACGAGATCGATCCAACCATCGCCAGTCAGGTCAATCGGGACCACGCCCAGGGTCTTGGCGGCCGGAACACCGGTGTTGGGGTTCTTGACCTGCACGCCTGCGGCGGCGGAGATATCGGTAAAGTGCCCATCGCCGTCGTTGCGGTACAGGTGTGGGAATGCACCCTGAAAATTCATGGGCGGCCCGTAGGCGCGCGCGCCTCCGATTAGCTTGTAGCCGACCTCCGCGTCGATCTCGCGCGACCAGCGCACATAGTTCCCGACGTAGAGATCCAAGTCGCCGTCATTATCAAAGTCGAACCACGCCGCCGCAGTACTCCAGTCTCGAGGGTCGCCTCCGACTCCGGCCGCGGTGGTTGCGTCACGGAACGAGATTCCACCTTCGTTGTGCAGCAAGCGTGTGCCGCCAACACCCGTGATCAAAACGTCAACCCAACCATCCCCGTCGTAATCGCCGGCCGCCACTCCCATTCCGTAGAACGACTGTGCCAGGTCCGGAATGCCGCTCACCTCTGTAAAATGGATGGCATTGTCCGGCTCCGTCTCATTTCGGTAGAGGACGATTCCCGGCACGCGGGATGGCACCGTGGAGGATTGCTTCCAGGGCCACGGAGCGGAATTCACAAACAGGAGGTCGGGCTTGCCGTCATTGTCAAAATCGAGAAACGCAACACCGCCACCCATCGTCTCTGGCAGCAGTTTTTCGCCGTTGGCACCGTTGTTATGATGGAACCTGATTCCTGCAGCCGCTGTGATATCCTTGAATATCACACGCGGGATTTCAGGGCGCGCGGTGTTGGTGACTTGGTTGGGTGGGGAGATTCGTGTGACTTTTGAGCGACCTGCCTTTTTCGGAAGACTCAGCAAATAGTAGCCCAAGGCACCCAGGCCCAGAAGAACCCCGAGGAGGAGGGCGGACAACCGGAGGCCCCGGCCCATGACGGCATCATCCTGGACGACGATATCGTCGGGTTCGGGGGTTGGGGAAGCGGTGGAAGGGGGCATTTGAATTCGGTGGGTTCTCTCCCGAGCCCTCTCCTTCGCGGAGCGGGTCTGGAATTTCACGGACTAGCGACCTCGCTAAGCGGCAACTCCGGGGCTCCCGGTCGCTGCAAATCGTAAAGGACGATTGCCTGCGCGGCATGATCCGCCGCGGCGTCGCGGCGTCGCGCCGCCGAGACTGCCTGGTCTCGGGCGTTGGGATCCTCCCGGTAGCGGTCGTGCCGCTCGCGGTGATGTTCCGCCCGTTCGCGGTTGCCGAGCAGTCCGTGAATGAGACCGAGATTGTGGTGGGCCGCGACGTTCTCGGTGTCAATCGCCAACGAATGCTCAAACTGCTGGACGGCCGCGAGCAGAAAATCCCTTTGCCGGGCGGGATTGGACCGCTCCATCTTGGCGCGTTCGAACAAGGTTTGCCCTAGCTCATTGATCACTTCGTAGTCGCGACTGAAGTCGAGGCCCCGGGCTTCCAGCGCCGGGTAGCGGTCCTCGAGAATGCTGGTGAGTTCCGAGATGGCCTGATCCAGAAATCCATTCTGCTTGTTCACGAGCGCATTGAGCCAGGCGATCGTCCAACGGTTGCCGGGCGGATTGAATCGATTGGTATCGTTTGCCCGCTGCAGTGCGGATACCGCGTCGGAGAGCCGCCCCTCCTTGAAATAAACGCGGGCGAGATTGAGCGGACCATCGGCGCGTCCCAGGGATTCAACGTGTTGAAACGCCTGGGCCGCCTGCACCAATTCCCCTTTTTCACTGCCCTTGTCGCCCTTCAGGAGCAGGCCGATGCCGTAGTCGTTCCAGCGTTGCCATTCAGGAATTGCGGAGGGCGGATTCGATGCTGGCAGCACCGTCCCGCCCTCGATGTCGAAGGTGATCCGGTCGGAGGCCATGACCGTAATTGGCAGATCATTCGTGACAATCAACGGACCCTGGATCGTGTAGTTAGTGGCATACACGTAGTTAAAGTAGATCGTGTCGAACTTGCGGTAGTTGAGTTTCACTTCAACGGTCAGGGGTGCCTGTTGTCCGGGTGGAACGGTGAAATGATAGTGGACGACATGCGCCGCTCCAGGCGGGATCTGGTTGTTGTATAGCGGCACAAAAATATCCTGTGCATTTCGTCGGTCGATGCGGTGGCCGTTCTTGTCCAGCATATATACATTGATAAAATGCGACCAGGGATCGACTTCCCGGTGGGGTCCCAAGCCTCCGCTGCGCCCGAGAACACGGCCGGCGTTATCGGTCATGCGGGCGTCGACCCACAATTCATTCGAGTCGACGGTTCCTTGAGTCAGGGGATGTCCCAGTTTCACGGTGCGGAGTACGGCCTCCAGGAGGTAAGTGTGCCCGGGCTTAAGTCGTGGGACTTGCGGACGCAACGGGGCCTGGAGCGGACTGTCCACGGTACCGCCCTCTTTAACGCCGAAGAGATCGAGGCGGACCGAGTCCTTTAACAGTTCTTGATGTTGGCGGATGATCTCGGCCCGGACCTCCGGGGCGACGTCGCGCACGTGTGCCAGTCCCGTATTGGCGCCCGGGAACAGATGGTTGTGCACGGCCCGATGATCGTTGGTGCCGTAGAAGCGAGCGGCGAAGTCCTCGGACTTCTGCAATGGCATGTGGCATTCCGCGCAGTTCTTTTTCGCCTTCTCGGGGTAGTAGAAGCTGCGGGCATTGACGCCGGAGACGCCGGAGAGGAGGAAGGTGTCGTAATGATTCTGGCCGCGCAGGAATTCTTTATAGTGATTGACCGCGTAGGGAATGCCGACCTTGTGGCAGGTCGAACAAAACTCGGCCGTTTTGTGGAAATCCTTCAAGAAGGTTTTCTTATGGAAGGCGGGCTTGCCTTTGATGAGCTGTTTATTGAGGAAAAAGAGGAGCGAGTTCGTTTCCGCAAAGGCGAACGGATAGTGGACGGGTTCCTCGATCGTATAGTTTGCGTTACCGACATGCCCCTTGTCGGAGCCTTCGAGCGAGGTGATGGAATGGCAGCTGACGCAAGTGATGCCGGCCTTGGCGGTGGGGTGCCGCTTGACGTCGAACTGTGGATCATCGAAAGCACCGCTGAAGAACGGGACGGGATCGTGACACCCGGCACACCAGCGGGATCCCTGGACCGATCCATCCCGGGTGAGGAGTTGCGCGCGGGTTTCCTGAATGCTGAAGAGATAGAACGGATTGTTGAACGAGCTGAAGCGGTGGGCGGAATGGAGCCAGCCATGGTAGACATCCTGGTGGCACTCGAGACAATACTCGTTATTCATCAACGTTGCGGCAGGGATGAAGTTTCCGGTGGCAGTGCGGGCGCTGCTGGGATGGAAATATTTGTCACCGTCCTTCGGTCCGCGAACGTTCCAAGCGCGAGGGTCGTGTCGGTGGAGAGCGATCATACCGGTGACAGCTATCCCGGCGGCCGAGGACCAGATGATACCGATCTTCCAACGAATCCTGGGGCCGGCCAGACGGTGGAGGATGTAGAGCCAGATGCAGAACAACGGCGTGATGACGTGGGCCCAATAGGCGGCGGCGCGGGCGTTGGGGTTTCTGGCCTGGAGCACCTCGAGACCCTCGAATTGCATGAGCACGATTCCCGAACCCAAGAGCACCAGACTGATGCTGAAGAGGACGTAACCGACCCAGACTGCCCGTCGGTTGGATCGGTTCCACGCGTTCCGGATATGGAAAAAATTGAAAGCCACGAACGGGAGGACGAACAGGCCCCCGAGGATGAGATGGGCCAGGAACTGCAGCTGATAGAAATAATTCTGATAACGGACCCCTCGATTCCGTTCGAACCACTCGATGATCGTGATGGCCAGCAAGTAGGCAGAATTGGCGCCAAGCACGGCAAGCAGTCCCCAGACGACACCCAGGAGAATCCGCAGGCGCGCTCCGACCGCACGCACGTACTTCTCCCTTCGGGCGGCGGGAATTGGTGTCGGCAGATCCATCGTCGAGTCAGACTGGCATAAAATTGCAAACCGCCAAGCGCGTGGAATGGCCTTGGGGACGAACCGCCCGTTTCTGGGGGTGAGCTGCGTGGATAGGGACCGGGATAAAGGGACAGGTAATGGATCCATTGATCCTCCTCTGGCATCGAACAAATCCCAGAATCGGCATGGGCCGGGCGCTGGAAGGAGCACGCTCCTTCTAACCGAAGCGCCCGAAGGCGGACTTTTTTGACGGTTGAGAGTTCCCTCGTCCTCGCCCCGGGTGTACCGTTTACCTTGTCACAGATGGCAGCCGAGTCGCTCATCATCATTCCCACGTACAACGAACGGGAGAATTTGCCTGGCATCGTTCAACGCCTGATGGCGTTGCCCGTCGAGGTGGATGCACTCGTGGTGGACGACGGCTCGCCGGATGGCACGGGCTGTCTGGCCGATGAGATCGCTGGCCGGAATCCTCGAATCCACGTGTTACATCGGGCGGAAAAGAATGGTCTGGGGCGGGCTTACATCGCGGGGTTTGAATGGGCCTTAAAGCAACCTTACGAATTTATCTTTGAGATGGATGCGGATTTTTCCCACAACCCGGGGGACATTCCGCGTTTCCTCGATGCGGCCCGCGAACAAAAGGCAGACTTGGTCGTCGGTTCGCGCTACAGCAATGGGATCCGGGTGATCAATTGGCCACTCCAGCGGCTCCTGCTGAGCATGAGTGCGGCCCGGTATGTGCAGCTGATCACCGGCATGCCAGTCTCTGATCCGACCGGTGGATTCAAGTGCTTTCGGCGCGCGACTCTTGCCGCGATTGACCTGCCGACGGTGCAGTCCAACGGCTATAGCTTTCAGATTGAGCTTACGCACCGCGTCTGGCGGAAGGGGATGAAGATTGCCGAGGTGCCGATCATTTTCACGGACCGTTTCCAGGGATCCTCCAAAATGTCCGGAGGGATCGTCCAGGAGGCCCTCGTCATGGTCTGGAAACTTTGGTGGCAGAACGGCCTTCGCCGGTCGCCGCGAATCGGGTCCTAGGAATCGCGCGGTAATCCGCTACTTTTTAAATCGCTGCGGCGATGGCGTCGCCCATCTCGCGGGTGCCCACTTTGCGGGCGACGGGCTCGGCGGCACTAAAAATGTCCCCGGTTCGAAGTCCGTCCCGGATTACCTGACCGACGGCCGCTTCGATGGCAGCCGCGGGCTCGGTCAGACTCAGGCTATATCGGAACAGCAGGGCAACCGAAAGGATTTGAGCGATGGGGTTTGCGAGGTTCTTGCCGGCGATGTCGGGAGCGGTTCCACCCGCGGGCTCGTAGAAGCCGAAGGTGCGGCCGTCGACCGTGGTTCCCAAGCTGGCGCTGGGAAGCATTCCGAGGGAACCGGCCAGTGCGGCGGCTTCGTCGCTGAGAATGTCGCCAAACATGTTTTCGCACAGCATGACGTCGAATTGCGTGGGACGTAGCATCAATTGCATCGCTCCGTTGTCCACAAACATATGCTCCAGCGTGACGTCCGGATACTCACGTCCGATGCGGCTGACGACGTCCCGCCAGAGTACGCCGTTCTCGAGGACATTCGCCTTGTCGATGCTGGTGACCTTTTTCCGACGCAGACGGGCAGCCTGGAATGCGACCCGTGCGATCCGTTCGATCTCGGGCGTTGTGTAAACCATGGTATCGATGGCTCGGTGGCCTCCCGGGATTACCTCCGTCTTCTTGGGCTGGCCGAAGTACATGCCTCCGGTGAGTTCCCGGACGACGAGGATGTCGATACCGTCTCCCTGCCGCTCGGGCCGCAGGGGGCAGGCATGGGCGAGAGCCTTGGGGAGTTGGACTGGGCGCAGGTTGGCAAACAGGCCAAACTCCTTGCGAATACGGAGCAACGCGGCGCGTTCGGGTCGTTCCTCCTTGGAAATGGTGGGGTCACGGTCCGGGAGGCCGACGGATCCGAACAGGATCGCATCGGATCGGCGGCAGAGGTCGAGCGTGGCATCGGGTAGCGCCTTGCCGGCAGCGTCGATTCCGGCCCATCCCACCGGAGCTTCGGTGACTTCGATGTGGAGTTGGAATTTTTTCCCGGTGGCGTGGAGGACTTTGAGGGCCTCGCGCATCACTTCCGGGCCGATGCCGTCTCCGGCGAGCGCGGCGATTCGAATGGTCGACGAATTCATGAAGGCACGAAGTTTGCGGATGCGGGCGCGGCAGGGAAGGAATTTTTGAAGTGGCCGTGGCCAAGCGGTGCATCCCGATGTTGTGAGCGGCGTCTGTGGGGGAGGTCTCAGACTGTCGCTTGACGCCTGCGGAGAAGGCGTCGACCGGCAGACCAGAGGTCCGCTCCACAAGATTTCAGGCTGCAAAACTTCTCACACCATCGGGATGCACGGGTGGCCAAGTCCGCCAAGTTGGTCGGGCAACGGATGCTCGACTTCGGGTGTGGCGACGGCACCTATCTGGCGCGCGCCCTTCGACATCATCGTGTGTATGGAATGTTTCGAGCCCGACCGGGGAGACCTCCCACTGCCACAAGGGATTCAACTGGATGACGCTAAATTGCAAAGCCGAGAACCGCGGATGGACGCCGATGGACACGGATGAAAATTGTGCCAGCCCCATCCGCGTTTATTCGGGTCCATCCGCGGTTCTTCCTACGGTTTGTCCCATCCCGATCCACGGCGTGCGCAGGCCCAGGACTCCTGACCGCGTGGAATCCAAGTGCCCCCCACTCTGGAGGAAGGATGAAAGCTTCGCGAGGCATTCGAATCTATTTCAATTTTGCCAACTCCGTCGCCTGGAGTTCACGGGCCTGCGGTTTGGCGTCCGCCAGCGAGAGTTCTCCCTTGTCCATTCGGCCAAGGACGGCCTTTTGAACAAGGTAGTCCTTGTTGACCACGCCCGCCTTGCTCTGGAGCATGCGCCACGCTTTGCGGCGCTCGACGGCGAAGAGAACCATTTGTCGCGACACGGCGAAGTGTTTTAATTTCCCGTTTATCTCGGCCTTGATGGCGCAACCGAAGTTCGGGACAAAACTGCGGTGGTTGGGGTCGAAGACCCGGCGGTAGATGACGTCGTCCTGGGTGATGAAGAGGAGCATATCGTCGAAATGGACGAGCTTCTGCGCATCCTCTTCGGTGACGCTTTTTACGTGCTTGCGGAAGCGGCCTTCCGTTAGCGCCCAGTGCGCCACATTGAAGTTATATTCTTCGCCGGTAGTCGCATATTTCGTGCGCCACCAATCGCGGTCCTGATTTGGATTGCCCTTGAGGTCGAAGGCCTCCTGGGAGGTCTCGCCCTTGCGCGGGTTGAAGACGAATTCCGGCATGCCACGCGCGTCGCGAACCATCTTGGCCTGGTCGGCGCTCATGTTGTCGCCGACACCGTGCTCCGGTTGGCATGTGGTGTAACACTGGAAGAACGCGGTACCGCGATATTCGAGACCGTCCAGCATCGATTTGTAGAGTTTCGCCGAGTTTGCGACGGAAACCTGTGCGACATAAGGCGAGCCGTGGCCGCTTGTGAAGGCTTCGGCAACGTTCTTCTTCTCAATCAGTTTGCCCTGGGACGCGACCCCGAACTGGTTCATGTCGTACCCCCCTAGCATGGTCGATGAATCGGAATTCTGGCCGCCGGTATTGGAATACACCTGAGTGTCGAGCATCAGGATCTTCACGTTTGGCCGGTTTTGCAGGATTACTTTCGACACGTTTTGGAAGCCGATGTCGCCGAGTGCGCCATCCCCGCCGATGACCCACATCTTCGGCAATTCACGAATTTCCTGGTCGGTCATGAGCGCGTCTTCGAGATGCGTGAGGGTGAAGTATTGAGCCTCGGACGCCACGTTTTCCGCGCGGTCGAGCAGCGCGTCAGTCAACCGCTCGGGCACGACGGAGCGGCGCGCGTGGTTGAGAATGAGCGATTCGGCCAGCAGCCATGAAATGGTCGCGCCGTCCTGGAAGAGAGAGTTCATCCACGGATAAGGGTGCGGATTCGAAGGCGGGGTCGAGCCATAGACGGTGTTACAGCCGGTGCTCGCACCCATCATCATGACGGACATGCCATTGGCGCGGCGACCGTCCACGGACTGGAGATCACGATGGTTGAAGGCGTCCTGGCGCAGTATCGCGACGATTCCGCTGATGATGTGTGCGTCGGAGATGCTGCCGTGTTTCGCTTCATAGTCGGCGATTCGCCGGGCGGTGTCTTCGTTGTTCTCGCCCCCGAGACCCGCGATGACATGCGCGAAGGTTTTCCGGAACAACTGATACTCCGCCTGGTTGCGGGTTTTGAGCGCGGCGAGCTTCTCCGCGCCTTCCTTTTCCAGACGGTCGGCCTTCGCGCGGAGGCGGTCGGCCTTCTTGTGGTAGAGGGGGCGCATGTAGGCCTCGGTCACACTGGCGCACGCGCGGAGGATGCTCTTCTCGCCGCAGCCGGCGCAGGCGCCGTCGCCGGAGACGAGCGCCTCGTAGTTGCGTCGCACCATGAGGTGATTGCGCAGGGCGGCCTCGCGCGAGTTCGCGGCGTCAGAGTCGTTGTAAAGGCCGAGGAACTTCTGCGGGGTATCGGGCAGGAGGCGCGAAAAAATCTGGGCGGTCGTGAGGTCTGCGTTTAACTCCTCCGTCTCGGTCGTCATGCGTAGCGCGTCGTGGTCGCCGCAAACCTGCACGCATTCGCCGCAGCCTTTGCAAAGGTCGCTGACGAAGATGGAGAACACACCGCCCGTGCCGGGCGTTTTCTGTTCGAGGGAGCGGAAAATCGCGGGAACATTGCTGTAGGCAAGCGGCAGCTTCTCGATGATGCCGGTGAATTCGACCCGGGACGTTTCGGCGATCCCGGCGAGGGCGTTGACTTCGTCGCGGATGATGTCCTTGAACGGCAGGTTGGAACGGGTCTTTACCGAATCGCTCATCTTCGCGCGGGCTCGCTGTTCGATGCCGGGAATTTCAACCACCAGCTTCTTTCGCTCCGTGAGGTCGCTGACGTAATTCAGCGCCGCGGTCCGGAGCACGGTGGCGATTTCCTGCGAGGTGTTCGGGAGCGCGGTGTCGGGGCACGCGGTGATACATTCCATGCACTGCGTGCAATTTTCCGCGATATAGACGGGTGTTTCCCGGCGTGCATTATACTTGGATTGAGTCGCGCCCGTGCCCGGTCCCATCACGCCCACTGACGCAAATGCGCCCGCCGGCTGGTGGTAACCGAGGCCTGCCCGGAATTCACTGTCAAACTTGGCCAGCATCTGGAACGGCGCGCGGACCCCTTGGGCGAGCGGTGCCGGCACGCCATTGCAGGCGGTGCCGCAACCGGCGGTCGGGAGCAGGTGGTGCTCGCCGAGCGGTGCCACGGGCGGATTTCGCATGGAAGAACGGTCAGCATCTCCGGCGACGCCGTATTTGATTTCCTCCACCCGAGCAAACCCCTGTTCCATCACCTCCATGTTCGACGTGACCACGGCATCCCCGAAACGGCCGAACTTCTTCTGATACTGCTTCCGCACGCTCTCGTGGAATTTTTCCTCGCTGATGTCGAACTCCTGGAGGAAGGGGCTGACTCGAAAGAACGCACCGAGAAACGAATTGCCCTGCATGCGCAGTTGCAACTCGGGCTTGTTCGTCGCCTTGCGCGCGATGTCGAAGCCCGGCAGGATGAACACGCGAATGTTGTTATCCTTCACGAACTGCCGGTGTTTCGCGGGGATGCGCGTCCAGGCGGTCTCGGCCGAGTCACTCGATTCCCAGACGAAACTACCGCCCTTTTTCAAACCATCGAGCGGATTGGTATGAGTGAACGCCTTTGGGTCGCAGCAGAGCACCACATCCACATGATTCAACTCGCAGTTCACTTTGATGCGCTGAGGCGCGAGGGTGAGGTAATAATTCGTGGGAGCGCCCTTTTTCTCCGAGCCATATTTCGGATTCGCCATGATGAACAACTTCTCCACCAGAAAACCGTCCTCGTCACGCACCGCATCGCGCTCGGAAATATATTCGCCGAAATCGCCGACGAGTTCGCCCAGGTTTTTTCCCGTCGTAATCATTCCCCATCCCCCAATGGAATGGAACCGTACCGCGATGGCCTTGTCGGGGAGCAACGACGGCGTTGATTTGCTGATGACCGCGTAGGGATGATTGACGCCCAGCACGAAATAGGTCTCACCGTCCTCCGCGCTCCTGCCGTCCGCGCGATCGATCCGTCCGGTGGCGAATTCGTAAGCACCGAGAGTGTGCTCCGGGCGAAAATCGCGCGAGCCAATGCCATAAGCGCCGCGGAACAGGCGCGGGGTTTCCTCCGGTGTCAGTTCCGGCAGCGCGCCGCCGAACTTGACGCTTTCGTTGGCCTTGCCGAGCGCCACACGGATGTCGCGCGCCAGCGGGTTGTCGCCCGACAGACCTTCGTCGGTGCGTTCGAGGATGATGACGTTTTTCTTGCCGCGCAGCGCGTTGATGACGGCGGCCTCGGGGAAGGGGCGGATGACGTTGATGTGAATTGAGCCGACCTTGGCGTCTCGGTGCTCGCGCAGATAATCGCACGCGGCTTCGATGTTATCCGCCGCGCAACCGAGCGAGACAAAGACCGTGTCGGCGTCTTCGGTTTTGTATTCGGAGAGCAGGCCATAGAATCGGCCGGTCAGCCGGCCGAACTCGGCGTAGGCGTTTTCGAGGAAGCCGAGGATGGGTTCGTTGAAATTGTTGCGGCGGGCGACGACGCCGTTCATGTGATGCTCCTGGTTTTGCACCGGGCCAAGCAGGATGGGATTTTTCAGATCCATCATCTGCGGCAGGCGCCGGCGCTTCGGGCCAAACAGCTCGCGTTGCGCCGCCGTGGGGCAATCAATCATGTCATCCGGCGCGCCGAGAAATTCGCGGAGCAGTTCGGCCTCGGGCGCAAGATACATGCGCTCCGAATGCGTGGTGAGCATGCCGTCCTGAATATTCATTCCGGGATTCAGGGACAGTTCATTGACCTTGCGGAGGATGATACCCTGGTCGGCGGCCTGTTGGGCATCCTTCGCCATCAGCATCGTCCAACCCGTGTCGAGCGCGGCGTAAAAATCATCGTGCCCGCAGTGAACATTGAGCGCCTGCTTGGTCAGCGCGCGCGCGCCGACCTGGATGACCATCGTCGAGAGCTTGCCGGGCGCGTGGTAATACTGCTCCATCGCGTACACGATTCCCTGGCCGGATGTGAAGTTTACGGTGCGGCGACCGGTGACGGCGAAGGCGGTCGCGCCTCCCTGGGCGGCGTGTTCGCCCTCAGTCTCGACGGCAATTTTCTGGACACCCCAGACGTTGAGTTCACCTTGGGCATAAGAGGCCTGGTAAATCTCGCCGCCCTCGGTGGACGGCGTAATGGGGTAAAAGACTCCGCCCTCGGTGATGCGCGTCTCGACATGTTGTGCGACCAACTGGTTGCCGTTGCAGGTGACACGGACGCCGGGGTATTGGGGCTTCGTCCGGGCAGTCCGTATCTCGCGCGTGTCGCGAGTTGCGTCCGTCAGTAGTGTTGAGCCATTCATAGGTTTCAGTGTGGTTGCAATAGCGGACAGTGCTCGTCGAGTCTTCTCTGGAATTGGGGATTCTCTCAAACGGAGCGAGTGCTCGCCGGGCTGGATCCGCGATCGATGGAGCTGCTCTCGCCGTTCCGGTTGGTGTGCAGACGATGTGTGGAAGCGGCAACGCCAGAAAGCAGTATCAGATTTACGGCCGATCTCACAGTGACGATGCTACAAAGCAGCAGCCAGAAATTGAAAGAGCATTCAGCGGGATCCGACGGCTTTCTCCACCGGGGACTCGATCCCGCGTCGGGTGCGATGCCCCTCAGGCTGGTTTTGACCCCCGCGTGCTGTGGCCGCGTGCCGGCGGTCTCGCTTCGCCGTGCATCCCGAAGTTGTTGGAGAAGGTAGCGGACGCCGCGCTGCGGCGTCCCCGCGCCGTTCCGGCGCGGCACGAACCGCGCTGCGGCCCGGTCCGGTCCGCCCGCTGAACGCGGGCGGGGTTGTCGCAGCGCGACAACCTCTACCAACAACTTCGGGAGACGTGCGCTCTCTTCGGGCACAATTCTTTTTGCCTTGTACTCGACGGCGGGAAAAATTTAGCGTGAAAGAAGCGGAGCGCATTGGTACTTCCAGCAGGACCTCGAACGGGGCGAGAGCAGGAGAGTCGGGCGTGGAATGAAGCGCGGGGTGGGGTGGGTGGGGTGTTTACCCTGCGGAAACCCCCCGTGAACGTTGGGTGTTTCGGTTCGGATCGGAGTTTGCAGGTGGGAGTTTGCAGGTGGGAGATAATGCTGTTTGGAAAAACCCTTGAACAATGTCCGCTGAATATCAGCCCTATTTTTTCCTCACGGTCTTCTTTGGCGTCGCGGTCGCGTTTCCGTTAATTCCCCTTGGATTGGCTCGGCTTTGGGCGGAGAAATTTTCGCCCCAGAAACCGGGACCGGAGAAGAACGCAACCTACGAGTGCGGGGTTGAATCGAAGGGGGATCCCATGGTCCGGTTCAAGGCAGAGTACTATCTCTACGGCATCCTGTTTCTGGTATTCGATGTCGAAATGGTGTTCTTGCTTCCGTTTGCGGTGAAGTTTCTCGAATTGTCGGCCGGTGCCGCTCTGGCGATGATGCTTTTCGTGCTCTTGCTGGTGGAGGGGCTCGCCTGGGCCTGGATGAAAGGCGTCCTCGACTGGAAGTGATTGACGGCAAGACAGCCGAGCGTCGACCGTAAGAGCATTTTATTCGCGCAGACCCTATGATTGAAGAAGGCCTCAAGAACGAACTAGCGAAACAGGGCGTTGTCCTCACGACGCTCCAGGAGCTCTACAATTGGGGCCGCGGCAATTCCGTCTGGCCGCTCTCCTTCGGGCTTGCCTGCTGCGCGATCGAGATGATGGCGGCCAGCATGGCCAAGTGGGATATTGCGCGCTTTGGCTCGGAGGTTTTCCGGCCGTCGCCGCGCCAGGCCGACCTGATGATTGTGGCGGGCACCGTTACCAAGAAAATGGCTCCTCAGGTTGTTCGCCTCTACAACCAGATGCCGGAGCCTAAATACGTCATCGCCATGGGCGCCTGCGCGATCTCGGGCGGACCGTTCAAGCAGGGGTACAATGTCCTGAAGGGGATCGACCGACTCCTCCCGGTGGATATCCATATTCCCGGCTGCCCACCGCGGCCGGAAGCGTTGTTGCATGCCTTGATTACGCTGCAAAAAAAGATTGAAACCCAGGCATTGACGGGGCCGAACCGGCCGCGACATCTGGATGCGGCCGCCCCGAGTGAATTTCCGGTGCCGGAGTTTGGCGAGCATGACATCGTGCCCGCCATGAATCCGCGATTGTGGAAACCGACGCCGGTGGTTCGTTAGCCCCGGGGGAAGCTGCCAGAACACCGCTGATGGAATCCTTGGAGCAAATCAAGATCCGCCTGGAAGCAGCCGTTCCGGGCGCTCAAGTGGAGATTCTTTCCAACGACAGTCCGTCGGCGCAGCGTTCGTTGCTGCCGGACCGTGCCCACGCCTTCGCCGTGGCCCGGTTTCTCCGGGATGATCCGCAGTTGTGCCTCGACTACTGCTCCAACGTGACGGGCGTGGATTGGCCCGAAATGGAGATCAGCTTAAAGGTCAAGGTGAAGAAGGTCATCGAGGGGGTGGAAAAGGAAGTTGAGGAGGTGACCAAGACCCTCCGTCCCGGTTTTCTCGAGGTCGTGTATCACTTGTATTCGATGGCAATGAAGCACGGGCCATTGATCCTTCGGGTGCGGACCGGGAATCGCCACGACCAGGTGCAGATGCCCTCGTTCACTCCGGTCTGGCGAAGTTGCGAATTCCAGGAGCGCGAGGTTTATGACCTGTTCGGGGTGGTTTTTGACGGTCATCCCGATCTGCGTCGTATTTTGATGTGGGACGAATTTAAGGATCATCCTATGCGCAAAGATTATTGTGAGCCTGACGACTACGAATACGAGCCGACGCCGCACGATGACGTGCTCGAAAAGGCCAAGAGACATCCATCCGCTGAGGTCACGCCGTGAATCGGGCTTCCTGGAATGCGGTGAGGCAGGGCAATCCTGGCTGCCGGGTTGAACTTCATCGGGCATGAGCATCGTCACAGCATCGCCCGTCCCCCGGAACTATGAGGTCATCCCCAAGACCTCACTCGACGGCTCGGAGCTGGACGGGGAGTTGCTGGAAGTCGCGATGGGGCCGCAGCATCCTTCGACCCATGGCGTCTTTCGAATGGATGTCGTGCTGGACGGCGAGACCGTCGTGAAACTCAAGCCGGTATTCGGATATCTCCATCGTAATCACGAGAAGATCGCTGAGAATACCAGTTACCTGGGCTCGATGCCCTATACCGACCGGCTCGATTACTTTTGCTCCCTCACCAACAACTGGGCCTACGCGCTCGCCGTTGAAAGGCTGGCGGGCCTGCAGGTTCCGGAACGAGCCGAGTTCATCCGCATTATCACGGCCGAACTCACCCGACTGCAGAACCATACCAGCGTTTGTGGATTTTTGCTTCAAGACATGGGCGCTCTCGGCACGCCTTTGATGTACGCTTTTCGGGAGCGTGAAAAAATACTCGACCTCTTCGAAGCTTTAACTGGCGCGCGGATGATGTGCAACTACATGCGCTTTGGCGGTTGCCGTTGCGACCTGCCTCCGGGTTGGCTCGATCGGGTGCGGAAGATCGTGGATGATTTCCCGCGTTTTCTGGACAGTTACGAGGCGCTGCTGAACACGAATGAAATCCTCTTGGCTCGCACCCAGGGGGTCGGTCGGCTGCCGCGCGCTCTCGCCATCAGCGCGGGGATTACTGGCCCCATGCTCCGTGCCTGCGGTGTGGATTACGACATCCGCAAGGTGGACCACTATGGGATTTACGATCGCTTTGAATTCCGCATCCCGCTCGGGGAGCACGGGGATGTGTATGACCGCTACATGATCCGACTGCTGGAGATTCGCGAATCGCTGAAGATTCTTCAACAAGCGCTCAAAGCGGTTCCCGGCGGTCCCGTCATCGATCCCAAGGCGAAACTGCGCGGTTTTCGACCCAAAGCCGGAGAGGCCTACGGCCGCATCGAAGGGCCCAAAGGCGAACTCGGTTTCTACCTCATTAGCGACGGGAGCCCGAACCCGTATCGCTATCGGGTGCGTCCGCCCAGCCTGATCAACCTGACCATCCTCGAGGACATGTGCCTCGGCCAGTCCGTTGCGGACGCCGTGGTGACGCTCGGCAGTGTGGATATTGTGCTTGGAGAGGTCGACCGGTGAACCTTTTACAATGAACTGACACAATGCTTGGCTCCGGTATCATCAAAGGTCTCGCGGAGACCGCGAAAAATTTCGTCGGCTCATATCTCGACGAATCGCGGCTGACTACCATCGAGTATCCCGAAGAACGCCAGACATTGGCTGAAAACACCCGCCAGTTTCCGTTTCTTGTTTTCGACGGGGACGATGCCATGAAGGGTCTCCGTTGTGTCTCCTGTCAGATTTGTGAAAAAGAATGCCCGCCGCAGTGCATCTATATCGTCAAGAGCAAGGACAAGAAGCCTGATCATGTGGGTAAACTGCAGTTCTATCCGGCGACCTTCGATATCGATCTTTCCGTTTGCATGAGCTGTCAGATTTGTGTCGAGGTTTGCCCGTTCGAGGCGATCAAGATGGACACGGAGTTCGAGCTGAGCACCGCTGACCGCTTCGGCCAGCTTCTTCTCAACAAGGGCCAACTCGCCAAGCCCAACAGCCATTTTCGGGAAATCCACCCGGCGGATGCGGCGGTTTCG
>CAMDJH010000111.1 GCA_945900455.1 Akkermansia muciniphila
TCGCGCTGGTGGGCGGACCAAGTAGACCTACCGTAGTCTGGACGACAGGTTCGTGGTGCCTTGGACGACTCTCCAATCTCATCCGATTTTGCCCCTTTTCGCCTTCCCATCACTGAAAATCACCCACAGATTAGCCGGAAGAGCCGGAAAACATTCCTACCCATGAACCGGACCATTGCTTCGCCCTCTCCGCCACTCCGAGTGGGGGAGAGGGTGCCCGAAGGGCGGGTGAGCTGGTGCCCTGGTTCATGGCATCACGGCGCGCACACTTAAGTTTTGTCGCTGTTCTTCTCCGTCCTTTCGCCTGCCTTCGCCGGGAGTTACCTCATCGAGTTGGCGCGAATGGCCGGACGGTCATGCATGAACCGGATCCGGATCTGCGGGACCTCGCTCCCAGTCGCGATCTCGGGCGGAATATTTCCGATCGGCGGCCAGCATAGCCACGCTGCCAGACACCCGAGCATCCCTCCCACCACGATCAAGACCGTCGCGATGAGGAATCGGATCGGCTGATGAACCGTCAGGACCGCCCAAGCTGCCACCGCCACCATCACCGCATCCGCCACCCACAAAAGCGGGACGGCGAGACGTAGCAGCGCCGGATGTCCCGCCATCGCCCGATCGTATTCGCACTGACTCGCCACGTGCTCGGCGACGAATCCACGCAGAAGTAACTGGACGCCGGCAGCGTCAGTGGAAGGTGTTGCCTCGTTCGCGGGCAACGATGGACTCTTCCGCTCCGAAGAAGTGAGCAGGGATGCAAGTCCGCGTCCGAGGGCCGGTTTCGACATAGATTAATATCCGCGACGGAAACGATGGCGAAGCCCCACGAGAGGGCAATCGAAAACGGAGCGGAGCAATCCGGCTGAAATGCAGGCTAGACCTCTACCTCCCCCAGGAGCATTAATGTTGTGCTTTCCGGTGCGGGCAATGTGCGTGCGATCGTTTCGGAGATCACTCGGGTTACGGCCGAAGGGAAAGTATTAGACATTTTATGAGCAAATTCTTGAACAGTTTCGTCTGGATTGCGTGGGTCGCAAGCGTTGCCACGACCCAAATCCATGCCGAGGAAACGAATCGGTCCTTACCCAATGCCCCAACCCGTGAGGCCACCGCTGCGACACCCGTGGCGACCGCGACACCCGTGGCAACGGTGGCAACGGTGGCAACGACAACCATTGGGGCGACCAACAGTGTTCAGTCGACGGAGCCCCCCGCGCCCGTTCGCACGGCGCCGCCCAAGAACAGTATCCGGTTCCAATTCGATGGGATTCCGTACAGCGACGTCCTGGAACGATTCGCGCAAATGGCGAACAAACCTCTCATCGCCGCAACCAATGTCGCTGGCACCCTGACCTACAACGATCCGAATGCGTATTCCTACGAGGAAGCTCTCGACTCCCTGAACGTAATCCTTTCGATGAAAGGCCTGGCGCTCGTGGAATCCGAACACACCCTCCGTCTCGTGCCGTTCAAGGAACTCCCTTCCCTGCCGCACCGCATCCTGCGGGGCACCGATTCCACCGGGGATGTCCGCCCCGGTGAGGTGATCACCGTGGTCCTGGAAGTGAATAATCTGGATGCAAAGGAGGTTGCCGATTCCGTAACCCCAATGCTCTCCAGCGCCGGTTCCGCCGCACCGCTTTCTCGTGGTCGAGGACTGATCATCACGGATCGACTGACCAATATTCAACGGATCCGCTCGCTGCTCCGGACCATTGACATCGCCGCCGTCGCCGAACGGCAGATGAAGACCTACACCCTCATGCACGCTTCCGGTAGCATTGTCGCCGACCTGCTCAACCGGACCTTTGGCGTCGCGACCGCACCGAAGCGCACCCAGTACAATCCCAATAGCAAGGTTCTGGATGTGCTTCCGCCCGATCCCAACGAGTACATCACCGCGGTGTACGATGACGCTTCGCGTACGCTCGTCCTGTTCGGCCCGTCCGAACGGCTGTTACTCGCCGAAGATCTGATCAATCGCTTCGAACAAAAAGAAGGTTCTGCAGGGGATGTCCGAATCTACTACCCGCAATCCTTAAAGGCGGAGGAGCTCGCCGCAATTATCCGTCAGGCAGTGCCCGGAATCGCCGCGGAAAAAGAACCCGCAGGTAGCGCCGCGACGAAGGCGCGCGTGATCAGTGACCCGACACAGAATCGGTTGATCGTTGCCGCTCCAACCTCGGCTCAATTGGAGGAGATTGAACTCCTCGTCAATCGCGTCGACAAGCCCGTCCACGGTTCCGGCAGCACCGCCGCCGGCATGATTCCCATCCGGTCGCAAACGATCCAGTTAACCCGCATTTTCCGCCCTCGCACTACCGACGCAACGAATGTCGCTCACATCGTCACCCAGGCTCTCACCCGCCGACAACCCAACGGGCGCGTCATCACCAGCGCGAGTGTCAGCCACGATGTCGGCAGCCAAAGCGTTATCGTCAGTGGTTCCCCCGAGGACATTCAGATTGCAAGCGACATTGTCAGCCAACTCGAGACGGGCACCGCACATCCGAACCCGCTGCAGACTCGTTTTCTTGATGTCGGGACGCCCGCAGAAGCCCGCCGATTGCAACCCCTCGTGGATCAATTGTATCGCAATCAGGTGAGCGACGGAGGAATGGGTGTTGTCGCGCATGCGAAAATCCTGGCGGATACCGAATCTGGCCGGCTGATCGTGACCGCCAGTGACGAGCACCTCAACCGCATCGAAGCTCTCGTGAAGCAACTCCGGGCCGATAAACGTCTCACACAAGATCGCCATCTGCGGATCCTCGCCCTGAAGAACGCCCGGGTCGATTCAGCGGTTCAAAATCTGCAAAACCTGCTCAGAGAAGCGATGACGGCGCGCGAATTCCTGGGAGTGCCGACTCCGTCCATCCTGCCGGATGCCCCGAACAACCGATTGCTCGTAACCGCCACGGACGATCAACTCAATGTAGTGGAACGACTCTTGGGCATTATTGATGTCGCTCCCGCCGCCACCAGCGTGCGCGAATTCAAGGGGATCGAGTTGTTCGGCCGGACTGCCGCGGAATTCGCTCCGATCGTCCAGCAACTCTACGCCGAGCAACTGCGTGGACAACCGGAACCGTCGGGCGGACCGGCTTCCGTGTTTCCAGAGCTCCGCAATAACCGACTGATGGTGAGCGGCACCACTGGCGAAATCGCCCGAGTCGAATCCATCGTTCGGCAACTCGATGCCACCGATCGGAAAGCGCCGAAAGAGGAAACCCGCGTGTTGCGTCTGCAGGCGGCCACGGCGACAGAACTTGTGGGCCTCATCGAAAAATCGCTCAATGCCCGACAAGTGCAGGTGCGCGTTCTCGTCGATGCCCGAAGTAACAGCCTTATCGTCACCGGCGACACCCCCGCCGTCGAGGCCGCCGCCCAATTGGTCCAGCAACTCGACACACAATCGGGCCTTTCTCCGCGCGAAATCCGGATTCTCGAGTTAAAGACAGCCGACGCCGCGACGCTCTCCCCCATGGTCAGCGGATTGTTCGCCGACCAAATCAAATCGCAGCGCGGCGTGGAATATATCTCCCCGACCAAGCTGGTTCCCGACGCCGCCGGCAACCGGATCATCGTCACGGGCATTCGCACCGAAATCGATCAGATTGCGAGCCTCGTGCAACGTCTCGACACCGTCCCCGATCAAGCCCCGGGTGCTCGCGTGTTCAAGCTCAATCTCGCCGACGCCATCACGCTGGGGCCGGTGGTCTCCAATGCCCTCATTCGATTTGGACCCCAGGGCCAACCGATCCGCAGGGTGACCGTTTCCGCGGATGAAAAGTCTAATTCGCTCGTCGTGTCCGGCTCCCGGACAGACCTACAGGATGCCGAATCGGTGATCGAAAAATTGGACGGTACCACCGCATCCAACGAACGCGTCCTGCGCATCTTTGAGGTGAAATCGGACGCGGATGCCCTCGCGGCCTTGGCAACACGTGTTTTCGTTGCACAAAATCCCGGTCGAAATCCCGCGTCGCTGCTCAACCTGACGCCCGATCCAGGTAGTCATCGAATTATCGCTCTGGCACCCGCGTTCGTAATCGCCCAACTGGAAATCGTTCTCCGGTCGCTCGATGAAGCGCCCGATCAGGCCGCCCGCGAGCTACATCCGGTGGAGTTGAAGAACGCGGTCGCCTCCGAAGTGCTGCCTAAACTTAGCCGGATCTACGCGGATCAATCTCAGGGCAAGACCCTCAAGCCCGCCACGATTCAGGCGGATGCCTCCGGTTCCCGGCTACTGGTATTTGGCACCAAAGAACAGGCCGAAACCATCCGACAAATCGCCCAAACCCTGGAGTCTCAATCCCGCCCCGCCCGCATTACTCGCGTCTTCGATGTCGGCCGCTTGTCCGAAGCTCAACGACTACTCCCGCTTGCTCAGCAACTTTATAAGGATCAGCTCGGCACCGATCCCCAGGCCGGCCCGCCCGACGCCCAGATGGTCTCAGATGGCCGCACCGGGCGAATCATCGTGTCGGCCCGGACCAATCAACTTGCAAGCCTGGATGATATCTTTTCGCGGCTACAAGAAAGTGCACCCACCAATACGGTCCGCGAAACTCGCTCCTTGGATGTCGGTACCGCCGGCGACGTCCAACGTCTGCTGCCCCTCGTCCAAAAGCTCTATCAGGAGCAATGGAAAGACCGGGGCGAATCCGATCCCGCGGACGCTCAAATTCTTCCGGACCCTGCTGGCGGCCGCTTTCTCGTGACCGGAAAATCGTCTCACCTGACGTCCATCGAATCCATTCTCCACCAACTCGGTGCCACTCCCGCCCGCTCCGGCGCCCGCGAGACTCGCATTTTTGATCTCTCCACCGCCAGCGCCGTCGATCTCGCTGTAACCGTCCGAACTCTTTATTTGGAGGAGGCGAAATCTCGCTTCGGAGCTGCCACCCCCGACACCCTCATCACCCCCGACACCGGCGGTAACCGCTTGATCGTCGTGGGCGACGCCCGTGAACTTGCCGTGGTCGGGGATCTCATTCAAAAACTCGACAAAGTGGGAACTCAAAGCGCCAGTGCCCGCGTCTTTAAGCTCAAGTCGGCCGATCCTGACAAGGTGATGGAAATCCTCGCAACCGCTCTCGTCCGGTTCGATGCATACGGCCGCCCCCAAAAGCGAGTGAGCGTCGTCGCCGACTCCAAGACCCGCACGATCATCGCCACCGGCGACCCAAAGGAACTGCAATCCGCATCGGTCATCATTGAACAACTCGATTCCTCGCTGGGCACGTCCTCCACCGCCCGCGAAACTCGCATTTTTGATCTCTCCACCGCCAGCGCCGTCGACCTCGCCGTCACCGTCCGAACTCTCTATTTGGAGGAGGCGAAATCTCGCTTCGGGGCCACTCCACCGGACACGCTCATCACTCCCGACACCGGCGGCAACCGCCTGATCGCCGTGGGCGACGCCCGTGAACTTGCCCTGATCGGGGACCTCATCCAAAAACTCGATAAAGTGGGCACTCAAAGCGCCAGCGCTCGCGTTTTCAAACTCAAGTCGGCCGATCCCGACAAGGTAATGGAAATCCTCGCAACCGCTCTCGTCCGGTTCGACGCGTACGGCCGCCCCCAGAAGCGTGTGAGCGTGGTCGCCGATTCCAAGACGCGCACACTTATTGCGACCGGCGACCCCAAGGAACTGCAATCCGCATCGGTGATTATTGAACAACTTGATTCATCGCTGGGCACTTCCTCCCAACGCAGTACGCGGGTCCTTCAGGTCCAGCACCGCAAAGTCGCGGAATTGGCCGCGCGTGTACGCCGGGTTTTCCAGGATCAAGTCCGCAATCAGCCCGAACTCGGTACGAGCGAGGCCCTCATCCTTGAAGACGCCCCCAGCAACCAACTCATCCTCGCCGGTACCGAAAAACAACTGCTGGCCATCGAAGGGATCGTCACCATCCTGCAGCGCGGCATTGATGATTCCGGCCGCGAATTGCGAGTTGTCCCGGTGGAAAAAGCATCCGCCGCCGCCGTCTCAAGCCTGTTGAGCCAGATCTTCGCAAAGCAGGTCGCTAGTTCGGATCCCACAGACCGCCTGCTGCTGAGCGTCGGCGCGGATGACCACCGACTCGTCATCGAGGCTCCCACCAATTCGTGGAGTAAAATCCTGCCGCTCGTGCAAACCCTGGACCAGGCTGACACCGCCGGCGACTCGATCATGCGCGCCGTTCATGTCACCCGCGGACGAGCCGAAGATCTCGCCGAAGCCGTCAGCAAATCGATGACCTCACGGAACGCATCCCTCAAGACGAAGCGGGTCACCGTCACCCCTGTCAGTGGCGCCAACAGCCTGCTGATCAACGGCGAAAGCGACGGAGTCCACGAGGTCCTGAAATGGATTCAGGAACTCGAATCCAGTCACGGCGGTAGCGACGAAATCGAGGTCCGCATCTTCAAGCTCGAAAATGGGACCGCCAAGGAGGTGTCCGCCGTCCTACAGCAACTCCTCCAGACCGTGACCCGATCGCGCGCCCGCAACGGCGAGCGAGCCATTCCCGCCAGTATCTCCGTCGATGATCGCTCCAACAGCCTGATCATCTCTGGATCCCAGGCTCATTTCAAAATGATCGAAAAAGTACTGCCAACCCTTGATCGCCTGCCGGAGCGCAGTGATCGCGAAGTTCAATTTGTCTGGCTTCGCAAGGCTCGCGCCTATGACGTCGTCAGCAAACTGGAGGCGGTGTTCACCCATCGTGACGACGGCGAACGACCGGTCATCGAAGCCGATTCGATGAATAATTCCCTCACCATCATCGCGAAACGCACCGACCTCGCGCAGATCCAGGACCTCATCAATCGTCTCGATGAACAAAGCAAGGACAGCAGCATTCAAGTTCGCCTCCGCCCGCTCGAACGGGTCGCCGCCGAACAAATGGCAAAGATGCTCCAAAATCTTTATCCACAAATGTCCCGCGGCCAACTCCGCATCGTCGATCAGTTGCCGCCCATGAAGCCCGAGTCCAATCCGACCAACAACGCGCCGACCAATACCCCCGGTACCGCCGCTGCGTCCGAACCCACGAGCCCTGATGTCGTCATCGCCATCGACAAGAATGCCAATGCGCTCTTGCTGTCCGGTCCCGCCCAAGAACTGGACAACATCGACCGAATCATCAGCGACCTGGCACGCAATTTCTACGGCAATGAGGCCGAATTCCGCCTCTATCCAATTCGTGACGCCGACCCGGTCATCGTCGCGAGGACGCTCATGGAATTGTTAAAGCCGGAGCCGACAGCCGCGCCGGGTCAACCCGGACAGCCCCCGCGAGCGGTCAACCCGCAGCCACGCATCACCGTTGTTGCCGAACCCCGCACTCGCACCGTCATCGCCCGAGGACGCCCAACCGACTTCGCGTTTTTGGAGTCCCTTATCCGGCAACTCGACGCCGCCGGCGTCGCCTCGCAGCTCGAGTTTCGAATCGTTCCGTTGACGAATGCTCCTCCAGAAAAGGTGCTTCCCCTCGTTCAACAGATGGTCACTCAGCTCAATTTGTCACGACCGGGTGAGCCGCTCACCGTCGCCACCGACTCGCGCTCGCGCGGACTGCTCGTCGTCGCCCGTGGCAATGTCCTCGCTCAGATCGAGAAAATGATCCTCGCGATGGATCAGCCGACACCGAACGTCGAAGTGCAGGTGCAGTTGGTCGACCTCAAGCTGGCGAACGCAACTCAACTCGCTACCCTGCTGCAAAACATGGTAAAACCCAGCGCCGCCGGAGAGCTCACCGCCAGTGCGCGGGAATTGCAGGAGCAGATCCGCCGATTGAAAATCCGGAGTGATGATGGCCGCGAGGTGCTGCTCGACCTCGCGCGCCCGATCAAAATCGCCGCCGATCCCGCCTCCATCCAGGGAGGGGGCAACCGGCTCATTCTCACCTCGACCCCCGACAACCTGGCAGCTCTCAAGGCGGTGATTGCAGTCATGGATTCCGCACCCTTGGCGGAGGGTGTTTTCATAAAATTCGTTAAACTGCAACACGCGGACGCATCCGCCGTCGCTCAAACGCTGGGCACGATTTTCGCTCAGGGCAGGGCGCTCGGAGCCAGCCCCAACACCCCGAACGCTCGCCCGGAAGGCGAAACTGGCAAAGGTCTTGCCGGCCCGCTAAACGTGACTCCCGATTCACGAGCCAATACGCTGGTGCTCAGCGGACGTGCCGAGACACTCGAACTCGCCGCCCGCTTGATCACGGACCTCGATCGACCCGTCGACCGGCTCGTCACCGAGGTCAAATTGTTCCGGCTGAAACACGCCTCCGCGACGCGCCTCTTGCCCGTGCTCCAGGCCGTATTTGCCGAAGGCCCACCCGTTCCCGGCGCCGAAGGATTGAATACTCAGGTTACCCGACTCCGGACCCTGCGCACGTCACAGGCTCCAAAGACGACTGAAGCGCCCAAAAATCGCGCGGCACTTGTCCTCCAGGCAGATGATCTCTCCAACATTCTCATCGTGGCCAGCCGCAGTGAAACCCTTCCGCTGATCGAGGACGTTATCGAGCAGCTCGACATCCCCTCGGCTTCCGGACTCGAGTCGGTCCGGGTGTATCCGCTCAATCACTCGGACCCGGCCATCCTCCAAAAGATTCTCAGCGACCTCTACACCGGCCAAAAGGCGAGCACACTGCGCAATGAAGACCGGCCTGTGATCACGATCGATTCGCGAACGGGTGCTCTGGTCGTTGCCGGCAACGGGAAAAGTTTCGCCATGATTGAGGGACTTCTTCAGCAGCTCGATCAGAAGCTCCCCTTCAACCTTCGCGACATCCGCATCATTCCCCTCGAAAATGCCGACGCCAATGTCGTGGGTCCGACTCTCCAAAAACTGATGGATGCCCGATTGACCCAGCGGGCGAGTCTGAACCAGGGCCAGGCCGACATGCTGAAGGTGATCATCCTCACGGATCCCCGCAGCAATTCCCTCCTCGTCGGTGGATCGAAGGACGGTTTCGAAACCGTTGAATCCCTGGCCCACCAATTAGACCACGCCGGCCCCGCCTTAAGTGGCCGAATCCGCCTGCTGCCCCTCCAATTTGCAGACGTACGCATCATCGCCGGCACCTTGACGACACTCTTCGAACAACGGTATGCGGCCGGACGCAGTTCGGACGTCCAACGAAACAAGCCCGTCATCCTCGCAGACCCCCGCAGTAATAGCCTACTGATCACCGCGAACCAGGAGGACAACGGCGCCATTGACGATCTGCTTCGCAAACTGGACACCAAGATGGACAACTCCGGCCTGCTCCTGACCGTGGTGCCATTGAAACACAACGATGCCGCTCGCGTCGCCGCGCAAGTCGAAAGCCTCTTCGTTGCTCGCCTCAAGGCCCAGACATTGCCCGGCCAGCCACCCTCGCCCTCCGAACAAATCAAGATCGAGCCGGATAGCCTAAACAACTCCCTCATCGTTTCGTCCAGTAAGGAGAATCTGGAGCTCATCCGAGGGCTGTTGGAAAAGGTCGATGTGGAACCTCAGGTCGCCGGAGGACTGCTGCAACTGTTCACACTCGAATTTGCCGATGCCCAGCGGGTCGCCACCCTGCTCCGATCGCTCGTCAATCAGGGTCTCTATCGCCCAGGCCAATTCCTCGGTGCCGCCAAAGGCACCGCCCCGCGCGATGCCCTCGCCGTCAGCGTCGATTCACGAAGCAATACTCTGATTATTAGCGCCAGCCCCGAGAACCTCGTGCTCCTGAAGGAAATCATCAAACGCCTGGACCACCGGGATCTCGCCGGTAGCGGCGACGTCCGGCTGTATCCCCTCAAAAACGCCAAAGCCGGCACTCTCGCCACCACTCTGGAGCAGTTCTTCCGAGCCAAACGCACGGCCGATTCGGTGGCGGTCAATTCGAATGAACGGACGCTGCCCGTCTCCGTCATCGCGGATGAACGGATGAATACCCTCCTCGTCACCGGCGGCAAGGAGGCCTTTGACATCGCCGACCGGATCATCGCTCAACTCGACGGTGCCGAGGTCATCGCTCGTCTCAACTTCCGCGTCTTCCCGCTCAAAAAGGCGACCGCTGCAAAACTGCAGTCCACCCTACAACCCATCTTCGCCAATCGCCCGCCCAAGGTTAAAGGCGAACCCGTCGAACCGATTACGCTCGTCGCCGATCGCTGGGTTAATGCCCTCCTCGTCGGCGCATCGGTCGACGACATGTCGACCGTCGCCTCTCTGATCGAACAATTGGACAGTGAACCCGGCGACACCGGCCTCGCCATTCACGTGTTCCCGCTCGCCAAGGCCGATGCGCGACGCGTGGCTCAGACCGTGCAAAGTCTTTTCCGCGATTCAACTCTGAACCAGACCTCGCCCGTGTCTGTCTCCGCCGACGAACGGATCAACGCCATCGTCGTTTCATGCGGAGAGACGGATGCGAAACGAATTGATGATCTGGTCCGCAAGCTCGACACCGAACAGGTGTCCCGCGTCAGCGAAATCCGCGTGTTTCCCCTCACCTACGCCCGCGCCGAATCACTCTCCACCATTCTCAACACCGCCCTCAATACCAAGCCCCCGGCATTGACCGACCAAAGCCCAAATGCCCAGTCGGTCCTGCAATTCATCAGCCATCTTCCTGGCGGTCGGGAACTCGTCAGCGCTGCCCTCAAAGAGGCCGTGCTCATCACACCCGAGGCCCGCATGAACTCCCTCATCGTTTCGGGTCCCGTCGATTACATGGGCCTCATCGAACAGATCATCACCCGGCTCGACGCCAGTTCACCTCAACAGGCCAAAATCAAGGTGTTCACCCTCATCAACGCCGACGCGCGTCAAATGGCGGAATTGCTGACTCAGCTGTTCAAGATGTCCACGACCAGTTCCCCGAGTTCGCTCCGATCGGTTCAATATACGCTCGTTCGCCCGGCCGTCGACTCCGCCGGCCTGACGGTCGAAGAATCTTTGGCGTCCGCCACCCTCGGCACCGCCGAACAAAATGCCCTCACCGTAACCATCGATCCCCGCACCAATAGCTTGCTCGTCGGTGGCACCGATCACTACGTCGAACTCGTGTCGCAGATCATTGAATCACTCGACGCCAGCCCGGCGAACGAACGAAAAAGCGAAGTCATTCGCCTCAAAAACTCTCAAGCAGTCGAAGTCGCCACCGCGATCCGCAATTTCCTGGACCAAGAACGTCAACGCATCACCCAGGTGCTCGGCACCGCCGCAATCGGCACCACCCAACGACTCCTCGAGCACGAAGTCGCCGTCGTCGCCGAACAGAACAGCAATACGCTGCTCGTCTCGGCCAATCCTCGGTACTTTGAACAAATTCGCACTCTGATTGATGAACTCGACAAGGCCCAGCCTCAGGTGCAAATCCAGGTCCTCCTCGCCGAAGTCACGCTCGACGCTCTCACGGATCTGGGTATCGAATGGAGCCAAACCGGACACAGTGGAGACGTAACTTTCCAGAATGGAACGGATTTCGGAGTCGCCCAGCAACTCCGCAACGCCGGCGGCTACTCAACGGCCATCGCAGGCTCCGATTTCACCTTTCTCTTGCGCGCCCTCAAGGATGAGGGGCGCCTCGAAGTTCTGAGCCGACCTCAAATCGTCACCGCCGACAACAAACTCGCCAGTATCAACATCGGTCAGCGCGTGCCTCTCATCACCGACAGCCGTGTCACCGAGCGCGGTGATACCATCAACTCGTTCCGATACGAAGATGTCGGAGTCAACCTTTCCGTAACCCCAAAGATTAGTCCCGATGGTTTCGTCAAAATGGAAATCGGAACTACCAACTCCTCCATCAGCAGCTCAACCGTCGAAATAAATAAGTCCGCCACGGTCCCCATCATCAATCAGCGCAAAGCCAACACCACGGTCAGCGTCCAAAGCGGCCAGACCGTAATTATTGGGGGCTTGATCGCCACCGTCGACGACCGTCGGGTCAAGAAAATGCCCCTGCTCGGGAGCATCCCCTACCTCGGAGCCCTGTTTCGCAGCACTCACGCGACCCGGGATCGCAAGGAATTGCTCATCCTTCTGACGCCTCAGATCCTCGCCCAAACTCACGCAACCGCCCCTCTCATCCGCACCCTCGACGACGTCAGCCGCGAACAACTCGATCACTCCCAGATGAGGGACGAAATCAAACGGGACAAACTCCAGAGAAAAATCCTAGACCCCTTGTTCCCGAATTCCGACAAGACCCCACCGGAACCTGCCAACCGAGATAAGAATCATCGACCTCTTGGCCGCGACGGAGTCGGAATCTAATGCGCGACAAGCGATCGATTCGCAACTCATCCGCCGACGTGATGGCATCGACCCTGCGATTTGGGACGATCTTAACACCTGACCCCAATGCCTCGCTGCGTCCCGCTGCGGGATCGGCGGATGCGGCGTCACAGGGACAGGGTTCACACCGAGGGTTTCTGCTTGGGATGGCGAACGCCAGCCGACGAGGACTGGTCTGGATCGGACTGGTGGCCGCGCTTGCGGTCGGCTGCGGCAGCCCAAGCCGTCGGCCCACTGCAGCTCCGTCAGTCGGTTCAAAATCTCGCGCCGACGGACTACACTTGTTTGGTGTGCCGACGGCCTTAAATCTGGACGGTGTTCCCGGACCGGATGGTTTTGCGGTTCGAGTCTTCTATAGCCTGGGCACCCGTGCACGCGGAATTCCGATCAGTAATGGAACTTTGGAAATCCTCATGTTCGACGGCGCTCTAGGCGATGGTTTCATCGGAGGCACGGCGGCGGCCCCTGCTGCGCCGCTCCGTGTGTGGCCCTTCACCGCGCCAGCTCTGAAAGAATTCTCAACGAGTACGTCCCTCGGTATTGGCTACCAATTAGTCCTCCGCTGGGGCCAGAACCGTCCAACGAAGGAGCACTTCACCGTTGTTGCCCGATACCGTCCACCGAACGGCCCGGTCCTGCTCTCCACACCCAGCAGCATTTCCACCGGAGTTGATTAATGCGCTACCAGACCCGACGCCAAGCTCCCTACCAAGCCTGCGAACCAACTGCGAATCACTCGGCAAATCTATAATGGTTGGTCCGTTCGAGTTGTTGGAGATGTTAAGTTCCAAAGGACGGATTCGTCGTGATTTTTGAATAGAACGTTGACTACCACGAGGCTCAGGACTCTTAAGAAACTCATCGAAAGTTTCTTCCATGAATCAGCTTCACGCAGCGAGGTGGGCGCTCCTGAACTCGTGGAATCTCAGTGACCCCTCTCCCGGCCTCTCCGGCCAGCTTGCCCATGAACCGACTCCCTGGGAGCGCTGGCACCCTGCCGGCGAGCCTGCAGAGAAAACCAACGCTCGCCGGCAGGATGCCGGCGCTCCCAGGTTCATGGTCCCAATTCATGTCCGTTTTTGGAAAACCTTGCTGCCCATGAACCGACACAATGCGATCAGGTTTCTGGGATCACCGCGCAGACGGTTTAGTTCAGTATCAGTCTTTGCGTATGTACGTGCATCTTGGAAAATGCCCGTTTTGTTCGAATTGCAGAGGTTTTGTAGCATCTTTAGTGCACACACTTACGCAAAGATTGATAGTATCTCTCCATCCATCCTTCCGCACGGCTTCCGTGGGGGGTTTCCTATCGAGTTGGGTCGATCCACGCTGCCTACATGTAGATTGCGAATGCACGGTAGGCCCAAAGGGCCGTCATTCCTCAGCCCAGGCCATCGGCCTGGGTACCTATTGATGACAACTATGGATCTGATAGGAATGCCGGGTGAGGGCACCCGGCCGGCAAGAGACTATGCGCGGCTGAAAATCGCGTTGCTCAGCGTCGTGGTGCTGTCGGCAAACGATTCCCGGTCGATTCCCATCGACCGCAAGATGGAGAGGTGCACGTTGGACATCCGTGTTTCGCCGTTTCGCCAGTAGGATCCATGCTTGAGGCCCATACTGCCTCCGCCAGCAATCAGGGTCGGCAGGTTGCGTGAATTGTGGGTCGTGCTCGCACCGCTACCAAACAGGACGATCGTGTTGTCGAGTACGGGGCCATTCCGATCCCGATAGTCGGTGAGACGCTCGAAGAAGTGGGTCAACTGCCGGCTGAGGAACAGATCGTATTTGGCAAACGCCAATTGCCCATCCTTGTCGCTCGCGTGCGAAAGACTGTGATGCGTGTGTTTCAATCCGAGCTTGAGCGGAAATGTGTCGCTGATGCCCATGCCGTCTTCGCGACTGAGCATGAAAGTAACGGAACGTGTAATGTCCGCATCGAAGGCCAGGGCGATCAGGTCGAAGATGTTGCGGTAATATTCGGCGGGTTCGCTCTCGGTTGTCGCGTCCAGATTCAGATGGGAGTAGTCCTGCTTTTTCAACGGAACATCGATCCAACGCTCGGATGCGATCAATCGCGACTCCACCTCATTCAGAGAAGTGAGGTACTGATCCATCCGTTCTCGGTCGGAACTACCGAGCTGCCGCTGGAGCGAGCGCGCACCCTCGGCCACGGCATCCACCAATTTGATGCGCCGCTGCAACCGTTCGCGCTCCGACACGAGGGACCCACGGTCGCCCCGAAACAACCGGTCAAACACACGCCGAGGGCTGTTCTCCGCCGGAATCGGCCTCCCCTCAAGGCTGAACGAGATCGTGCCCGTCCGGGATAGGAAACCCGTCCCGGCGTCGATTGACAGCACCAACGACGGTTGGCGGCAGTGCTGCTTCGTGTGCAGCGCTATTACCTGATCGAGCCCCGCCGAATTGTAGCTTCCAGGCTTCGGATTGTAGAGTGGAGCGCCGGTAAGCCACATGTCGGAGCAAACATGCGGGTCGCTCTTCGGACCGCTCGGGTGATACAACCCGCCCAGGAAGCTGAGCTGTTTTCGGAAGGGAGCGAGCGGCTCCGTCGACTTGCCAAAGACGTATTCTCCGTTGCGCTCGGCGGCCGGAAACCAACTCCAGTCACCGATCCCATGCTCTACTTTCGGTAACGACATGCCGTTGGCCGTGTAGAGCGCGCAAAAACGGCGTGGAATCGGGTCGGTCACTGCCTCGCCCATGGCGTCGAGAACCGGAAGCGCGAGGGCAGCGCCGCCCAAGCCCTTAAGAAATGCGCGGCGATCGAGTTGAAGCGAGGTGCTCATAGGAATTTTCCGGTAACGGCGATTCTACTCCAGGGAACGGTGAAATGTCTCAGGTCGTCATCGCCTAGCCAATTCTATTTTTCGAGGAACATCGGACTCTTGACCACCAACCGGACCATGTCCTGCATGCGGTACCCATCGGCCTTTAGCTTCAAGCCGTTTTGTTTTAGGAATTCGTTCTCGAGATACGAAAGACTGCGGCCGGTCGCATAGATCGCCAAATGCTTCACGAAACTGAAGGCCACCTGATCCACGCGATCGTGCGCGAGATAACGCTTCAAGTCGTTGAACCCTCTCACGTCCGTCTTGTCGGGCAAAGTGGACCCAGCATCCACCGCCTGAGACTTCAGCCGCCCGCCCGCATCGAACTCCTCGAACGGGATGCCCCACGGATCGATTTTTGAGTGGCATCCGGCGCAACCCGGTTGATTACGGTGTCGTTCGAGCCGCTGCCGAAGAGGGAGATCCCGGGTGTCCTCCTTGAGCGCAGGCACATTGGGCGGAGGATCGTCGGGTGGCTCGGCGATGATGCGGCGAGCCAGCCAAGCTCCGCGCTTGACCGGATTCGATTCCCGGCCGTCCGAGAGTCCGGCCATGATGGCTGCCTGGGTAAGCACGCCGCCCAAATCCCGCCGCCCGTGCGTGAGTGGGACAAATTGGAAGCCGCTCTCGGTCTGGTCACCCAAATCGTAGTAGGCAGCCACCACTTCGTTCGCCATCATAAAATCGGACTCGATGAGATTGCTCACCGCGCAGTTGTTACGGACCAGGTATTGCAGAAACTGGGCCGGCTCCTGCCGCAATTGGTGGCGCGTATCGCGTGTGAGTTTGGGAAATCGGGTGCGGTCAGGTTCGAGAACCGCGAACTTGTCGAGAGCAAGCCAGTGGGACGTGAACTCGCCCATGAACAAGGAAAAACGCGGGTCGTCGATCATCCGTCCGACTTCGGCATCCAATTGACCTTGGAGCGCACCGGTCACGGCCCACCTTAACAAGTTGCCATCAGGAGGCCCATTCCAGAGAAAGTAGGACAGCTTGGAAGCCAGTTCATAGTCGTCGAGCGGTTCGGGCTCCGGCGTCCCACTGTTCTCAATCAAGAACAGGAACTGCGGTGAAGTGAGCACGACCTGAAGGGCGTCCTTCACGGCCTCCTCAAAGTTGGCAACGGCTTGGTAAGATTTGTCGAACACACCGATCAATCCCGCCTCCTCAGCCGCAGTCGCGGGGCGCCGGTACGCGCGGGCCGCAAACCGGCGAAGAATTTCCCGCGCATACGCTGGTAAATCATCTTTGTGATCAAAATCGACGAAAATGTTCCGATGCGACTCCGGCGGCCACGATTCGTAGAAGGGACCTTCAAATTCCACGGATCGGATCAGCAGCCGGGGCACATCACGCCCATCGGTGTATTCGCTGCGCACTCCAATTTCCCGAACGCCCGCGAGGTAATTGACGTTGTCCTTTTCGACCTCCGGACTGGGAAAATTGCGGATCGCCCCTTCAAATACAAAGCGGGTAAGACCGAGGTTCGAAACGGTCTGCGCACCGCCCACTTGAGCCAGCGTACTGCCACAATCCCGACGTAGCCCCAGATGCACTCCAAGCCGCGGCGACCGCTGCTCAAACACACCAAAGCGCCGCGCCACTTCACAGTCCGGCGCGAGCGGATTGAAAACAATCCGGTCCAGGCGCATCGCCCCTGCGTATGTCGCGCTGACCGCCAGCGGCCCCGCCGGGAGCCGAACCGCCAGGAACGCGGGGTGTGCCAATGCGCCCGAAAATTGCCGGCCACCCAGGGAAAGCTGCAGTTCTTTCGGTTCTTCCCGCGGTGGAGGGGAAACAAAACGACGTCCGGGTGTCAGCAACGCCTGAATCTCCGATTCATCCAAGGCCCGACGATGGATTCGCACTTCATCGAGTTCCCCTAGAAACGACTGAGCATCTTCAACGCGGCCAAGCTGGAGGTCCGCTTGAGTGTTCTCCAGGTTTGCCGGACCAATCGTCCCTCTCGCGACCGGATAGCCATTGACAAAAAGCCGCGTGCCAGAGCTTCCGCGCCGGACAACCGCCGCCACGTGCTGCCAAGTGTTCGTGAGAATCACACCCGGCGGCGAAGAAATGGTTCCGTTGGATTGATTGTCCGGTCCTGCCGTTCCGAGCCGGAGTACGCCATTGCCATCAGGCATGTCCAGATACCAACTAGGAGATCCCCCATATTTTCCAAAACCGATGATACCTCCCTTGCGGAGTTGCCGAGGGCGAATCCAGGCCGTCACCGTGAAATCTCCGCGACCGATGTTCGTCACATTACCGCGGGGAATGGCCCACGAATCGCCATCACGGTCCAGCGCCAGCGACTTGCCAAACGGGGAGTCAACGAGCCGCGCATTTCCCGCCGGACGCCCCGTGAGTTCTCTGCCCTCGAGTGCCCCCGCCCCATTCTCATCCCACAGCCACGATCCGACCAGACCGTCGGCAAGGCGTGACGCGTCCACGGGGATCGCTACCTCATTGCGGTTTGGGGCGTAGACATCCACCCGGTAGACGCCCGCCCGGTCGATCGTCACGGTTCCGGGAGTTTCCGGATCCCGGCAATCGACTCCTCGCGCCCCGTCAAGTGATTGCGAGGAATCGTGCGAACCGAGCAACAGACCGTCCTCATATTTCGCCGCCGTGACCGTGACGCGAAAGCGTCCGTACTCGGGCAGTTCGCGCAATGAAATCTTAAAGTTTGCCTTCGGCCCATAGGTGCTTTCGACCTCGAACTGCTCGGCACTTGGAATGGCCGGTCGCAACAATAACCCCTGGGGCACCGTACTGTAGGCCTGCCCCTTGGGATAGCCCTGACTGCCCCGCATGCAGGCAAAGACCGCGTGATAAATGCTGTCGTACTCCCTCCAACCGCGCACCGTGTCGTTTCCCTCATACCCTTCGATAAAACGGTACTTGGTTCGCATTAAGAACGGTTCGAAGTCGAGTGGCTTCACGGGCGTAAGCTGGGTGACCTCAAAGTCTGCATTGTTTAACAAGAGGCTGTCCGCCCCGAGTATCAGTTTGTCTTGGCACGGCTTTGAATTGACGGAAGTCCCCAGATCGACCCGGAAGTTTTGGATCATCGGCTTCGACTTCGGATTGACTAGGCACCGGCTCAGCGCCGCCTCGGCAAGCTCGTAGTACGCCTCCAGCAACAAAGGGGATAGCTGCAGTGTCTCCTGGTTGTTGGAGAATCCGTCCCGTGAGACGGCGTCGGGGGGAAGCGAGTCCGCCAAGTCATCCTCGATGCGTAACAATTCGCGAAGCGTGTTACGATATTGAGAGACGGTGAGTCGTCGCACGCTGCCATTCTTCGGCGTCGGTCGCGACCGGGCGATTTCCAAGGCTTTCTGGATCCACTCGGCCATCCGCGTGCGCTCGATGTCCGTTGGCTGCGGCTCATCCTCGGGCGGCATGGTTTTACTGCGGATCTGCTTTCCCATCGCCTCCCAGACACGAAGCTGTCGATCCTCCAGGCTTGCATCAAGTTGATCGACGCGGACGCCCGACTTCTGTTTCTCGGGGTTGTGGCAACGCACACAGTGCCGATTCAATAACGGCTTCATCTCTTGCGCGAACGATTGATCGAGCTCCGTTGCAGTGCCGACAGCGTTGGCCCACCCCAGAATCAAGAGAAACAAGAGGTTTTGTACCGCGAGTGACACTGGATCAAGCTTCTTTCGGCTCATCGTGGCAGAATTAGATCGTCCGTCGCAGTGTGAAAACGAATCTCGCCGTGGTCACGCCTATACTTTCAGTTAATTTCCGCTCCATTTGAATCGCTCTCATCCAATCGCGTTCACTCGCAAATCTCGCATTACCCGAATGCCCGGTAACGGGACTCCCCGAATCGGACGTGCTCCATCCTTGCGCCTTGCTCCGAAGCGGTCTCGATGTCCCACAAACATCTCGTTCACAAATTCCTTCGACCCCAGGATCACCCCGTCCGTCATGGGTTCAAATTACTTTGAACCTGTCACTTTGTTTGTCTAATCTCATCATTGCCTCCCATGCGCGCGCGCTGGTAGAAATGCGCCCGCATGTCTCGATCAAATCTGCAACTTCGTCGGATTCGATGGTTCGCCGCAGTCTCAATCGGCTCGGCCGCTGCCGTCTCTTTGGTGCAAGCGGCCACGGTCACCTGGAAAACCGCCGTCAGCGGCAATTGGGATGACGGCTCCAAGTGGAGCACGGGCGCGATGCCTGCCGCAGGTGACACCGTCATCATCAATGCCTCCGGCACCTATGCCGTGACCGTCAACGTGGCGACGAGTCCGGGCGCACTAACTCTGGACGCCGCCACCGGCACAGCCACCCTGACCGTGAGCGCTGGATCCCTGACGATGAATGGCCCTGGCACCGTTGGCCCCGGCGGCCACCTGCGCCTTGATTCCGGCTCGCTGGGAGGCACCGGAGACATCACCGCGTCCCGGTTCACTTGGTCCGGTGGTCAGATCGAGGGCGCAGGCAGACTCACTTTCCCGGCGGGTGCCGTCGTCGACGTGATGGATGGCGGTCAGCACAACTTGCGCGACCGCACGATCGTTAACGGTAACTATTCAGCACTTATTCTAGTTTAGCGATGAAATCCGGAAGGTGTCCTGAGAATAGAATTTGTAGGGCCTGAGTCGGCGCGAGATCATTTTTCCTGCAGGTAGAAAGATAACTCCGTACCCGACAGAAGATTTGGGCTCCTTCG
>CAMDJH010000112.1 GCA_945900455.1 Akkermansia muciniphila
TGTCCGAGCGGCCGGAGGAAAGTTCTAACGCGGCCAGATGCAGCGCGGCCATGGAGCTGGCGCAGGCGGCGTCCACCACGCAGTTGGTCCCGCCCAGATCCAGGCGGTTGGCGATGCGCCCTGCCGCCACGTTGCCAAGCAACCCGGGGAAGGAGTTTTCCTGCCAACCGACGTAGGAGTCGGCGATCCGCTGCACGACATCCTCGGCAACGGGCTCGGCCACTCCGGCCTCTTTCAAGGCTCGACGCCAGATCGGATGCCCGAGCCGGGCGCCCAGGGGAATGACGAGTTCCAAAGCGCCGGTAACGCCGAGGATGACGCTGGTGCGCTCTTTGGCGAAGGGCTTGTCGGCGTAGCCCGCATCCGCGAGCGCCTGCTTGGCGGCAACCAGGCCGAGAAGTTGGGTGGTGTCGGTGGCTTCGAGATCCTTGGGCGCGATGCCGAATTCCATCGGGTTGAACGCGACGGGCGAAAGAAAGCCGCCCCGCTGGGCGTACGTCCGATCGGGCGCCTTGGGGTCGGCGTTGAAGTAGTCCGCCGCGCTCCAGTGGGACGCGGGAATGGGCGTGATGGCGTCCACTCCATGCTTGATGTTCCGCCAGTAGGACTGGAGGTCATCCGCTTTCGGGAAGAGACAACTGATGCCGATTATAGCCACTGATTCACTCATCGTTTTGCAATAGTTTCTTCATATCCTCCACGGATAAGACCGGACACCGCGCCAAACCCCCCGGCCAGGGAACGCCCTGCGTGCGCAACGCCTGCGCCCGAAGCTGCACAGCCGCCCCGTGGAGGAGGCTCAGGGCGACATGCGCAGCGTGCCGGTTTTCGGGCTGTTCGAGACCGGTGCCGCGCGCCCATTCATTAAACGCGCCCATCGCCGGGCCGCACCAGACCTGGTAATCCAGGACGCGCGTGGGATCGCCCGCGTTTGCCCAGCGCGAACTCAACCCGAGATAGCTCCGAAATACCAGCGCCATCTTGTGCTTTGGATCACGCTCGGCCCGTTCGACTTCGCGGGGATCGCGCTCCTGAAAGTACGCCCGAGTGCTTTGCCAGGCCGCTTCCAACGATGCGCGAAAGAACTGTTTCTCCAGCACGGCGCGGTCCGCTGCCGCCAGGCCTTCCAAAGAAGAGTGAGTGCGATACAACTCGTAAAGCTTTGCAGCGCGCATCGCAAACATGGTTCCGCGCTTCAGCACCTGGACTTTGACGCCCATCTCAAACATGTCAGCGGCCGGCGCCATCGCCGTGTCCGCCTGCTCGGCTTGGGCCAGCAAGCGCCGGACGGCGTCGCAGGAGCCGGATTCCACGCAGGCCTGGTTGACCGAACCCGTCACCACGTAGGCGGCGCCCATCGTGAACGCCGCTGCCAGCGCCGATGGTGTGGACAGCCCGCCGGCGGCACCGACTCGAAGCGTCTGATCGAACGTAAACTTCGCCTGCAGCCGGCCCCTCAATGCGAGCAACGTCGGCAGCAGCGTCACGAGCGGGCGATTGTCCGTGTGTCCGGCGGAATCGGCTTCGGCCGTAATGTCCTGGGCCATAGGGATCTGAGCCGCAAGTAGGGCCTGTTCCGCGGTGATTGCCCGGGAGTGCACCAATTCGTTGAGGAGCTCCTCCGGCGGCGGTGACGCGAAATGCGTGGCCACTTCCAGGCGCGAAACTTTGGCCACGATCCGATTCGGCGTGACGACCCGCCCGGCGGGGTCCCGAGCAATGCCGGTTACCCGGTAGCGCACGACCGGCAACGTGAGGCGTAAATACGCCGCTGCCTCAACCAAACGGATGCCGCGGCGCAGGTAAAGGTCCACGGTCGCGGCTTCGCGGTCAGGTTCGTTGGGGCTGTGGATGAGATTGAATCCGAACGGCAAGCCCGCCAAGCCCGTCGTCAGCCGGTCAATCGCGCTCTCAATCCGCTCCAACTCGAGCCCCGCCGAGCCAAAGAACCCAAGCATCCCGGCCCGCGCCATGGCCTCCACCAACTCGACCGACGCGATGCCGTTGGCCATTGCCCCGGCGACGTAGGCAAAACGCAACCCGTGATCGCGGCGGAAATCGGGGTCCCCCAGGTTCTCCAGTGGCAACGCGGGGAGATAGGCCGCAATCCGAGAGCGAGAGCCGCAGTGCGCCGTATCGTTCCCGTTCGCGCCGCCCAAGCCCCCGGGTATCAACGCAAACTGACCTTCGTGTTCCAGCGCCAGCCAGGGCTCGCCCAACCGGCCCAGGGCACTAGACAAAGACAAGAGAACAGCCTCGGTCAGAGCCCCATGGCGGCTCCACCGAATCTTTGCGGTTAGTTCGGACTGGCTGTCGGCTTTTAGAATCAAGGACCTGCAATATCGAGATAAGCGAAGCGCAAGTAATGGGTTTCCCCCTTGCTTGTCCATGCCAATCGCCAACGTCGGACGATGGGGGTGGGGGGCAGATGCGACTCTCTGGGTCTTTATTTCAACGAATTGCCACGTTTCCGGCTTGAAAGCTGTCCAGGTCTCGGCATGGTGAGCATGCGAGAGATAGTTTTTCTTTATGACTCCCACATTCGTGCCCCGTTCTGTCAGGCGCTGCGCCAATTTGGTTCGATCTGCATTCACCCTCATCGAGCTCTTGGTGGTTATCGCCATCATCGCCATCCTTGCCGGCATGCTGCTCCCGGCGCTTGCCAATGCCAAGAAATCCGCGGTGCGCATCGGCTGTGCCAACAACCTGCGCCAGCTTGGGATCGCCAATTCGCTCTACATGGACGACTTCAAGGATCGGTTTCCGACGCACTCCGACGGGCCCGTACTATCTTACTACGGCTGGGCGGGAAAAAAGGGCACCGAATACACGGAGGAGCTCCGGTTCATCAACCGCTACGTCACCGTTGAAGGGAGGGTTAAAACAAACAACAACGAAGGGGTCTTTCGGGTCTTTAAATGTCCGGCGGATAAAGGGGCCACTCGAGCTCGCTGGGGCGCCGATCGAAAGCCCTCCTTGTTCGACACGTTCGGTAATAGCTATTTTTACAACTCGGGCGGTAATTCGAACGGTGACAAAGGCCTGCACGGCAGGCGGAGCACCGATATTCGTTCCCCGTCCCAGTGCGTGCTAGCGAACTGCTATCCGTTCAGTTGTTTCGGCTGGACCGCGGAGGTACCCGGCCCTGTGGATCAACCCTTTCAGGCGTCCTACTGGCACAAGGAAAAGCAGCTGGGCTGGGGCAACGTCACCTTCGTCGATGGCCACCTCGATTTCTTGCGCGCAACGCCACGAAACCCCAGCTATCACACCGGGCTAAACTATACGTTCTTGTTCGACGGCCCAAAATAGTGACTCGGCGGCCTTGGTGCTCCCCCCCGTATGAATAACGTCACCCGCCGTCGCTTCCTCAAATCGTCGGTCTCTGCCAGCGCCGCCGGCATTGCGACCCTGGCAAAGGCGGCGGAATCGCCTGCGGGTCTGCGCATCGCGCCGTTTCGGTTTGATGTGACACCGCCGGTCGGTCATCCACTCTGCGGCGGATGGATTAAGCCTGTAATCGACGTGGACGACGGGTTGGAGGCGATTGGGTTCGTGCTGCTGGGGGCGGGGAAGCCGATCGTGATCTGTGCGGTGGACTGGACGGGAATTCTCAATGGGGCGCATGGGGCGTGGCGCGCGGCGCTCGCGGAGGGTGCCGGGACGACGCCGGATCGGGTGGCGGTGCAGTGCGTGCACCAGCATGATGCGCCGTTTGTTTGTCTGCATGCGGAGAAGTTGGTGGAGGAGCAGCACGATGGGATGCACGTCGTGGAGAGGGAATTCTTCGCGGCGTGCCTGGATCGGGCGCGTGAGGCCGCGAAGCGGGCGGTGCGCGAGGCTCGTGCGATCACCCACGTGGCGCACGGTGAAGGGCGGGTGGAGAAAGTGGCGTCGAACCGCCGGGTCGGCTTCGGACCCGATGGCAAGGTGAGCAAGATGCGAGGCAGTTCCTGTCGCGACGCGGAACTCATCGCGTTGCCGGAAGGATTGATTGATCCATTGCTCAAGACGGTCGCGTTCTACGATGGCTCTGAGAAAGTCTTGGCCTGCCACTATTATGCCACGCACCCGATGAGCCATTACGGCAAGGGTCGGGTGAGCAGTGACTTTGCCGGTCTCGCGCGAAAAAGACGTCAGAAAGAAGAGCCGGATTGCACCCATATCTATTTCACCGGCTGCGCTGGAAATATCGCCGCCGGAAAATATAACGACGGTTCACCCGAGGCCCGGGTGCAACTGGCGCAGAGGATCTATGACGGGATCGTCGCTTCCGAAAAGGGGTTGAAGCCCACGCGCATCGGCAAGGTGGCGTGGCGGACCCGTGAAATCCTGCCGCCGACCAATCCTGTGTTCGTCGCCGAAAGGCTCCGCGAGATGGTGGCGAACAAGAAAAACGATCTGGCGAATCGCATCCGCCCCGCGATGGTGTTGGGTTGGATGCAACGCGTGGAACAGCGGACGCCGATCATTCTGAGCGCGCTGGCCGTGGACGGCATCTCCATGCTCCATCTCCCGGCGGAATGTTTTGTTGAATACCAGCTTCGCGCCCAGCAGTTGCGGCCCGGCCGATTCGTCGCAACCGCCGCCTATGGCGATGGCGGCCCGTGGTATCTCCCGGTGAAGGAAGCCTATCCGCAGGGTGGCTATGAAGTGAGCGTGGCGAACTGTTCGGACGAAGTGGATGCAATTCTGACCCGGGGCATTCGCGAACTGCTCGATGCGTAGCCGCCGCGAGCCGCCTTCGGATTCCATCACGGGCGCTGGCACGGCGCGGGGGGTGCTTCTTTTCAGGGTCCCAATTCGTTTCCACCCATGAGCATTGATTACGACGCCGTGGTGGTAGGCAGTGGTCCAAATGGACTGGCGGCGGCAATTCAACTCTCGATTAACGGTTGGAAGACATTGGTGATCGAGGCCGAGGACACGATTGGAGGCGGCACGAGGACGAAGGAGTTGACGTTGCCGGGGTTCCGTCATGACGTTTGCTCGGCCGTTCATCCGATGGCCTTGGCGTCCCCATTTTTTACGTCCTTGAATTTGGAGGCGCACGGGTTGAGTTGGGTCCACACCGGGATTCCGCTGGGTCATCCCCTGGATCACGGGCGCGCCGTCCTGCTCCATCAGTCTTTGGATGAGACGTGTGATGGTTTGGGAGTGGATGGGGGTGCTTACCGGCGTGTATTCGAGCCGTTGACTCGGCAGGCCAGCGATCTTTTTGGAGACCTGCTTAAGCCGTTTGGGGTTCCCCAGCACCCGATCCGGATGGCGCGGTTTGGTGTCCGAGCGTTGCTGCCGGCGACGGCACTGGCGCGGTTTTTCCGAACGGCCGAGGCGCGTGCGTTATTTGCGGGTACCGCGGGGCATTCCGTCCGCCCGCTTCATCAGACGCTGACGTCCGCGGTTGGAATCGTTCTTCACGTGGCGGCGCACGTGGGCGGATGGCCAATTCCGTCGGGCGGTTCGCAGAAAATCGCTGATGCGTTGGCGCGCGTGTTGGTGGCGAAAGGCGGTGCGGTAACTTGTGGCTGCCGGATTGGACGTCTTGGGGAACTGCCTCCGGCCCGCGCCTATTTGTTCGACGTCTCGCCGCGTCAGCTTTCGCGCATCTGTGGGGATGCCTTACCGGCAGCGTATCATCAGCGGCTGGAGGCGTACCGGCACGGCCCTGGGGTCTTCAAGGTGGACTACGCATTGAGTGACCCGATCCCTTGGAGCAACGCAGCGTGTCGGAGTGCCGGCACGGTTCATGTCGGGGGAAATTTTGAGCAAATTGCCGCCGCCGAGCGTGCGGCCTGGGAGGGGAACCTTACGGAGACACCCTTCGTTCTGGTGGCACAGCCATCGGTCAGTGATCCAACTCGCGCACCGGCCGGGAAGCACGTGGGCTGGGCCTATTGCCACGTGCCGAACGGATCAACCGTGAGCCGTCGAGACAGCATCGACTCCCAGATCGAGCGGTATGCCCCGGGTTTTCGCGACTGCATTCTCGCAGCGCGTACGATGAACTGTGCGGAGATGGAGGATTACAATGCCAATTATATAGGAGGCGATATCATCGGAGGCGTAACCGACTGGCGGCAACTATTTACCCGGCCCGTGGGCTTGCGCGATCCCTATGCCACACCCAATCCCAAAATCTTCCTCTGTTCGGCGTCCACACCTCCCGGAGGTGGTGTCCATGGCATGTGCGGATACTGGGCTGCGCAGTCGGTCCGAAGGCGATGGGCCCGGGCGTGAGACCGTCGATGGATCGGATTCATTTGCCGATGTGCGGCGAGGGGCGGCAGGCGATTGGCATCGAAGTCATTGGGCTTTCGCGCGGTAGAATCCGTTGGTTGATGTCGTCGGCAGAACGAGTTGCAGGAGTGGTGTCGTTATATTCGTGGTGAGCGTCGCCTTCCATGTAAAAAGGTCCGTTGACGAATCGACCTGCATACGGGTCCCGGCCGCGTCGATGATTTGCACGTGGAGTCCGGAGGCGTCGCGTGAGAGGACTTGGAACCGGGCCGTGCTGGCGGCGGGTGCGTGGTTCAGAACCACGGTGCCGTTGGCTCCGTTGACGCCATCGACCACCACGTAGTATACGACATCGATCTGGAGGTTGGCCACCATCCGGCTGGTTTTGAGGCCGGGCCCGGCGTCGTTGTTGCAGCTGACTTCGACGAGGCCATCGAACAAACCAACGCCGAGTCCGGTGTCGCGGTAGATCGCGAGGAGAGTGTCAAAGGTGCTTCCGACGGTGTTAAATTCGAACCTCCCGCTCACTGGAGGTTGAAAAGAAAACCATTGAGACGCGCCCCCTCGCACACCGCAGTGTAAGGGTTCGCCCTCTTCGGAAGAAGATTGAGTGGAGCTGAAGATCTGGGTTCCGGAAGTTCCTCCGACGAGTCCGGCCAGATGAATGCCGCGGCGTAATCCGCCGCGGAAGCCCAACAAGGGGCCGACATCATCCCGTACATCGGCGAATTTGTCGCTCGCTGTGAATGTCGCCGTGGGTGCCAGGCCCTCGAGTCCACGGCGGAGTTGAAGGGTGGCAGGATCGCTTAAGACGCGTTCGTCCCCTTCGATCCGTAACTGGTAGGTCGCCACGTCTTCAAACTCGATCGAACGAATGTGCAGCGAGGTCGTTGCCGAGCCGGTGATGCGCCCTCGGTCGGTAAGGGGTTGGCCATCCTTGAGCCAGAGGACGCGGGCACTGCCGGAGACGGTGACATTAAACGCGACGTCGGAGCCCAGTCCGGCGGTCAGGCTAACTGGTTGCCTGAGGATTCGGGGCAATTCGCGGCTTTCGACGACCAATTCCCAGGCGAGCACCACATCGCCGTCCGCGCCGAATCGGCCATCGACGGCGATGGCGTAATCGGTTCCAGCGTCGACGGGCAGTTTAAGTTCACTGGTGAATCCTGCGGCAGCGTCATCGTTGGCACCCAACCATGTGAGCCGGTCGAGCCGATCGCCGGTGTAGACGCCCAGGAGCGTATCGAAACTGCTACCGGCAGTTGAGAGAGTCAGCGTTCCGGAGCCGGGCGGGCGATAGGTGATCCAGATTGATTTTCCGCCCCGCCTCGAAGCGTGCAGCGGTTCGTTGGGTTCCCGGGTGGCGAACGAGTTGGTGCCGATTCCAAATCCGGCGGTGGAGCGGATCAGCCCGCGCTGATTGAACGAGTCGGCGAAAGGCAGGGCCTCGGCGTTGGGGGAAACCTTCACCGGAGGGGTGATGAGATGAGCGGTGGCATCATTGACGGAGACGGAGTACGAGCCGGCATCGCGCAGTTGGAATGGATCGAGAATCAGTATCTTATTCGTACGGCCCTCCAGGGTCTGCCCGTTGCGTCGCCATTGGTACTGAAGGGGAGGGGTGCCGGTCGCATCGACGGCGAGAGAAACCTTGCTTCCGAGAGGAAAATTGCCCCCTAAAGGGAGGGAGTGGAGGACGAGTCCTTCCGACTGCAGGCACGTGTTGAAAGGGCCGGCGGACAGGACTTGGAACATCTCGAAGAACGAAAGGGCGCGGGAGAAGAGTTGAAGTTGATCCAGTTGCCCAGGAAAGGCGGTTGGAACAATGCCCGCCTCGTTGGGGTTGTGAAAATTGCCGATGAACAGGTCCCCATTACTCCAGTCGTTGCCGTAGACGATTGGGCCCGACCCGACGGTGCCGGTTCCGACTTCCTCTCCGTCGACATACAGGTGGGCGATCGTCCCGTCATAAGTGCCCATGACAGAATGCCAATCGTCATCCCAGACGGCCGCCGGTGCGGGAGGGGACGCAACGATGCGAAGTGGATTCAGCGAGGTGCAGACGTAAAATCGAAGCAAGCCATCGGCATCCGTCGAGAGTGCGAAGGAACTGGCGAGGGTCGGGGAGAGTGATTTGCTCACGAGATACCGGTCGGATCCGGGCTCGGCTGATTTGATCCAGACGACGATGGAGATCTGAGTCGGGCGGAGAGCAACATCGTCCGGCACCCGGATGGCGCCACCGTTGGGTAGGAAATTTCGAGTTGCCCATCCTGGGGGGAGGAAGGGGAGTGCGACGTCTTCGAACCAGTTGGTAAACTGGACGGGCCCCAGCGGAATGCCGGAATGTCCTCCGACGAGATCGCGCCCGTTGCCTTCGAAGGAGTAGGCGGCGATCAATCCGGGGGGGGCGGGAATACAGTCCTGGCTCCGGAGGCGGAGAGTGGTGATCGGCGTGATCATCAGGATAATCCACACTGTGACGAGGGCTCGTGTCTTTATCGGGAAGTCGCCCGGTGTTATCCGGGCGAGGGCTCGCCGGAATTCTGGAAGGTTTAAGACGCACACCACGGGCTGATTTCAACACTGGCGCCCCGTTTTTTCCAATTTAAACCCGAATTCGATCCAGACTGGGAAGCGGAGTCTTTCCAGCGGATGGATCGGTGGTTAGAATGCGCGACCGCGGACCGTGTGAAGGGCGGCACGAGGTTGAGCATTTGCGAAATTCAGCCCCCTATGGACTCCAAGAGTGATCGGATTTTCAAAGCGTGTCAGGATTCGGAGGATCGATTTCCGACGCGAATGAAGGTGCGAGATTCCCCGCTGCCCGAGGCGGCCCTGGCGGCGGCAGTTGAATGGAACCAAGTGGAGCGGGTCGGTTGGATGGCGCGGGTTGCCGGCGTCGAGAGTCACGACGACGGCGATGTATTCTGGACGTATTCGGATGGCGAGTTCTGGCCTGGTAACCAAGTTGTGGGAGCCCAATTTACCGCTCCCCTCGCCCGGGCACGCGTTGCGGCGCTTCTTCGCTATCATTTGGAACGGCGCGCGGCGTGCAATTGGGCGATTGGTTCCGCCACAGTGCCTCCGGGACTGGGAACCATTCTTCGCGAAAATGGGTTTTCGTGTCGGATCCATTGTCGAGCGATGGTGGCGACACTGAACTCTCAGCCCGGCGCTCTGGGATCCGTCCAGGGCGTCGACTTTCAGCAGTCCGATGTTCCTGTGCCACTGCAGCCGGTCACGACTCCCCGGCGGCGAGCTCAATTTGACGGGTGGGTTGCGGTCGGCCGGCTTCGACCCCAGCGGGTGTGGTACTTTGGAGCGATCGATTCAAGCATTCCGGTCGGCACGGCGACCTTGTTTGAGGGCGAGCGTGCGGCGGGGATCTACGATGTGGAAGTGATTCCCTCACACCAGGGGCGTGGAATCGGGACTCGGCTTGTCCGGGAGGCGATGGATTTGGCCGGCCAGCATGGATTTCGAACGGCGGTACTCAGTGCAACCGCGGCAGGTCATGGTTTGTACACGCGACTGGGGTTCCGGGATGTGGGAGTTCTCAGTTCGTGGCGGTACGGGAGAATGCGGCAACGGACACTCTAAACCGTCGATCCAGTGGCTGCGGGCAAGTCCAGGTCGAGGGAAAGGGCGGCCTCGGTCATTTCGCGGATGAGGTTCGCGAAGGAAATGCGGGGTTTCCAATCCAACAGCGCGCGCGCCTTCGCTGAATTTCCCATGACCGGGCTGGGTTCAGACTTGCGAACCAGGCTGGGATCGATCCGGACGTAGGCGGAGGGATCCAATCCGACGGTGGCGAATGCCAGGTCGACCACTTCCTGGACGGAATGAAGCTCGCCGGTGGAGAAGACGTAGTCGTTGGGGGTGCCGTATTGCAAGGATCGCCAAAAGCCGTCGACAAAATCGCGGGCATCGCCCCAATCTCGCTGGGCCTTCGTGTCACCCAGCAATAATTCTTGCGCTCGCCCCTGCTTGATCGCCGCCGCTGCTCGGCAGATTTTGCCGGTCACGAAATCGGGAGTGCGCCGTGGCGATTCGTGATTGAAGAGAATTCCGTTTACAGCGAACAGACCGTGGAATTCACGCCAAATGCGGACGAGATCGGTGGCCATGGCTTTGGATGCGCCATAGGGATTCACGGGCCGGACGGGCGTCTGCTCATCCTGGGGAGAATAGCTGGAACGTCCGAAAATCTGGGATGTCGATGCGTGGAAAAAGCGGGGCGGTGACGCGAGTCGCTGACACCCTTCCAGGAGTCGGAGCGTCGTCATCACGTTGGCCTCCACGGTGGCCCCCGGGTCTTCGAAGCTTGTCGGGATATGGGTCTGTGCGGCGAGGTGATACACTTCGCGAGGGCGGAGTCGGTCGAGGAGTTGACGGACGGCCAGACCCTCTCGGAGATCCACCGGATGAAGCGGTATGCGATGACTCAGGTGGGAGGGGCGACGGAAGGCGGAGAGTGCCGCAGGGCGGACGGCCCCATGCACTTCGTATCCGCGGGACTCCAGGAACTCTGCGAGATATCCGCCGTCCTGACCGGTGATGCCGGTGATCAAAGCGCAGTGCATGGCGATGGCGACGAGGCTGACGCGAGCCGGGCTTAGTAGGAAAGGATTGGCCTGCCCGCGAGTTGATCCTTCAGCAGGCGGACATCTGCATCGACCATTAATTCGATGAGTTGCTTGAATTTTATCTTCGGCTGCCACCCAAGCTTTCGGTGGGCTTTCGAAGAATCACCAATGAGCAGGTCCACCTCGGCGGGCCGATAGTAGCGGGGATCGATATCGACGTGGTCGTGCCAGTTCAGGCCCACGGCGCCGAAAGCGACGTCGAGACATTCGCGGATGCTGTGCGTTTCATTGGTCGCGATGACGTAATCATCCCCCTCCGGCTGCTGGAGCATGCGCCACATTGCGTCGACGTATTCCTTGGCGTAACCCCAGTCGCGCTTCGCGTCCAGATTGCCAAGGGCGAGCCGCTTTTGGAGGCCGAGTTTGATGCGGGCCGCCGCGATGGTGATTTTTCGGGTGACAAATGTCTCGCCGCGTCGCGGGGACTCGTGATTGAAGAGAATTCCGTTGCTGGTGTGGAGGTTGTAGGATTCCCGGTAGTTAACCGTCGCCCAGTACGCGAAAACCTTGGCGCAGGCGTAAGGGCTTCGGGGCCAGAAAGGTGTTTTTTCCGACTGTGGCACGTCCTGTACCAAGCCGTACATTTCGCTCGAGCTCGCCTGGTAGAACCGCGGTTTGATCCCGACATCGCGGATGGCTTCGAGCAACCGGAGGCAGCCCGTGGCGGTGACGTCAACGGTGTACTCGGGGGTGTCGAAGCTGACTCTCACGTGGCTTTGGGCCGCGAGGTTGTACACTTCGTCGGGTTGGATCCGGCCCACCAAACGAACCAGTCCGCCACCGTCCGCCAGGTCCCCGTAATGCAAGTGCAGTTTGTCGAGGGGCAATTCGGTACTGGATTGAACCGCATCCAGCCGTGGTCGCAGGGTACTACTCTGCCGGCGGACGATGCCGTGGACCTCGTACCCTTTTAACAGAAGCAGTTCAGCCAGGTAAGAACCGTCCTGGCCGGTAATTCCCGTAATCAACGCCTTTTTCGCCATAAAGAGCGCAGAGAGTCGGCGAGAGCCAACGCCAGGGCAAGACACAACTCGGGGACCGGGTTACGTCAGAATTTCCCGAACCACTCTTGGAGTTGTTACCCCAGTCAGGCGTTCCTTGAGTCCGCTGTGATTGATAAACAGCTCTTCATGATTGATCCCCAGCAAGTGCAGCAGTGTGGCGTGCCAATCGGGAACACTGACCCGATTCTCGACGGCGGCAAAACCCAGTTCGTCGGTGGCTCCATACACGGTGCCGGCGCGAATCCCGGCCCCAGCCAGCCAGACCGTGAACGCGTTTTTGTTGTGGTCCCGCCCCGCGTTTTCGTCGGACTTATCCGGCGAAAGTTGTGCGATGGGCAAACGGCCAAATTCGCCGCCCCACATAACCAATGTGGTGTCGAGCAGTCCCCGTTGCTTGAGATCCTCCAAGAGCGCAGCAATCGGCTGGTCCGTCCGCTGGCACGCGGAAATTAGACCGGACTTGATGCCCGTGTGGTGATCCCAGATCTGTCCATTGATAAAGATTTGCACAAACCGCACCCCCCGCTCCACCAAACGCCGTGCGGTCAAGCATCGTCTGCCATAGGAATCCGTCGGCTCCCGGCCAATCCCATATGCATCCAAAGTCCTGGCACTTTCGCGTGAGGGATCTAACGCTTCATCAGCCGCCAGTTGCATTCGTGCTGCCAACTCATAACTCGCGATGCGCGCTTCCAATTGAGGTTGATGCGGTCGCGCTCCCAGGTGCTGTTGATTCAGGCGACTCAAGAAATCCCGCGCCAAGGGGGAGGCGATCGGACCGCCGGCAATTTCTGGATGGAGATTGAGAATGGGCGCACCGCGCGAGCGGAATCGCACGCCCTGGTAGACGGGTGGAAGAAAGCCGGCGGTCCAGTTTTCAACCCCGTTCACGGGCAAACCGGCGGGGTCATCCAACACCACATACGCGGGTAGGTTTTGGTTCTCGGATCCGATTCCATAGACAACCCAGGATCCGAGGCATGGAAACCCGGTGCGCATCTGCCCCGTGTGAATAATGTAGAGCGCCGGTTCATGGGTTATATTGGTTGTGTACATCGACCGCACCACTGCCAGATCGTCGGCCTGCCTTGCGATATGCGGCAGCAATTCACTAACCCAGAGGCCTGATTTTCCGTGCTGCGAAAAACGGAAAGGGCTCCTCATGATAGCGCCCGCCGAGCTGATGTTCTCGACTTCACCCGCGATGTTTTTGAAATACGCTTCTCCATGTCGACGGTCCAACATCGGTTTGGGATCAAAGAGATCGACCTGGCTTGGCCCGCCATTCATGAAGAGCTGAATAACGGCTTTCGCACGGGCAGGAAAATGCGGCTGACGCGGACTCAGGCTCGCGTGAGGGGCGATTTCTCCCCCCGGTTCGCCAGCCCGGGCACTCCCGCCGAAGTCGGCCCGCAGCAATGAGCTCAAGGCCGCCCCACACAGCCCGCCGGTCATCGTCTCGAACCACGCGCGGCGCGTCAGAGGAGTCTGGGGCGGCCCGCCTTGACAGAGAGGTGTCCTAGTCGACATAGAGAAATTCGGCAGAATTGATTAAGGCATGACACAAGGCGGTCAACGCCGCATCGGGGGTGTTGGCGTCACCGCCAGGGTTCGCCAGTTCGCGCAAGGTGGCCATCGCCATCGCGGATTCCGTCCCGGTTGGTGGCCGCGAAAATGCCAACAGGAATGCGCCCTCGATCTGCCGTTGCGGGTCGCCTCTCAATTCGCGCTGCAGGCGCCTTGCAAAATGGTTGGATAGCTCTCGCACGACGCTGTCGTTGAGCATGTGAAGCGCTTGGGGAGCGACGGTCGATTCATTGCGGACCAGGCAATTCGGGTTCATTGGAGGCAGATCGAACACTTCCAAGATCGTGGGGATTTCCTTGCGGAGTTGGTCGCCGTAAATGCTGCGTCTCCAAACGGTTCCGCTCCTCCCGGGAGTCACCAAGCCATCCTTCCGCGTTTGCACCGGAATCGGGGGGCCATAACGGCGTTCATCCAGACAATCTGCAACCGCAACACACGCGTCCCATAACGCCTCCCCTTCCAATCGGCGCAGGGGCATTCGTGACAGGTAGGTATTGTCCGGATCCATTTGCAGTGCCTGAGAATCGACCCGGGAACTTTGACGATACGTGCGGGACGTGAGGATGAGGCGGTGAAGATTCTTGATGCTCCAACCCTGTCGCTCGAATTCAACCGCGAGCCAATCCAATAATTCAGGGTGCGAGGGCGGGGCTCCCGTACGCCCAAAATTTCCAACCGTCTTCACAATCCCCTGACCCATGTGATTTCGCCAGACGCGATTCACCATGATCCGACTCGTAAGCGGGTGGCCCGGTTCGGTGAGCCAGCGAGCCAGTGCCAGGCGTCGCCCCGTCTTCTTTGCGCCCGGCCAGGGAGGAGTGATGTTCAGTCGGTAACCGGGCTTGGATAGGACCGCGGGGACTCCCGCCTGCACCCTGGGCCCAGGGCGTTGATAATCTCCTCGACGGTAAATATAAGTGGGCGATGGGTCACCACGGTCCCACAGCGCGGCGATGCGCGGTTCAGGTCGCTTGCTGCTTTCCAAGCGAGCGAGTGCGTCGCACTGCGCTTTGAAGCCCCCGTCGAACTTCTTCAGCGCGTCGCGGTCGGGCGAGACTCGTGTCGCGTGCTGTTTCAAAAGTTCGACTTGCTCCGGTGTGCGATTCGTTGGCTGGAGGGTCAATGCGTCGAGGATTTGATTCCGAAGAATTTCCGGCACGGATGCGAGTTGCTCCGTTCGGTAACGTGCGGTCAGACGGACTTCCTCGACCCTGGCCGCCTCCGAAGCTTCTTGGATTGCCTTGTTTTGGATTTCCCACGCCTGCCGTTCCTCGGGTAATGCCAGCGGCAATGACCGCTCGCCCAACGGACCGAGATTTGCGGCGCCACCGTACGGGCGCAAATCGGGCTTCAGCCAATGGTACTCGTCGAGCGCCCCTTTGAAAATATCCACCAAGCGGAAGTAATCGCGATGGGGCAATGGATCAAATTTGTGACTATGACACTGCGCGCAACGCATCGTTAACCCCATGACACCCGACCCCAATACCTCCATCGCATCGGCAATGACATCCCATCGATCGGGAACAAAGCCTGTAATATTGGCCCAGGTCGGATCGGGTGGCATCCTTAGGAAACCGGTGGCGACAAGATTATCGTAGAGTTCGTGGGTCAGCGATGGCGCGTTCTCGTAGTCGGCGAGTTCATCTCCAGCAATTTGTTCCTGGAGAAAGCGATCATAGGGTTTGTCAGAATTGAATGCTTGAATGACATAATCGCGGTATCGATACGCGAAGGCACGCGGCAGATGCTGTTCTCGCTTTCCCTCGGCGTCAGAGTACCCCGCCACATCCAGCCAAACGCGGCCCCACCGTTCACCGTAGCGCGGGGATGCCAATAGACGATCCACCCATCGGCTGTAGGCATCAGGTCGTGAATCGGCCGTAAAGGCAGCGATCTCTTCGGCCGAAGGCGGAAGTCCGGTTAGATCGTATGAAATCCGCCGCAATAAGGTTTGCGACGACGCTTCGGGCGAGAACGACAATCCCTTCTCTTCCAGTTGCCTTAAAATGAAAGCATCGATGGGATTGGCGGTCAGGGTTGGATTACGGACGGTGGGAGGCGGATGCGGTACGGGCGGACGAAATGACCAAAATTCACGGTCAGCGTCCGTGACGAGGGGATCCTCGGTGGTTCCGGCAAGATCGGGTTCATCCGGGACGACCGGTGCGCCGGCAGCGATCCAGGCCGTGAGCTTTGCCAGTGACGAGGCATCGACCAATTTGACATTCGCTTCCACCAAACGGGTGTTGGGAGGACACGCTCCGTCGCGTATGCGTTGAATCATCCGGCTTGCAGCCGGTTGCCCTGGAATCAATGCGGGTCCGGTCTGCCCGCCCTGAAGGAGGCCTCTCACACTCCGAACATCCAGTTTCGCTTCTTGTCGGGGCCCCCCGTGGCAGGGCGAACAATGCAATAGGAGTATCGGAAGAACGTCGTGTTGCGACAACGGCGTATCCTCCGCAGTCGTTGGAACCGCCCCGGCTCCCTCCGTTGACGCAATCATTAGGGTACTCACCACGAGCACACCCATCGATCGGTAGAAGAATGTTCGTGTGAGAAGATTGGGTTGGAGAACATTGAAACCGAGGGTGAGGCGACAAGCTTTGTCCCAAAGTCGGCATCCGTTGAGCCACCATGCCGCCAGGCAGCGGACCCACTGGACAGAGGTGCGGCACCAGGCACTGAACCTGGATTCGTGGCTCATCGGTTTGGATCCGGATTCGATCATTGGTTTTGTGACACGTGCACGCTCCCAATATCACATTATTCTCGGGATGTCACAAGTGTGGTTTACTGTTTTGGACTTCAGAATGTGAAAAAGGAAAGCGTGCGTTGAATGGCCCAGAACATGGCGATGGTTCCGATGGCATAGGGTGGAATGAGTTCGGCGTAGTGCAGAAATGGAATGCCAATGCGGCGCACCAGGGCGATGAGCGAAAGCACCAATCCGATAAACAGGAAATGACCGGCCTCGACGCCAATGCTGAAGAACAATAGCGCCGTGGGAATATGTCCGCCTGGCAACCCGGCCTCACGGAGCCCGCCGGCAAATCCCAGGCCGTGTATCAGCCCGAAGCTGAACGCCACGACCCACGGTGCGCGCACGGTGATGCCTTCGACGCCGCGCCGCTGGCGAACAATTTCCGCCGCGACAAACACGATGCTCAGTGCGATGACGGCCTCAACGGGCGGTGTTGGAATGTGAACCCAGCCGAGCGTCGCTGCGGTGAGGGTCACGCTGTGCGAAATGGTGAAAGCGGTAACGGTCTTCACGAGTCTCCATCCGCCGCCCGTGATGATAAGCAAGGCGATGACGAACAGCAGATGGTCTATGCCCGTCAGGATGTAGTGGACGCCGAGCACCGAATAAGTGCGGGTGACCTCCAGTGCACGCGGCCCGGCTTCCACCAAAAAGGACGGTGCGGATGGTGTGAGGCGGGTGATTTGCGTGGTGCCGTCGAGACGTTCCAGACGAACGAGCACATCGGTCATCGTCGCGCTAAGGCCTGCGATCCGGATCGTCGCCCCGGTCAGCCCGCCCGCGCGCTGTAAGGACCAGCGCTCGGTAAGGGCATTGTTAATCATCGTGCCTCTCGGCTCGGTGACGTTTTCGCAGTCGGCGGGAAATTCCACGTAAAGTCCGAGCCGCAAGTTGTCGCCGCGTCCTGGCACTTTCCACAACACGTCATACGTCTCCGCTTTTGTCTCGCGAAGCTCCAGATAAGCGGGGCGCATCTCGTGTGCGAACGCGCCTGACGCAAACGTGGCGAATAGAGCGAAGCGGACGAACGCGCGTTTCATTTCGCCTCCGCCACTTTTTCCGGCCCCTTCTTCACCGGCGCCGGGTCCTCGACCGTCACTGTGTAACGCTTGAGCAATTCCTGATAGAACTTCTCGTTCCCCTCGAGTCGCCGGGCGTTGTCCCATTCCCTGCGGACGGCCTCACGCACCTCCGCCAGTGCGGGCAGGCGACCCTCGGTGCGTTCACGGATCTTCACCAGATGCACGCCGTAGCCGGACTCGATCGGCCCCTGCCAAGAACCGGGTTGCAGCCCGCTCAGTTTCGCGGCAAAAACCTCGCCAAACTGTTTCGTGATCTCCCCCGCAGCCACAGCGGTGAAGTCACGCTCGAGCAGAAACGAATCACCTACCGCCGCAACGTCTGCCTTGTTTCTATCTTGGTTCAACTGCACCAGCAGTTGTGCCGCAACGTGCGCGAGTTTGTCGCCATGCCGCTGCGGGTTGAGATAAACTTGCTGGAAGGTGAATCGTGGCTCGACGCGGAGCGTGGTGGCGTGCGCTTGAAGGTAGGCGTTCAAGTCGGCATCGGTCGGCTCCGTTTGGGCGGCGATATCATTGAACACAAACTCCATCTTCTGCCGCAGGCGGCGGCGAATGACGGTATCGTCCTTGTCCAACCCGAGCGTCAACGCCTCGCGGTAAAACACCTCTTCACGCACGTGGTCGCGAATCAATCCCGTCATTTCCTGCTCCGTAGGCGGCCGCTGCCAGGTCTTCGCGAAGCCGGTGGCGAGATGCTCGATCAGGCCTTGCGTCACGACAATTTTACCCGGCTCGGCGCTGCGGCGTTTCGACGCGAGACTGTAGGCCACGAAAATCGTTGCTCCCAACAGCAGGAAATGCAGCAGCGGCTCTTTCAGGATTCGTTTCATGGGGTTTGAACGAAAGGCATTTGTGGATGGGAAGGGTTTTCTCGACGGCCTTCGCTTCCACCAGCCCGCAGCCTTCGACCAACACGTCAAAGCGGAGCGGTTCTTCGCGGGTGAAGCCTTTGTATTCGATCAGCACCGTCTGCTGGCTCACGCAGTTCCAGCCGCGCAGTCCGAGTTCCTTCATGAGACACCATTTGCTGGTAAATTCGCGGGTCGCCCCCTCGGACAGCCCGCGCGTTTCACCATCGAATCACTTCCCCGGGTTATACCAGATGGGCGACGTGTAGGCGCGTTCCTGGGTCGTCATCGGAACTTCCTTGGGCATCTTGATTCCGAAGCGCAGCGCCTCGTAGGCCGTCCAGCGCGGCGTGGGGATCTCGATGACGCGGGCGTAGTAAAACCCGGGTAGCTCCGCATCGAAATCCGGGTCGGTCCAAGTGGTGCTCAGTTCCGGGGAACCGATGGTGTTTTTCCAGGTCGCCTTCGCCACGTCCACCGTGTTGCCGACCGGCGAAACTTTGCCATCCGCCCCGGGCTTGCGGTCGCCGCTCCATGCGACGTCGTAGATCTTCTCGTGGGTTTTTCCTTCGTTACCCAGCCAACCTTTGACGATCTGAATGCGATCGAGGTTGCCGCTATCGGAATCCTTCAGTGCAGCGACGAGAAAGTTCGGTGACTTGCCGCCGGTGGTTTTCCGCAAATCGCCACCCATCGGAACACCCTTGGCGTAGCCAACTCCGGCTGGGAGACGCGACTGGGCGCCGTCTGCGGTGAAGTCCCATCCACCGAAGAAGCGGACCACCATGCGTGGGCCGGTCGTGGCTTACGTTTCCTTGCGCTTTATGGCATCGAAGATCGCTTCGCGCGTGTTTTCGGTCGCCCAGACACCGGCGTAACCTGCGGCGGCCTGCTGCCAGCCTTTGACGGTAAATTTGGGATCAGGCGACTCGATGACGACGTGCTCCCAGCGATGCGGTCCGGGCTCCACTCCGGAGTGTTTCCCGAAGAAGTTTTCCTCCTCGACCGCCGCCAGGGCGGTGTGCGCGTCGGTGCTGCCGATCATGCCGAACTTGAACGGGTTCACGCCAAGTTTCCGCTCCAGCAACAAGCCGTTCTTGAGGGCTTCGCGGGCGTATTCGTATTGGAACATCTCGGGCTTCTTCACCTCGGTGCCGTTGAGGTTGGCCTTGTCCCACTTTTCATAGTCGGCGAACTCATCGTTCGGCGAGAGGGCCCGGTGCGCCTCGCTGTCTCCCTTGATCTGGGTGACTTCGACAATCGGCTCGAACCGTGCGCGCATGAGCGCCAGTTCCTTGCTGTATGGCTTGCCGTCAAAGGTCTCCACCGAGAACATGCGGCCATTGCTCAAGTTTCCGTTGTGCGGGATGGCCAGTACCTCGCCTCCGGTCCGTTTTTCGAAATCCGCCAGATGCGTCCAGAGGTCTTCCGGATTCTGACTGTCGAACTGGGAGAAAGGCACGGTGCGGTTCGCCACGCTGGAGGGGTGCATCTCACGGAAACGGTGGTTTTCGAGTCAGCGATTGTTGAACGGAAGAATTCTTCATTTTTCCCGGGACTCTGATTTCGATTTCTGAAACGCTCCGCGGCCAATGGTGCTGCCGAGCAGAATGCAAGGGCGCGACTTTGGT
>CAMDJH010000113.1 GCA_945900455.1 Akkermansia muciniphila
TTCGCCGTCAAGTGGCCTACAACGTTGCGATGGGGATTCCGCTCGGTAAGTTCGAGAAGGAGATTCTCATCCCCGCTCAATTTTTCGACTGGATGCCGTACGATACCCCGACCGTTGAGGATATCCGCTGGGTCCATCGAGAACTGACGGTTCCCCAGGCACCGTACTACGGGCAACCACCGTCGAAGAGCGGTTCACAACCTCACGCCTTGGTCTTGATCGGTGATCGTCCTCATGAGCCGGAGCACATTGAATTGGGGCTCCGCCCCGTGTTTGAGGCGACGGGTGTCATTCCTCACTTCCTCTTCGATTTTCGCGGGCTGACGGCGGAAAATCTAAAGCATGTGAGCCTCTTGGTGGTGCTGCGCGACGGGTATATTTTCCCGGAAGGCAAGGGCGTGGGCTGGATGACCGACGAGCAGCAGCGGGCGGTGGTGCAGTTCGTCGAAAGCGGTGGCGCTTTCTTGAACTTGCACAATGCCATGGGCCTTTATCCTGACGATGGCGCCTACTTGCGACTGGTCGGCGGACGCTATATCGGCCACGGACCCTTGGAACGATTTCGGACTGAAGTGGTTGATGCTCAGCATCCGGTGACCCGTGGTGTGACGGATTTCTTCTGTGCAGATGAACAACACACACCGCCCTTTGAAACAAACAAAGTTCACCTCCTGCTGCGCAATCGTTCCGACGATGGCAAGGTCGTCGCGGCCGCCGGTTGGGCCTATGAGCCGGGTCAGGGACGGCTGTGTCACTTGGCCAACGGCCATACGCGTGATGCGCTCAACCATCCGATGTTCCAACGCCTGATGCGCAATGCGGTCCTTTGGTGCCTTCGAAAGGACTGAGGTCCTCCCGAACTCGATGGTAACCTCCGCTCCGGACCCGGCAGTTCTTGACCGCGCCATTTCCAGGGCGAAGCGTCGCCTGCTTCCGTTCATGTTGCTGATGTATCTCCTGGCCTACCTGGACCGGGCCAACATCGGCTACGCGAAACAAGCTTACCGGGCTGCGACGGGTGTTAGCGAGGCGGCGTTTGCGTTCGGTGCGGGAGCGTTCTTCGTGACGTATGCTCTTTTCGAGATCCCGAGCAACCTCTTGTTGCATCGCATCGGTGCTCGAATCTGGATGGCTCGAATCATGGTCGTCTGGGGGCTTTTCTCGGCGGCAATGGTGTTTGCCAAGAGCGATACGTCCTTTTCCGTGGTGCGTCTGCTTTTGGGTGCGGCCGAGGCCGGCTTTTTCCCCGGTTGCATCGTCTATCTGACCTACTGGTTTCCGGCGAGAGCCCGGGGTCAGGTCATGGCCATCTTCTATTTTGGAGCGCCGCTGGCCCTGATGCTGGGGGGCCCGCTCTCCGGGTTTCTTCTGGAATTACACGGAACTTTCGGACTTCAAGGCTGGCAGATCATGTTTCTCGTTGAAGGATTGATGGCGAGTTTGGTCGGCGTTTGGGTCTTCTTTTATTTGACCGATCGTCCGGCGAAGGCCGCGTGGATGCCTCCCGATGAACGGGATGCACTAACCCAAACCATCGCCGCCGAGGAATTGGAAAAACAAGGTCGGGGAGCCGTCACGTTTGGGGCGGTGTTCCGCAATCCGCAACTCCTGCATTTTGCTACGATCTATTTCTTCATCCAGATCAGCGGTTATGGAGTCGCGTTCTACCTTCCCACGATTGTTAGCAACCTCTTGGGTCAAAATGTCGGATTGCGCGTCGGTTTAGTCTCCGCCATTCCCTGGGCATTTGCCATCCTGGCCGGCTCGTTCTGGCCGGGCCTGGCAATGAGGACCGGTTATCGGAAGACCTTTGCCTGTATCTCGCTCTCCGGTATCGCGGTCGGGTTCCCCCTGGCCGGCCATCTTCCACCGGTGTTCGCGATCGCTGCGTTGTGCCTCGTCACGGCAGGAATTATAACGGCCCAGCCCATCTTTTGGACCTACCCAACCACCTACTTTGGAGGTGTCGGCGCCGCAGCGGGGATTGCCACGATCAACTCCCTGGGAAATATCGGCGGATTCGTCGCACCGATCGTCAAGACCCGGCTCGAAGCAAGCTTTTCTTCGACGACCGCCGGCCTCTATTTCCTTGCGACCGCAGGCTTTCTCGCTGCCCTTTTGTTTGCCGGGCTCAAAAACCCACCCTCGCCCACTCCGTCGCCCACCGCGAAGTCGCCTTGAGTTACGATCCACTTCCGATCTGCCGAGAAGATAGCGACAGCTGCAGGTATTTCGGACGAGTTGCGCTGGGTCGATGAACCCTTCGCACGGCCGGTTCAAGGCAGCCAGCGAATGCACGATGGCATTGGCATCGAGATCGGTTCACCCACCGCTTTGATCTTGCCCGTCAGCCCGTCGATTTGAAAAACGATGACGTTGTTGCCTGGCATGTTCGCACAGAGTAGCCACTGTCCGTCCGGCGAGATGAACAGGTTCTGCGGCCCACTGCCAAGGCTAGGTTCGATGGCGATCAGAGTTAGTTTTCCATCCTCGGCAATTCGAAAGACCGCGATGCTGTCGTGACCGCGATTCGTGCCATACAAGAAACGGCCATCCCGTGTGATCTTCAAATCGGCGCAGTAACTCTTGCCGGTGAAGTCCGTTGGAAGGGTGGAGATTGTCTGACGCTCTGTTAGCGCAGCCGAAGCTGTCTTGTAGTCGAAGACGGTGACCGTATTCTTCAATTCGTTGATCACGTACACCCGTCGGCCATTCGGATGAAACGTCAGATGCCGCGGTCCCGAACCTGGCGATAACCTTATGAAAGGTTGGGCTTCGTTCGGAGTAAGCTTTGCCGTCGCAGGATCGAGGCGATAAATCAGGATCTTGTCGATCCCGAGATCCGCAGCGAGAGCGAATCGATTGTCCGGACTGACGACGATGCTATGCGCATTGGGGCCCTTTTGACGTTTGGGATCGACGCTGGACCCCGTGTGCTGCACAAACGAAGCCCCTTCACCGAGTGAACCGTCCCGCCGGACGGGCAGCGACGCCACACTGCCGGAGGAGTAGTTCGCCACGACCACCGTTTTGCCCGTGGCATCGACATCCAGGTAACACGAGGCGGTTCCCCGAGTCGATTGCTGGTTCAGTCGCTGCAAATGGCCGCTCCGCCCATCAATGGAATAGGCCGCGACCGATTCATCCTTTGCGCCACCGAACGTCTCGGCATGAATCGAGTACAGGAATCGCTGGTCCGGTGAGATCGCCAGAAAGAATGGATTCTGAATGTCCGTGGTCCGATGCAGTGGCTTCAAGGCACCGGTCCTGGTGTCGAACCGGAAGGCGTGGATCGCTCCCTTATCGCCCGAGGCGAACGCCGAAATGAAAACAAGCGGTTCATCGGCCCGCAGGGCGGTGGAAGTGATGAGAAGGGCACTCGTGAGAAGTGAAGTCAGGTTTCGCATGCGGTGGGGATATTTCACGACAATAGCGCAAAGTGAAGTGATCGAACAGCGAATCCTACCGCAGACCGCTTTGGGTCAAAAATGCTCGAATCTACCAATCTTCAAGGATTTGCAGGGCGATCAGGAGATTGCTCGGAGACCGTTGCCGCGGTTAAGTCTCGTCGATGAATTGGAAACGAATTCTGGCGTATATCCGGTTCGGTTGATCAGGAACTCCTCCTGCGCAACGAATACTTGGTGACGGAGAACCGGATTCTTAAGAGCCAGATCCAGGGGCGACCGAAATTCAGTCGGTTTGCTCTAGCCATTGATTCTTGGTGCGCGTCTCGGTGTAACTCTGGACGCTGCGTCGTTGTCGGTTCATCCTCGGGTCATGCAGCCAGCTGATTGTCAGGTGATCGGTAGGGAACTCGCAATCCGGTGGGCGGATGGTGCCGAGAGTTTTGTCGCGCTCGAAACTCTGCGGCGGTTTTGCCCTTGCGCCGGCTGCATGGGGGAACAAGACATTTTCGGGAAAACCTACCGTCCCCCTCTGCGTCCCTATGGTCCCAATGCCTTCCAACTGCAAGGATTGGAACCGGTCGGTAGTTATGCCATCCAGCCGCGGTGGGCGGATGGACACACGTCGGGCCTGTATTCGTGGGAGTATTTGCGGCGGGTCGCCGATTCGGCAAGTTGAGGGTGTGCTGTTCGTCGCCATCGACGGACGAGGACGAGGACGAGGACGAGGACGAAAGCGCCGCAATGCGGTCCTGCAAATCGTCCTCGTCCGTCGCGCTCGTTCTTCGTCCTCGAATCACGAAATGGAGTCGGTTCACGGGTAGGGCAGGGGTGAGGGGCTTGCCGGTGTCACCCTCTTTTCCGAGTCGGCGCATCGTCTCGGTGCGATCTCTGGAGCCTTCAAATTAGAGGCGCTGGATTTTCTCGAGAAGGCTGCTCGTGGACTTACCCGTGATGAACGGAATGAAGACAATCCGGCCACCTGCCGATTCCAGAATTCGCCGTTCGTCCGTATCGATCGTTTCCAGCGAGTAGTCGCCGCCTTTGACCCACACGTCGGGGCGCACACGTTCGAGAAAATTACCCGCACGCTTCTCGGGGAATATCGTGACGGCGTCCACGGCGGCAAGCGCCGCAAGGAGCCGGGCACGGTCCGCCTCGGAATTAATTGGGCGCGACGGGCCCTTCAGGGCGGCGACACTCGCATCGCTATTGACTCCGATGAGTAGCAGATCTCCCTGCGATCGGGCGGCCTCGAGGTAGGCAATGTGGCCGATGTGAAGCAGATCGAAGCAGCCGTTGGTCACTACAACGCGGCGGCCAGCGTTACGCTGGGCTTCGCGCCAGGAGGAGATTTCGGCGAGGGGAAAAACCTTTTGGCTCGTGGTCACCCGAGGAGTGTCGAAGAGCGAGGGAGACCCCGGCAAACAAGAAATCGCACTTCGAGATTCTCACCGCTCTATTCTGCCGGAGGGTAGGATGGACCATTGGGATCCCCGTCGCCTCGGCGGTATTGGAACGGAACGCTGTCCACGATCCCCTGGACGAGGCTGGAAAAAGTGGTGCCGTGTTTTTCCGTGTGAACGAGAATCTTTTTCACCGCGGGCTGGTCATAATACTCGAGCCCGCGCCCAAGGGCATACGTGAGGAGTTTTTCGGCGAGGCAATGCAGAAATTCGGCCCGACGCGACCCGGCCAGGATTCGCATCAGGCCGTCGGGGCCCGCAAATTTCTCGCCACTCACCAGCTCGCCGGCTGGGTCGATTGGGTCCTTTCCATCGAGATCCCGCCACCGGCCGATAGCATCGAAATTTTCGAATGCAAATCCGATGGGATCCATCCGGGCATGACAGCTCGCGCACAAGACGTTGTCACGGTGCTGCTCCATTTTTTGCCGCAAAGTGCCGGTAAGCTCGTCCCCGGCCTTGAGTTCCGGGACGTTTGGAGGCGGGGGAGGCGGGGGGGCTCCGAGCAGGTTGTCGAGGACGTACTTGCCCCGTTTCACGGGCGAGGTGCGTGTGGGGTTTGAGGTCAACGTGAGGAAGCTGCCATGGGTCAGAAGTCCTCCGCGGGGCGTGTTCTTCAACGAGACGAGCACGAAGTCGTCTCCGGTCACTCCGGGGATACCGTAGTGCTCAGCCAGCGGTTGATTCACGAAAGTGTAGTCGGCCTCGATCAATTCGGTGACGGGCCGGTTTGCCTGCACCACATGACGGAGGAACCTAGACGTTTCCTCCCGCATGGCGTCCCGAAGTCGGTTGTCATACGTAGGGAATTTCTTCCGATCGGGAGCGGCGACATCCAACAGCCGGAGGTTGAGCCATTGCGACGCAAAATTGTCGACCAAAGCGGAGGACTTGGGATGGGCGAGCATCCGTGATAGCTGAGGGCCCAGATTTTTGCGGAGCTGACCCTTCTTCGCGAGGTCCATCAACTCGGCGTCCGGCATCGTGCTCCAGAGGAAATAACTCAGCCGCGACGCCAGCGCATATTCGCCAACCGGGTGAACCGAGAGAGGATTGTCCGGTTCGGGCTGTAGTTCGCCCCGGAATAAAAAATGTGGTGAGACCAATACGGCACTGCACGCCAACTTAATGCCCGATTCAAAGTTTTCCCCGTTGTCGCGTGCCTGCTGGTACAGGCCCAACAGACGGTCAACCTCGGCATGGGCCGCGGGACGACGGAATGCCCGACTGGTGAAACGGTCGAGGATTTCCCAGGCCACCAACTCGTCGTTCCCGTTGACAGGCTTTCGGAAGAGAATCTGACGATGGGACTCCGGTAGCGGTGGCCAATCGGTGTTCGTTGGACCCGTCCACCAGATCTTTGAAACGACGAGCTTTCGCTCCGCCTTCTTTCCCTTCGTCTCCGGGATCGGCTCGGTGGCCTTGATCATCGTAATCTTCACCCGTTTCTCCCCGACGCTCCAGGTCACCGGGTACTCGAAGGTCTTTTGGTTCTCCCGCGTTGCTTTGACCTCAAACGTTTTCCCCGGCTCGTCATTTACGGTAACTCGCAACTGAACCGGTTCTTTCATTCCGGGCACGGCCCCGGCCGTTACCCGGAGCACATGGTCGCCCGACTGCGTATTGGTGGTTTTCAGGTTGAACTCCCCCTCATAGTCCAGCTTCCGCCCGTCGGGTCGTCGTTCGCCGCCTTCAAAGTCATCCAGGTCGAATGTCTTCACCGCGGGCGGTAGTGGGCCGGTGACGATTGCCGCATCGGTCACTTTCTGAGCGGCCCGCAGGTACTTTTCGAGCAGGAGAGGCGGGAGGGACAAGACATCCCCGATGTTGTCAAAGCCATACCCAATGTCGTCCTGAGGAAAATCATCCGCGGGCTTGAAATCCACACCCACCAAGTCGCGGATCGTTGCGTTATACTCCGTGCGATTCAGGCGACGCACCGTGACCCGGCCCGGGTCGGGGTGATTGGGATCGATGGGAAAGAGTGTTTCCTCGATCCAATGGATTATCAGTTCCCGTTGGGCTGAGTTCGGCTGGGTTTTTTTTTGCGGCGGCATTTCTCCGTTGCGAAGATTCAACAGGATGTGCTCCCACGTCTTACGATTCGCAAGAACGGCCGCTGAATTGGTGTAAGGGTCGAGTGTCAGATCCCCTTTTTTCATGCCGTCTCCGTGGCAGTCCCAGCAAAACTGATTCAGGAGTGGCAACACCCGCTGTTCAAATTCCCGCGCCGCTGCGGTTGGATTCGCCGCCCCGGCCCGCGGGGTCTTGGCTCGGAGCCACGCCGGTCGCGCGCTCACGAGTGTCGCAGCGAGGAGCAGACCTAAAATGGCGAGGTGTTTTGCCATACACATTTTTTGTGCAAAGTGCGTCCGGCATCTTTAGCGAAAAGAAGCCGGCGCGAAAAGACTGGATCGCGATTATTCATTCGGCAACCTCAGACCCTCTAAGCCGCACACAAACGGGTTATGACAAAAATTTTCACGAGCTCAAGAATCGTCCCCGTTACGGCCGCAAACGGGTCGATGCCTTGATCGGGCGATTCCCGACCGGAACCACGCGGTAGGATTCGCTCGCGAAGCAGCGAAGCCGCGAAGCAACGCCGAGCAGGCTTGGGCAACCACTTCGGCATGGATCGGAAGTCGATCATTTTATTTTGCCGAGGGAAACGGCTAGGCGGGGCCACAGCGGCCGCAAGTCCTCGTCGCGCAACGCCATGGCTAGTAAGTCCTCGGGACGGCCCCGCTGCATCGCCGCTTCATACCAGGACCAGGCGTCGTCGAGCTTCCCCATCTGCGCCGAGTAACACGCCAGATTGTACGGAATGATCGGCTCGGTCGGAAACAGGGTGTCCGCGGGGGCGAGACATTCAAATGCCTGGGCCAACCCGCCGGCTTCGCACCGCCGCGCCGCGTAGGCGCGTTGGATCCAACCGCCGACAAACTGCCCCCACAGTTCGACGCTCTGCTGGGCCACCGAAAATGCGGCATCCCATTGTCGGCCGGCTGCAAATACCTGCCATTGAAGGTCCAAACATCGGGGATGTACGCGGCTTTCAGAACTCAATTGATTGAGTTCCGTCTGTGCGTCGCCGGGAACACCCAGAAGCAACCAACCTTCCGCGGCGTTCGCCAGATGGGAGTCCGGAGCGGACAACTCGGTCATGCCGTCAGTCTAACCAAGTGAGCGATCGACGGGCAATGCTCTGTCGGGAGAATCTACGTATAAAATGTCCCGACCGGGACATTTAATCTGTAGAAGAATTAAACCAGACGCGAGGCAGTCGGCAGGGCTTGGATTCGCTCGTGGTCGCCCGCCCCGCGGTGACGCCCGCCCAATTCATTGCTTCTGCGATGCCGGTATGAATTCTCCCGTGGCAGGTGGATCGAGGTTTGGCGGCAGGGAGATGGAAAGCCGATGGCGCGCCGGAAAATAAACTTCGTATGCTGCATTTGCTTCTGTTCAATGATGGGCATGCATCCTTCCTTCGATGCGGCTGACTCGCTGACTCGTTCGATGGGTGGCACAGCCTTCGAAGGTCCACTGCCCCACTGCCCCCGAAATATTTCAGCCAGCGACCTAACCTAACCGGGAAACAAATCAATGCATCCCTCCGCAAGCCTGTCGCCGGCCATTCGTTGGCTGCTTGATCGACATCCGGATTCCTTCGTTTTTGGGCAGGTTTACGCGGGACGAGACGGAGATCGATTTTGCTTACGTTCGATCGCGGATAGGGATCGGCCGGCCGAATCGCTCCAGGAGCTTCCCGTGAGCGGTTTGCGACAACTCGCACAATTCGATGGAAGGGGCGAATTCCGGCCATTGAGAAGCGCGCCCGATCTTCGGTCAGGATGGGTGTGTATTGCCCCGGGTGCGGAGCAGCTTGAACTCGCTTTGGACCAATTGTACCCGGGGGGAGTGGTGGATGCGTGGGCCGCTCGGGTCGATCCGCCTCCTGTTACCCAGTACCGGGATTTTGTGGGTCGCCAGACGGGCATGTACCGGGTGGCGCAAAATCTCACCGACGCGGAGGTCTCGGAGGTGATTCGAGCGTCCTGCGGTGTGCGTCAATGTTTGAAGCGACGGCGTTGGACGGTCGACGGAGTTCGAGAGGATTCTCCGGATACCAAGAGTGACATTGCCTGCCTGGAGCCTTGCGCGCTTTTTCTTGAGTGCGCCCGGCGTGCCGCGCGACTGGCTCAGGAAGCGACGGCTTCGCTGGGGCTTGTTGAACCGGATCGAGCGGTTTTGGAGGCCGCGCTCGAGCAGTTGCTATCCAATCCGGCACCGGGTGTGCGCGCGGGCGATTTGGGGCATCCGCTCAATCCGCGCCGAATCGGGCTGCTGTTGGAAAAGCTGCATCGAAAACCGGCAGGCCTGTCGAGTGCGCCGTCAGGATCCCAGACGCAGCTCGGAACGGGATGAATCCGAGGGCGGCGGAACCTTTTTCGGCGAAGGAAAGTTGTTGAAATAGCCTGCGCGAAGCGACAGTTTCGATTCGGAATTCGTGCATCGCCAGAAAACGTGATAGCTTGCGCCACATGGCTATAGTGCTATTTTCGACGCCGTGATACCGATTTGTCTTGTTACCCCTCCGTCAATTTTTTTGCTGGATGAACGCGTCTTCATGACCTTGGGCATCCTGAAGGTCGCCGCGGCCTTGGAAAGAGCGGGCGTGGCTGTAGACATGGTCGACCTGTCTGGAATTGACAATTTCAAGGATGCGATCGGCCACTATGCCCGAACCACCGAGACGGAGGTTTATGGATTGACGGCGACGACGCCGCAGATGCCCGCAATCAGTCAGATTGCGGGGATGATCCGAGAGGTAAGACCTTCGGCGAAAATCATTTTGGGCGGACCGCATATCACGCTCGTCAATGCGGCCTACAAGAAGGAGGCCAAGGAGGGCCGGAGTGGCCGGGCCACGACAGCGCTGAAAAAATGTTCAGAAATCTTTGACGTGTTGGTCGCTGGCGACGGTGAAGACGCCATTTTCCAGGCCTTGAAGCCGGATAGTCCCAAAATTGTTGATGCGGACGATCCGAAGTCCTCCCTTTTCTTGACCAATGCGCGACTCGAAGAATTGCCCTTTCCCGCCAGGCATCTCGTGGACATGGAGAGTTATCACTACACGATTGAAGGAGTGCGCGCCACAAGCATGATTGCTCAGCTGGGCTGCCCGTTCGCCTGTGGTTTTTGCGGCGGACGGGAGTCCCCCATGCTTCGGCGCGTGCGGATGCGTTCTTCGGAAAATGTGGTGGCGGAGATTGTTCATCTTTATAAGACGTATGGAATCAAGGCGTTCATGCTGTATGATGATGAATTAAATGTTAATCCGAAGATGATCGAGCTGATGAACCGCATCCGCGATTGCCAGCGGGAGCTCGGTGTCGAATTCAAGTTGCGGGGTTTTATCAAATCACAACTATTTACCGATGCGCAGGCCAAGGCGATGTACGAAGCCGGTTTCCGTTGGATCCTGACGGGCTTCGAATCCGGCTCGCCGCGAATCCTTCAGAACATCAACAAAAAATCGACTCGCGAAGAAAACACCCGTTGTGTCGATATCGCCCGGAGAAACAATTTAAAAGTCAAAGCACTCATGTCCATCGGACATCCTGGAGAATCGGAAGAAACCGTCCAGGAGACCCATGATTGGTTATTGGAGGTCCGGCCCGACGATTTTGATGTGACCATCATCACCACGTACCCGGGCACGCCCTATTACGATTACGCGATCCAAGACCCTGAAAAGAAGAATGTCTGGGTTTACACGTTCAAGGAAAATGGCGATAAACTTTACGCCTACGAAGTGGACTACACAAAGATCGCAGATTATTATAAGGGCAACCCGGATGGTGGATATAAGTCTTATGTTTATACCGACCATTTAACCGCTGAGCGGCTGGTCGAACTCCGTGATTTTGTCGAACGAGACGTTCGGAACAAGCTCAACATTCCTTACAACACCGGCAGTGCCGCTTTGCGATTCGAGCATTCCATGGGGCAGATGGGCGGGGATGTCCTGCCTCCGAATATTTACCGAACGAGCCAGTTGGGGAATCCGGCATAGCAAGAAGGACCGTCCCGCGTGGGCCGCGATCCAGGGATGGATGTTCCCGACCGGTGCGGGTTCCCAGAAGCGGGACTTCTCGATCCTGGAAATCAGATCGAGAGGAGGCTACACGGTGAATCGTTCCAACACGACTTCGGTGACGGGTCTTGCAGCGTTGCTTCGCAATCGAGTGAACAAGCCGCGCCAGAAACCAAGGCCGTAAAATAGATGGGTAATCACCACCAGTGGCAGGGCCAGAAGGCTCTTGAAAATTCCGTGGGAAAACGCCGAATAGAGGGTCTGCCCGAGTACAGCCACGGCATAGGCGACCAATGGGGCCAGGGCGCCCCAGCCGAACCACGGAGCGGTCACCAGATAGAGGCAAAAGAGAGGCGGCACAAAATTCGGCACGGCGCCAAGCGTCGGGTGCAGTCGGAACTCTTCCGCCCGTCCCCGACCATAATTGGAGAGCATTTTGAGGAAAGCCTTCAGAGTTGGGCGCGGACGACGCTCGACGGAAAACGCGGGATCGTAAATCATCTTGGCCCCGCGCCGTTTCAATTCGATATACAAAGGATGATCCTCGTTTGGGTAGAGCGCCTCGTGAAAGCCACCTAACTCTAACAAGATGTCCCGCCGCGCCAGCAGATTACAACCGATCAGCTCCTTTTCGTCGCTTTCCCGCGCCTCACCCACCGACGCGTACCGAACCCGGCTTGGGCCAAAGGCCAGCCAGCTCGTATGAACCACTTTGAATACCTGCTCCAGCAACGGGGCACCGGCCGGGCACAGGCTTGGCCCGCTCACCATCTTCACATCCGACCGTTGGAAATACCCAACGGCCCGACGGAGATTGCCGGGCGATGGAATGCAGTCATCATCTAAAAAATAGATAATTTCACCCCGGGCGGCTTTGATGGCTACATTCCGCTGAATTGCCGGCTGGCGGCCTCGGGCGACAATGATCTCGAGCTTGTCCGACGGATAGTTCAATGCGCGGGATGCAGTGACGGAAAGGATCTCCAACTGTCCGGGACGAGTTGGCACGATGATGGTAACGACCGGCAGGCTATTCTCCACGGTGAAGCCTAGGTTTAACTTTTTTAAACTTCAAGGGCGACGAATCGCAGGGGTAGGGCCGCGGGTGTAAGACAAAAAATCTTCACGAATTGGGCCCATGAACCGCGGTCGGAGCGCGGACTTATAGTCCGCAGGGGCATGATTCGCGAAGGGAGGGGTGGGGTTTCCATGGCGTTTGTGCGCATTGGGTCCTGCGGGATGAATCCCCGCGCCCCGGATTGTCGGTTTATGGGCGGGGTGAGCGCCTACCGGTTTCACTTTTTTCCTGAAGGTAACGGCCTTGCTCGGTAGCGGTTGGAGAGCATCGGCTAACATTTCTTCAAAAATCGCTTGTGAAGGATTTCACAACCCCTCAATCTCGAAGTCTGCTTTCGGTAGAGGCATGGAAGACGGTCTTTAGTGTCCATGACGAAGGCAGGTTCACTGCACCGAGAAATGGGATTCATTAAGTCGTTTTTTTCGATTGTTTTGCTACTTGGCCTGATTGAGGCCGGGATGGCTGCGGAGGTCCATGAGGTTGCCGCAGTGGTCCACGATGCTGCAGCCGCAGATCACGGGTCGGCCCCGGAAGGGCTTCCGGCGGCCGCGCCGGTGATATTGGATTTGGGTTTTTTTGCGGTGACCAATTCGATGTTAGTGACCTGGGTTGTCGCATTGTTACTGATTGGTTTTGCCAGAATCGCGACCGCAAGAATCCAGGACGTGCCAACGGGCGCACAGAATTTTTGGGAATGGATCGTGGAGTGGCTCCACGATTTTCTGGGAGGAATCATGGGTAAACCCTTGGTCCCGACCACGTTCTGGTTCTTTGCAACCGTGTTTATTTTCATTTTGTTTACCAATTGGTTTGGACTCATTCCTGGGGTGGGAACCATTGGCTGGGGGCTGCACTCGGAAGGTAACTTCCTTCTCCCGACGTTTCAGCACATTCACCGACCTTTGCTTCGAGGTGGCAATGCCGACCTGAACATGACGTCGGCCATCTCGATGATTTTCTTTGCATGCTGGATCTATTGGGCGATTCGATTCACCGGGGTAGGGGGGGCGATCAGTCACACGTTCGGGTACCGCGGTGACGCGACGGGAATTACCCGGATTCTGTTGATGGCGATTTTTTTAGCGGTCGGAGTTTTGGAGGTAATCTCGATCCTGTTCCGTCCGGTATCGCTTTCGTTCCGTCTTTACGGTAACATCTTTGCCGGAGAAAACCTGCTCGAAGCCATGGCGGTGATGGGCGGTAAATGGTTCGGATGGCTGGTGCCTCTTCCTTTTTATGGGTTGGAATTGATCGTGGGCTTTGTGCAGGCCCTGGTTTTTATGCTCCTTACGGCAATTTTTACGGCGCTGATTTGCTCTCATTCCGATCATGAAGCCCATGCTCACGATGAGCCGGGGCATGGTGTCGGCAACGAAGAATCCACCGGGCGAGCGCCGGCCCACTAATTTTACAACAATTTCGCCGACCTGACCGTGGCTGGACTGCGGGGGTCGGTGAGTAACTAAGAAAGAATAGACTACTATGGCACTACTCGCTGTTCTCACCGGAAACATGCACATCGGTCTTGCAGCCCTCGGATCGGCTTTGGGCGTCGGATTGATCGGTATGAAGGCATCCGAGGCCGTGGGCCGCAACCCTGGCGCCGCCGGTCAGATCCTGACCCAGGCGATCATTAGCTCGGCCTTGGCCGAAGGAATCATCTTCTTCGCGATCTTCCTCGCGAAGGGGCAGTAATTCCACGGCTCTGAAGCCTGCGGGCTTCGGAGCTTTTCTTTTCATCCATAATTCTACCTTGGAATCCATGACCTCGTTCCTGCTACTCGCGGCGGCTGAAGGCGGCGCGAATCCACTTAAGGAAATCGCCGAAACGTTCGGTTGGAACCCGGTGTTGTTCTTTTCCCAGGTGGTGAGCTTCCTGGTGGTCGCGTTCCTCCTGAACAAGTTTGCCTATGGCCCAATCCAAAAGGTGTTGCAGGATCGCTCGCGTCGAATCGAGGAGGGATTGCGCAACGCCGAAAAGATCAAACAAGAGCTCGCCAGTGCTGAGGAGCAAAAGCGTCGTTTGCTTACGGATGCCGGAACTCAGGCGACCAAAATAATCGAGGAAGCGCGGAAGGCGGGAGCCGGGGAGATTGAGAAAGCCAGCCAGCAGGCAATCGCCACCGCCAATGATATCCTGGTCAAGGCCCGACAAGCGAGTGAAGCCGAACTGACCCGGATGAAGTTGGAGCTCCGTAAGGAATTTGGCCGCCTCGTGGTTGCCGCCAGCCAAAAGGCGACCGGCAAGATCCTGACACTCGAAGATCAACAGCGTCTGGCCGAAGAGACCAACCGGCAGCTTGCGGCCTAGAGTGCCCGTAGTTCTGCCTCATCTCACCTTTCCAATTCCGGATGAAAATCAGCAAACAATCCCGGCGCGACGCGAAGACACTATTCCAGGCATGCCGTGTCGAGGGCGTGCTGGAGGATGGAAGGATTCGCACGGCGGTCGCCTCGATGATCCAGCACAAGCCACGTGGGTTCGTGGCCACGCTGGCTCAATTGCAGCGCCTCGTGAAACTTGACATTGCCCGACGCACAGCCGTAGTCGAAAGCGCTATTCCCCTCTCGGCAGATCTCCAATCGAGTTTGAGTGCCAGTTTGGCGCGTCGGCATGGAGCCGGGCTCACCGTGAATTTCGTGCAGAACCCGTCCCTGATTGGCGGACTCCGAATTCAGGTTGGCAGCAGCGTCTATGACGATTCGGTCGCGTCCCGGCTGTCGTCCGTAGTTGAAGCGCTATAAGCCCACATTTGTTGCAACACTTTTTTGCCTCTATTTTCCAATTCCCGATCCTCAGATTAACCCGCATTCTTCCCCGACATGAGTAGCATTCTCCAGGAAATCGAAGCACAGATCGCCGGCGTAAAAACGTCGATGCAAAAGCACAACGTCGGTGTCGTCCGTGAAACTTCGGACGGCGTCGCCAAGATCGAAGGACTCTCGGATGCCATGCTCAACGAGATGCTCGACTTCGGAAATGGAGTGGTGGGTCTCGCGCTCAATCTGGAGGAAACCGAAGTCGGAGCCATCATTTTGGGTGATTCGACCTCCGTGCGACAGGGGACTGAGGTTCGCACGACCGGGAAGCTCCTCTCGGTGCCTGTCGGCAAGGGGCTGCTCGGGCGCGCCGTGGACACGCTGGGTCGGCCGATTGACGGCAAAGGGCCAATCCAGAGCGATGTTGAGTACCCGGTGGAAAAGATCGCCCCCGGTATCATCAAGCGAAAGTCGGTCAGTCAGCCATTGCAGACGGGAATCATGGCGATCGATGCCATGATTCCGGTGGGACGCGGTCAGCGCGAACTCATCATTGGAGACCGTTCCACGGGCAAGACGACGATCGGCGTTGATACGATGATCAATCAGGCCCGAATGAACAAGGTCGGGCGGGCATCGGGCGACAAAGATTTTCGGGCAGTCTACAACATCTATGTCGCCATCGGGCAGAAGCAATCCAACGTTGCGCGTGTGATCGCCGAGCTTGAGCGTGCCGGAGCAATGGAGGATACCATCGTCGTGGCGGCGGCTGCGTCGGACTCCGCGGCCAACCAGTATTTGGCTCCGTTTGCCGGAGCGGCGATGGGCGAATGGTTCATGGACAACGGCATGGATGCGCTGATCATTTTCGATGATCTCTCGAAGCAGGCGGTCGCCTACCGTCAGGTTTCCTTGGTGCTGAAGCGTCCCTCCGGCCGGGAAGCCTATCCGGGAGACGTTTTCTACCTGCATAGCCGTCTCTTGGAGCGGTCCGCTCGCGTGAGTGAGAAGTATGGCAATGGATCGCTGACAGCGCTGCCGATTATCGAGACCCAAGCGGGTGATGTTTCAGCCTATATTCCGACCAACGTAATTTCGATCACCGATGGTCAGATTTATCTCGAAACGGATCTTTTCTATCAGGGTGTTCGGCCTGCCATCTCAGTCGGTCTGTCGGTTTCTCGCGTTGGGTCCGCGGCGCAGATCAAGGCGATGAAGCAGGTTGCAGGTCGGATCAAGCTCGATCTGGCCCAGTTCCGGGAGTTGGCGGCCTTCGCCCAGTTTGGTTCGGATCTGGATGCGAAAACCCAGGCGCAGCTTGAGCGTGGCAAACGGATCGTCGAGTTGTTCAAGCAGGCGCAATATAATCCCATGCCGGTGGAAGTGCAGGCGGCCATTCTGTGGGCCATGCAGAACAATCACCTCGATGATGTCCCGGTCGAAAAGATTAAAGATTTCCAGGCCCGGTTCGCCGATTTTCTCAGCACGCGCAAGGCCGCCCTTTCTGAAAAGATCCGGACGGAGAAAGCATTCAACGACGCCCTCGCTGCCGACCTAAAGGCGGCGCTCACCGAATTCAAGCAAACGTATCGCTGAGTCACGATCCGGCGATCGGCGAATAACCCGTCGCCAGCCGCCTAGCCCCGGACGCTAACATGCCGAGCACACGCGACATACGCCGACGAATTAAGTCGGTTAAGAATACCGCCCAGATCACGAAGGCCATGCAGATGGTGGCCTCGGCGAAAATGCGAAAAGCGCAGATGGCGGCCCTTTCCGGTCGGCCGTACGCGGAGGTAATGAATGAGGTGCTGGCGGCAGCGGTCGCCGGTGCTGGAGATTTTCAACACCCGCTGATGGAGTCTCGGGAAGTTCGCAAGCGTGCGGTCATTCTGATCAGTACCGACAAGGGGTTGTGCGGTGGGTTGAATACGAACTTGCTGCGCGAGGCGGCGCGTTTTGACAAGGACACCACGGTTTATATCTGTGCGGGCCGAAAGGGTGCACAGTTCATCGCTCGCTCAAAGCGGGAGTTGGCAGCGGAATTTTCCTACAAGGATATCCCCGCCTTTGCCGAGGCGCGGGCTATCTCAAAGTTTGCCCAGGACCTCTTCCTCCAGGGAAAGGCCGACTGTGTCGACGTCCTTTACACAAATTTTGTTTCGACGCTGGTACAGAAACCAGAGATCCGTCCTCTCCTGCCGGTGGGGCGAATCCAGAAGCTAGAGTCCGGCGTGGGGGGTGAAAATGTTGGGGAAGCCCTTGGCGCTGCGTCGCGGGAATACAAGTTCGAACCGGGAGCTGGGGACGTTCTTGGGAGCCTTCTGCCTCATTACGTGAATTATCAGGTTTTCCATTATCTGCAGGAGGCGAAGGCCTCGGAGCAGAGCTCGCGGATGGTGGCAATGAAGAATGCCACGGATAATGCTATGCAATTGATCAAAGATTTGACTCTCGAATACAACAAGCTGCGTCAGGCTAATATCACCAAGGAATTGCTCGAGATCACTACCGCAGCGATGGCGATGGGTTGATTTCAGCAACCGACTTCTCTTTCAACACTTTTTCAATACCTACGATGAACAAAGGCAAAATCGTTCAAATCATCGGTCCCGTCGTGGACGTAGAATTCTCCGGCCAGCCGCCGGCGATTTACAACGCCCTAACGATTGACTACCAGATGCCGGGCGGCGGCCCCACCCACCTCACACTCGAAGTGCAGCAACATCTGGGCGACAACTGGGTGCGAGCGGTCGCGATGTCGACGACCGAAGGACTCAAGCGCGGGCAGGAGGTCGTCGACACTGGCAAGCCCATCTCGGTTCCGGTCGGCCCGGGCGTGATGGGGCGTGTGCTGGACGTCACGGGACAACCCATTGACGAACGGGGACCGGTGGTTGCGGACAAATATTATCCGATTCATCGTACGGCTCCCGCTCTGGTCGATCAGTCCACCAGTCCGCAGATTCTGACCACGGGCATAAAGGTGATCGACCTCATCTGCCCCTTCCTCAAGGGTGGCAAGGTCGGTGCTTTCGGCGGAGCCGGCGTCGGCAAGACGGTCGTCATCATGGAGTTGATCAATAACATCGCCAAACTGCACGGCGGTGTCTCCGTATTTGCAGGGGTTGGTGAACGAACCCGTGAAGGGAATGACCTGTATCACGAAATGGCTGAGGCCGAAGTGATCAAACTCAAGGCCCTGGGTGAGTCCCGCATTGCATTGGTTTACGGGCAGATGAACGAGCCGCCCGGTGCCCGTCTGCGGGTTGCCCTCTCCGGCTTGGCGATCACCGAGTATTTCCGCGATGAAAAGAACCAGGACGTCTTGCTTTTCGTGGACAACATTTTCCGATTTTCACAAGCGGGCTCTGAGGTGTCGGCCTTGCTGGGGCGGACTCCGAGTGCCGTCGGCTACCAGCCGACCTTGGCGGCGGAAATGGGTAATCTCCAGGAGCGCATTACATCGACGAAGAAGGGATCGATCACTTCGTTTCAGGCCGTGTACGTGCCGGCGGACGATCTGACCGATCCCGCTCCGGCAACAACGTTTGCGCACTTGGACGCAACGATCGTGCTGGAGCGTTCGATTGCTGAGTTGGGCATTTTCCCGGCGGTAGATCCCCTGTCGTCCAATTCACGGGCCCTCGCCCCTGAAATCGTCGGCAAGGAACACTATGAAGTTGCGCGGGGCGTCCAGAAGGTGCTTCAACGCTACAAGGATCTTCAGGACATTATTGCGATCCTGGGTATGGATGAGCTGAGTCCCGAAGACAAACTGACGGTCTTTCGGGCGCGCAAGATTCAAAAGTTCCTCAGCCAGCCGTTCACTGTTGCCCAGGTATTCACAGGGCGTGAAGGCAAGCAGGTGCCGGTGGCCGAAACCGTTCGCGGTTTCAAGGAGATCCTCGACGGCAAACACGACGATGTCGGTGAGAACAATTTCTACATGAAAGGTGGAATCGACGAAATCAAGGAATAGTCCCGGTGCGGCGCGGTAGGCACGGTTTTTTGATTCCTGATCCTCCCGAGTAAGCGACGAACACAATTCAACTCAGTCTCCCCTCACCTATGCCACTCAAACTCGAAATCGTCACCCCCGAAGCCAGGATCTATTCCGAAGATGTGGACTTTGTGACGCTGCCAGGCGTGGAAGGAGATATGGGTATCTTCCCGCGGCATATTCCGCTCATGACTCAATTAAGAGCGGGGGAGGTAGTGGCTCGAAAAGGGGGGCAGGATTTTTTCCTGGCAGTGGGCGATGGATTTGTGGAGGTGACCGGGGATCGGGTGGCAATTCTGACGGACATGGCGATTCGATCGGAGAATATCGACGAGCAAAAGGTTGAGGAGGCCCGCAGTCGCGCGGAGGCCCGATTGAAGGAAAAACTTTCGAACGACGAACAGGCTTTGGTTTCGGCATCCTTGGCTCATTCGCTGGCTCAGTTGCACGTGAAGCGGCGGACCCGTCGATAAGCCGTTGGAGAGGTCCTGCACGTAGAATTCAGCGGCTTGCAGTTCGTGACGACGCTGGGGTTGACGCGTTGCTCAACGGTGTGGACGGGGGCGATCCGGAGGCAACCTGGCAGTTCGTGGGACTGCTGACCACGAATTCCTCAGGTCTTTCCACCCACATCGACTACGACTCGCAGGGGTGCATCTCACGGAAAGGGTGGTTTTCTCGAGTGACAGTAAGATGAGATAAAAAATGCGCTGAGATTGCGAAGAGATTGTGGTCAGCCAGAAGGCTGGACGGAGAACTGCGCGTGTGGGAATAACTGCTGCCAGTAGCCGTTTC
>CAMDJH010000114.1 GCA_945900455.1 Akkermansia muciniphila
CAGCGTCCCATCGGAAAGCAATCGCGCGAGGTAGCTGTAGTTTGCGTTGTTATTAAACGCCGAGAACGCACCACCCACCACGATGTCGTCATCGGGCAAAACGAATAAACTATAGACATCCGAGTTGGGGCCGATCCCCGGATCGAAGAAACTGTCGAGCGACCCATCGGAATTCAATCGCGCGATCCGGCTGCGATTGACGCCATTGACCTGCGTGAATTGTCCGGCGACCAGCACGCGCCCGTCCGACTGCAACCCAAGCGCCAGCACCGCCCCGTTGAACCATGTCGATGGATCGAAGGAAGAATCGATGCTGCCGTCGGCATTCAATCGAGCCAACCGCAATCGAGCTGCCGCGCCAATCGCACTGAATTCACCTCCCACGAGCCACTTGCCGTCGGGCTGGACGAGAATGGCGTAAACCGGTCCGTTGGCACCCGCCACACCAGACGTATCGACGGTCCCGAAATCCCCCGGTCGCCGATCGTCATTGACGATGAAAATTGTTGCCCGGCGATTTCCCCCGAGAATGGCGGAAGCGCTCGGGGTGGCCAGCGAGAGTAGAATGGTCTCGTCGTCCTCAAGGAGGTCATCTTGTTTGATGGAAACGGAAAACGTCTTTTTCGATTCACCCGGGCCAAAAACCAATTTCCCCACGGTGCTGACATAATCGGCAGCGGTAGCCGTTCCGTTACTGGCGGTGTAGTCCACCGTCACCGCCGAGCTGGTATTGCCCAGTCGCCGCACTTCGATCGTCGCGGATCCCGCCCCCTCGGCGGCCGCATAGCGCGTCGCGCTAAATTCAATTTCTCCACCGAGAACGGCTGGCTGCGCTTGCAGACGAACAATTCGCTGTTTGTTGAAACCATTGAACTGGGTGAAACGGCCCACAGCAATGATCGACCCATCCAACTGAAGCGCTGCCTCATGCACGGCTTCGTTCGCCCCCTTGCTCATGTCGAAGCTGACATCCAGGGCTCCGTCGGGAAGCAGGCGGGCAAGGCGATTGGCGGGTTCAATTCCATTGGCAGTAAAGCCACCGCTCACGATGAATTTGCCGTCGAATTGGGGAATGATCCGCCTAACATAGTTATTGAACTGCCCCGGAAACGAGGGATCCGGAGAGCCATCCGCCAAGAGCCGGCAGATGTAGCCCCGGGCGAGACCATTGACGGAAGTAAAGTTACCTCCGATCAGGATGGAACCGTTTGCCAGAGGTAAGAGCGTCTGCACCGTGGTGTTCGGGCCGGCGCCGGAATCGAAATCAGGATCGACCACGCCGTCCTCGAACAGTCGAGCCACTCGAATCCGACTCAGGTCGCCCACCCGCGTAAAATCGCCGCAAATCATCAGCTTCTTATTTGTCAGCGGGGCTATTTTGTACACGTTACTATTGACCCGCGGTTCGAAGGACTGATCCACGCTGCCATCACTGAAAAGCCGGACGAGGTACGCTCGCGTCGGATCCCCGGCAAACCCGGGGAACGCCCCACCCACTACAATGTCACCCAGCTGCGAAACCCAAATCGTGTACACCGATGAGCTCGGGCCCGACCCCGCGTTGAACGATGGGTCCAATGTGCCATCCGGAAACAATCGGGCAATCCGAGTTCGGCTCTGACCGTTGACGGTAGAGAATTCGCCTCCAATGAGAATCCGCCCATCCTCCTGTACCACCGCTGTGTAAATGGCGCCGTCGGTCCACGCCGCCGGGTTAAAACTGGGATCCACCGGACCGTCAACCGTCAAGCGCGCGATTCGCACTCGGTTGGCATCTCCAACTCGTGCAAAATTACCGGTCACCAGAATTGAATCATCCGACATAACCGTTACGGAGTATGCTTCCTGATCCAACCCCGATGTAAAAAGTCCATCCAGCGATCCGGCCTCGGCAGGGGTATCCTCATTGAGGATCGTGAGAACGGCATTCGCCTGCGCCCCCAACGCCGCCCCACCGGTCGGTGCACTCAACGAAAGCAGAACGGTCTCATCATCTTCCGGCACCGTGTCCGGACGAATGGTAACGGTAAAAAATTTGGCCGTCTCCCCCACCCCGAAAGTGAGCTTGCCGGACGGCTGAGTGTAATCGCCGGCATTGGCTGTGCCGTTCGCCGCGCCATAATTGACGGTGACCGACTTAGTCGTGTCGCCCGTTCTCCGCACCTGGATCGGGACAGTCGGAGCCGCTTCGCTCACCGAGAATTTCGATGCGACGAACTCAATCACTCCGCCTGGGGCGATATCCGCGGCGACGATCCGGGCCAAACCGGGGTGGGAATACTTGCCATAGGTGGTGAACGCTCCGCCAATGATCAGGTTCTGATCCGACTGCAGCGCCAGAGAGTAGATGACGTCGTTGGCCCCCGTATCCACATCGAAACTTGGGTCGAGGGTTCCATCCGCCCGCAAGCGCGCGAGCCGGTTGCGCGATTGACCGGCCACGTCCGTGAACGCACCGCCCAGAATGACGCGTCCGTCCGATTGAACCGCAACTCGATTAACCACTCCATTGACCGCGGAAGCGAAAGTTGGATCCACCGTGCCGTCCGGAGTCAGCCGAGCGACTCCAACCTGCGCAATGCCGTTGAAAACATTAAAATTTCCCGACGCAATCACAGTTCCGCCGAGGAGGGAAACCAAGCTCCGAACCGTCGCATTCGCTCCCGCTCCTGAGTCAAAGGTCTCATCCAATACCCCCTCGGCGGATACCCGGGCGATCCGGAACCGCGGGACTCCATTGACCGCCGTGAAGTCGCCTCCGAGCAAGATCCGACCCGCGTTGTCAGCGGCAAGACAGACCACGGTCGAGCTGGGCTTCCCCGTGAACGTCGAATCCACGCTTCCATCACTGAAGAGGCGCACCAAATAGGCCGACGAGGGCTGCCCGGCGAACACGCTAAAGATACCGCCAACCAGGATGTCATCGTTCGGACGCAGCAGGATCGAATAGACATCGGAGTTCGCACCGGCCCCGGGATCAAATGACCGGTCCAACGTTCCGTCGGCATTCAATCGCGCCATCCGATTCCGAGTAACGCCATTCGCGATGGTGAATCCGCCGCCAATGAGAATTTTCCCATCCGTCTGGATGGCCCCACAATAGACCGGCCCGTTGAGCCATGCCGCGGCGAGAAACGAGGGATCGAGCGTGCCATCCGGTCGGAAGCGTGCGATGCGGTTTCGGGACGAGCCGTCGGCCTCATTGAAGTTACCCGCTGCAATGATTCGGCCGTCCGTTTGAATCAGGGTGACATAGGAATAATATCCCGCTCCCGCGGCAATGCGACCCGCGAACAACCCATCAATCGATCCGGGTTGGGTGGAGGAATCATTGTCTTCGATGCTGACCACCGCGACCGCCGCGGGACCCAACGCCGCTCCGCCCGTGGGATTTTCCAATGTTACAGAAAATGTCTCGGTGTCTTCGACGAGGGTATCTGAGCGGAGGGCGATTGTGATCGGCTTCAAGGTCTCACCGGCGGCAAAATTGAGAACTCCGCCCACCTGCGGCGTGTAGTCACCGGCATTGGCCGTTCCATTGGCCGTGCTGAATCCAACGGACACGGCGGAACCGGTATTGCCACTGCGGCGGACCTCGATAGTTACTGATGGCAAAGCCTCAGATACGGTGTAGCGTGCGGCAGAGAACTCCAATTCGCCGCCCGCCGCCGTCGCCAATCCCTGAACCCGAGCGAGATACCGGCGATTGACCCCACCGACCTTGCCAAAGTGGCCACCGAGCAGGACATTGCCGTCTGCTTCCACCGTGACGGCCCGAAGCCGAGCGTCCGCACCTCCGGGAGTCACAAAGGCGGGATCGAGCTGCCCATCCCCACGAACCCGCGCGATGCGGATTCGCTCCACACCGCCCACGCTGCCAAAGTCGCCGCCAAAGACGACGCGCCCGTCTGGCTGCGCCGCCACGGACCAAACCGTTCCATTGACCTGGGCGTTGAATCTGGCATCGGGTAAACCCGACGGCACGAGCCGCGCGAGGTAACCTCTCGGAAGGCCGTTGAATTCACTGAACTGTCCCCCGGCGAAAACACCGCCGTCCAAAGCCGGGGCGAGGGAATACACCGTGCTATTCGGACCGGCAGCCGGATCGAATGTCGTATCGAGAGTTCCGTCGGCGTTATAACGAGCAATGCGCGTTCGCGGAGTCGAACCGACCGCGGAAAACTCCCCGCCCACCAGCAATTTTCCATCCGTCTGCCGGGCCAGGGCATACACCGGACCGTTCGGAGTGATACTGAGAGTCGGATCGAGAGTGCCGTTGGCCTTGATTCGGGCAAGGTAGGGGCGGGATTGTCCCAGGACGGTCGTAAACGTCCCACCGACCAGGAAATCGCCTCCGGGGATTGCGACAATTGCAGCTACGTCGGAGTTAAATTCCAACGATGGCAAGGTGTCATCCACCGCACCGTCCGTCTTCATCCGAGCCAGACGCAGTCGGGTAACACCCGAAACGATCGAAAAATTTCCGCCCGCCAGTATCTTCCCGTCGGCCTGAAGCGCGACGGCATAAACGCTCGCGTTAAATCCGTCGCCCGCCAGGTTGAAACTCCCATCGAGTGTGCCATCCGTCAGAACCCGCGCGAGCTTCGGCTGCTTCTTGGGTCCCCAATTAACAAAATCCCCTCCGACCAGGATATTTTCATCCGGCTGGACAACGACCTGGTAGACGATGTTGTCGGGGCCATCATCTGAGGGAAACCCAACCAATAAGTCCCCCGTCCCCGCCCAGGCGGTAAATCCCGATAGCGCCAATATTGCAAGTAACGCTGGGAAACCATTCTGCGTGGTAGTGCGAACCGAGAGTGCAGATTTCATAACAAGTTGTAGCATTGACCGAATCTGATCGAAGCGACCGAACAATGGATGCGATTCATGCACAACGGGGATTGGTTTACCAGTAATTCCCGAAGGCAGGCGACGGTTCTCATTTTGACGCGAGACTTCCCGAGAAGGTTGCAATGCACTGACTTGTGCTTTCGGCGATGTTGTCCGCTTCCAGCGATGCTGAAGGTAGATGATTCTCCCACTCCGGGGGGAGAGAATCCGCCGAAGTTGACAGTGCGCGCCGTAATGCCACGAACCGCGGTCGGACCGCGGTCTTTAGTCCGCAGGACTCTTCAACGGCCGGACACGCTTCGGAACATTCCATCGCTCGTCGGCATTTTAATTCCCGGTCCACCGAGGTGTGCCCGATTCCGGCTATCTCTTTTCGGTACGCCGTCACCGGCCCCTCATCATGTTCATCCAAAGACCGCTTTTTTCAGATCCCGCAGCACATAAAGCTCTCCGGTCAGTCCTCGTACCCGCCTCGCACCCTCTTTCCGCTTCGCACCAAACCGTCCCTTCTGCCCTTCGAAAATAGAATTCACAAATCCCCGAGTCCCCAAGATCGCTCCATCCGCAAAATACCTCACTCGTAGTCGAAGAAAATCCTCCAACCCAAGCCGTCCCTTCTCCCTCACCACCTTTAGCACCGCTTCGCGATCAAATCCCTTCCTCAAGGGCTTACCGGCCGCCGTAAACCCATCCCGTTCCTCTCCTTCCCCGTATACGAATAGCCGGTACTTCGACAGGACCTCCGCCGCGGGCCGATGTTTAGCGCCGTGCCCAGCCTCCGGGTGCACCCGTTCCAGTGCGCCAACCACCATTCTTAATCCCTCCATCGCCCGTCGCTTCCCAACCGTCGCCTCGGCGTACCCACACCACCGATACTCCCCCGGATCCTCCACAATTCCAGCACGTACCGGATTCAAATCGATGTACGCTGCCATCGTCGCCAAGGCCTCCCCGCATCCGTCCACCAGGACACTCTTGAATCGTTCCTCCCAGAGAGTTCCCTTCCGGCCCTTCTGCGAGTTATACCACTGCGTGTACCGCTGTTTAAGCAACTTCATGAACGCGCTGACGTCCCACATCCGTGCCCAAAAGCTCTCCAGATATTCCTCCAACTCTTTTTGAGCGTTCGCTTTTTCGAACATCTCGATCCGTTGAACCACCGTCCCGACGCTCACATTCCCCGATAATCGGCCCAACTTCTGGATCAATTCCTCTGAAGACGGCAGCACTTCCGGACGTTTGGGTACCTCCACCAGAATGTGGAAGTGATTGGACATGATGCAGTACGTGAGGATACGCACGCCACAAAACGCCTCATATTCACGCATGAACCCCACGAACTGTTCCCGTTCGAGATCACCGAACAAGAACTGACGGTCAACGATTCTGGAAATGCAGTGGTAATAACCGACCGGATGACTCTCCGGCACCTTCATTCGCGCCTGTCGCATTTCACGACCCAACCGGAATCGCTCTATCCTCGCAAGCATTATTTTACTAATGACCTGTCCCTTTATTTTATTACTAATGACCTGTCCCTTTATTTGCAGAATACCGCCAAATACCGCCAGGTAGGAGGTCTGCCATCGTTCGAGAGAAGCGAACAAACCTCGCCCGCACAAGAATTGAGCGTAGAGCCACGCCGACCAGGCGAGGTTGACAAGCAGCAGGAGGTTCTCACCCAGCGCTGCCACCCGGTTGGGGGTAAAACCGAACTCGCTGATGCGAGCGCCGATGGCCGCAAGGGCGACTCCGTCGACGATGAGGGCACTTAACACCAACAGGAGCTGGAGTGCATCGAATGCACCGGGCGGCGCCTGCGAGTCGCGTGCCGACACGGAATTGAGCAGCAGGCCGAGGACGAGGGCGAGCAAGAGATTGAAACCGATGAGCGCTTCACGCTTCACGTCGATGCCGCTACCCGTCCACACCATTGTTGCCCATGCGCTCGGTCTAACTCCCGCCCATCCGCTGTCGTGCGGATTTGTATAAAAAAAACGCCAGCCGGAGAGGCTGGCGAAAGAGCAAATTCCGGCTATTTCACTTCATCAGAAGCATCTGGCGGGCTCGCTTGATGGCCGTGGTGACCTTCCGCTGGTAGTGAGCGGGTAACCCGGTGTATTTGCGCGGGAGGATACGGCCCTGATCCGTCACAAATTGTTTCAGCATGGTGACATTCTTGAAGTCGATCGCGTCGATGGTAAAATCGATCTTGGGCTTCGGCCGCGGAGTACGCGGCGTCGCGTTGCGGCGCTTCTTTCTTTCTTCGAGACTCGTTTTGCGGGGCATGGTGATTACTTGATTTCGCGGTGCAGGGTATGACGCCGAAGGGCTGGATTGAATTTCTTCTTCTCCACCTTCTCGGTCTGCAGCTTTTTGTTGCGGGTGGTCTGGTAGCGCGAGGGTGATTTTCCCTCTTTCTTCGCTTCCGTACACTCAATGGTCACAATTTCACGGGGCATAACAAATTAACTCCTCACTTCCAGTACAGTATGTCAGATGGTTTTCCAATGGATTTTTAAGCGGCGGTTTCCGTGTTCCGTATGGACGGAGCGTGTTATTCCTTTTCTTTCGCCGCCGGTTTCTCCTCGGCGTCGTCGTCGTCGTCGGAAACGTCCACCGATCCACCCGCCTCAACGGTTCCGAGGGAACCGAGACGGTTTCGTTGCCGGAGGACACCTTCCTTTTCAAGCTGTGCCTGAGCTTCCACCGTGAACCGCGCCCAGGGAATTGCTTCCAGACGGGCTCGTGGAATCGCCTTCTGAGTCAATTCACAGATTCCGTAGGTCTCCCTTTCAATACGCTTGATCGCTTGGTCGATCTCGTAAACAGCATCCTGATCCGATGACAAAAGACTCAGTGCAAAATCACGGTCGAAATTATCGGTGCCGGAATCGCCCATGTGAAGACTGTACCCTTCCATCACGGACTGCGATTCCTTGGCCAGACCACTCATCTGCCCCTGCAACCGCTCCCGCAGGTCGAAGAGGTTATCGTAAAACTTCTGCCACTCCGGCTTGACGTTCACAAGCGGCTTGGCGACCCGTGCGTCCTGCTTCGAAACCCGAGCCATCGGGCGGCCCAGAATCGAGTCGGTTGTCGCCGACCCCACGGACTTCCGCTTGTGAAGTGGCCTCGGTGCCGCCTTGAGCACAGGCTTCTCTTCCGGTTTCGAATCGGGTTTGGCCGCCGCTTTCGACGCCGGCTTATCCACAGTGACTTTCTTTACTGACACGATACCAAGCTGTTGTTTGTTGATTTCCAACTATCGCAACCTCGGCCCACAATGGGCATCCGGACTCTTTCTCCGGCTCAAAGGCCGCGCAAAGTAGCAAGAGAACCGCCAATTGCCACAAGTTTTTTGGAACAAAATTATCCGCTCCCCTCAAATCAGCACCGGAGCACCCCCCGCACCCCCTCGGCGATAGTCACTGCACCGCCCTCGTTCCACTCTCCTAGGATCGGGAATTAACGGAAATTCCGAGCCACACTCCAACGAAGCAGTGCCTCTTTTTCCATCGCTATTCCGATCAGTCAACCATCGGAAAGCTGGTCCAGTACTTGACCATTTCTTCGACCGACTCCGGCACTTTGAGTGGTCGGACCACCCTAAATCCAAGAAATTGAGCGTCGGTCAAATACCACTTCGACTTCGGCAACTGAGGGTCCCGCATTTTCCAACTCGTGTCACTGGATCGGCGGGCCGCCGAACGCAGCAGTTCCGGATCGTCATCCCAGGATCCTCCCCGGGCGACATGCGGGTACTCGGCAAATCCGGGCAACCACGGGCTGTCCGCGGGGAGTTTGGAATACGCATCCGCGGCGTAGCCATCCAGACACCATTCCGCCACATTACCGTGCATATCGAAGAGCCCCCACGGATTCGGCTTCTTAGTCCCCACTTTCTGGTATTTTGAATCCGCATTCTTAAAGTACCACGCGTATTCATCGAGTTTCGACGCATCGTCCCCAAAGGAATACGCGGTCGTCGTTCCAGCCCGACAGGCATATTCCCACTCCGCCTCGGTCGGGAGTCGATAAAAATGCCCCGTTTTGGCAGTCAACCACCGGCAATAGTTGAGCGCTGCGTAGTGCGTCATGCTGATGGTCGGAAATCCTTCCTTTCCCATGCCAAAGCTCATTTCCACGTACGGCGAAGTGGGACGACTCACCGCCTCTGCCTCAAGCCCCTTGTAGGGGTTCGACCTGTCCGGCCCTGGCGTCAACGCGATATACAACTCGCGGTTGATGCGCTCGGTTGTGACGTTGGTTCCCTTCTCGAGACCGGGAAACATGAAATTCTCGTACTCGTTCCAACGCACTTCGGTCGCTCCCATCCAGAAAGGCTCGATGCGAATTTTTCGGGCCGGACCTTCTTCCGGCTTGCGCGCTTTTTCGCCATCGGGGCTTCCCATAATGAACTCTCCCGCCGGAATGGGAACCATGTCGAATTTGCCGTCCGTTCCCGACAACACTCCCGTGTACGCTTTCATTTCAGCCGCGGCCGTGGGTGGGTTGTTCGCGCGGACTTTCGCAAAGACGGCGGCGAATACGGGCGCATCATCGCGGGTTGCAGACGAGATCTCCTCGCGCTGCTTCAGGACGACGCCGTCCGGCCACTCCGCCCCCTGATCGATCCAGTCGCGAATGAGATCCGTGCGCGCTTTGGACAGTGGCCCCCCCTTTTTCTTCGGCGGCATGAGATCGTCATGGTCCGCCGGCAATGCGGTGGACGTGTAGGTTTTGCTCGCCTGGGCGTCGCCTGGGATGATGTCCTTGGATTGGAAAAATTCGGATTTCACGTCCATGCGGAGGTCGCCTTTTGCGTATCCTTCGTGATGGCAGGACACACAATGAACTTCGAAGATCGGTTGGATCTGCTTCACAAAATCAATCCGCTCCTTTTGAACAAGCTGAAATTCCTCGGGCCAAACCGCGCCTTGTTCGATCCAGGCTTTCAGAGTTGCCTGCTGAGTCCGCGTCAGTTTGTCCCCTTTGGGCGGCATGACGTCATCGTGATCCGCCGGCAACGTCGTCGCAACGTACAGGGGCGACTTGGCGGGATCGTTCGGCGTCAGGGAGGTTCCCTTCTCGCCCCCTTTGAGGGCTCCGGTTCGATTTACGAGCGAAAGCCCGCCCTTGGGCTTCTCCGGTCCATGGCACTTGAGGCAGTTCGCCTCAAGGATCGGTTTGACCTGTTTCTTGAAATCGACCGGTCCGGCGGCTTGCGCCACCACCGAGATCATCACGATCAGGACAGCGCCGTTGCTGATGACAAACGTTTTCTTCATGCCAATAGTGCGACAATGCTATCCCGCTTCGTATTCCGCTGCAAACTTCAGGATAAAAAAATACTAGTGTCTCTCCATCCATCCTTCCGCACGGCTTCCGTGGGGGTTTTCCTATCGAATTTGGTCGATCCACGGTGCTTACAAGTAGATTGCGCACGCACGATAGGCCCAAAGGGCGGTCATTCCTCAGCCCAGGCCATCGGGACTTGGGTCACTGGCGAATGCCAGAACATCGGCCTGGGTACGGATTGATGACAGATCACGCGGCCTGAAGGGCCGCGATAACCCCACTCCACGGTGCGCGCATCCATCGCGCCCCGTTGGGGCGCATGAATCTCTTAACGCCCCATGACCCAGCCCGTTGGGCTGGGCTGAGGAATCACGGGCCCTTGGCCCGAAGCAAGACGACCAATCGTGGACGTTTTTCTGCGAATTCAACGATTCCATTTCCGCTGAAACGAATAAGCCGGGCATGTCTCGCCGCTATCTAGGGTGATCGGCAACTCCTATTTTCGGCTTCCAGGGTTCCCGAAGTCACTTCGCGCTTGCCTGCTGGCCGCGGCTTTGGACCTTGAGCGTCACCGCGCGTGAGGTCTGATTGCCCACCGCCGTCTCCTGAGCATGGATGAGACAGTCCAAATCCCCGACCCACTTGGAACAGGTGAGAAAGATTTCCCGCTCGCTTTCGTTTTGGAGCATCGTGATCCCATTGAGCCCAATGTTCGCCACGATCAATCCGTGCGGAAGATTGTTCACGTCAAAACGCACCACGCCGTCAAAGTTTTGACGCACCACGCTGAGACGGGCGCGAACCGTCTGACCGGGTGCGATGACAATGGCGTTGGTATCGCCCCCGCCCCCCGTTGTCAGGGGGGAAAGACTAACCAACAACCGTGCTTTTTCTCCGGCGAGCTTCGGCCGGCCGAAGTTGTTCACCGCGGCAGCTACCATCCGCCCCTCCACCTGGGCCGTGGCAACCACGCTCACCCGATCCCAAGAGGCATCGGGAGGCGTCGCAGCGTCGGGATCCGCGTTGAGAGTGCCCTGACATTTGTTGTGGTCAGCCTGGATGACCAGGGGCGTGCTCACGATCCAGCCCGCGGGCACATTGTTGATGTCGATCCGGATGTCGCCGGAAAAGCCATCCAATCGATCCGCGGTGAGGGTGAACATCTGTCCACTGCCGGCCGCGACGACCGCGGGCGCTCCACTCAGCGAGACCTTAAAATCCGGTTCCGCGTCTCGGATTACGAGTTGATAGACGTTCTGCTCGCCGCCAAAACCCCGAGTGTCCGAAAGGCGGACCCGGTATTCGCCGTCCTGCGGCGGAACGAAAAAGATCCGCGAATCGGTTCCCAATTGACGCATCCCATCGTCATCGTTTTCAAAATTGAAATGGAAGACGGGAAGTCCATTGGGCGGAAACACAGCACCCACCGGTCTCGGTTCCACGATATAGCACGGTTCATCCAGAGGATGGGCGATGGCGGTGGAGCCAAAATAGGCGGCACGCCGGTTGTCCGCCGAGTACATCAAGGTGTCGGAATCTGGACCATTCGGCATCCGAAAGATCTTCATCACTTCGCCATTCGCATACAGATAGTCATTCAGTTCCATTTCCTCCCAGCTCTCGAAGCGAATGCCACCTTCATTGGCATCCTTGTTGCGAAAGGTAATCGCTGAATTACGCAAGGCCCGGAGCTGAACCTGCTCCACCGGCCGTCCGTCGGGCCACTGGATTTCCAGGCGGGTATCGACCGGAAACCCCTGCTGGGCCGCGGAAGTCTCGAGGATGAGTGTTTGTCCCTTTCTCGCGGAAAATCCGAATAGATCGACATCTCCCCGCGGGTTGATCAATCCCTGCACCGCGACCGGCAGCTCCACTTTCCCCGCATTCGTCACAGTGCCATTGGGCTCCGTCTCAAACTCAATCGGATACGGATAAACCCTCCACTTCCAATCCCGCCGCGCCCGCGCTTTCGACACGGAAGACACCGGCAGGGAACCCGGATCGTCGCTCTTCACCACCACCCGTCCCTCGTCCGGCAGGTTGACCCCAAGCAATCGGGCGGACATCGCCGTGTGCGGAGAAACTCCCGCCGGAAACACTCCGGTCACCAATGGCAGTTCACCGATGGTGAAACGATAAAAATGTCCATCCGAACCGGTCAGCATCGCCTCATGGAGACGCACTCGAAAGTTCCCGGCCGTTTCAAACCGGTGGACGATGAGCGGATCCTCGCTTCCCTCAAAGGTGTCATTGCCCGCCAAAACCCGGCCGTTTGAATCGAAAAGTGTCAGCGCCAAATTGGCTTTTGATCCGAGACTCCGGGCTTCGGCATCCAAGATGATTGTCTGTCCGGGACGTGCCTGAAACGTGTATTCGTGCACCGCTCCCGGCTCACGCACCACGTTCCAAACCGCCACCGGCAGGGCCTCCAAATCCGTGCGGATGCCAACTTCCGACCGTTGCGGAACATCGTCGACCCACAACTTGACCCGTCCACTCTCGCCGGTGGGGCCGACGACCGACAGATCGTAGCTTCGTCGCCGGGAGTCGGCGGGGAATTCAAGCGATACCGTCAGATTGGAGCCTCCGGTCTCGGGTGCCACCACGGCCTGTAATGAATCGCCGAAGATTTTAACCGCCGTCACGCCGGCCAACGTCCGGCCCTCCAAGCGGATCCGGCCGAGCATTCCCCGCTGAATACCCCGGGGCTCCACTCCGGAAAGTTCGGGCTTGGGCAGCGGAGGCACCTTGCCATCCAAAGATTGATACCAGCCGAGCGAACCGTCCATCCGACCGATCGCGACGACCTTGTCATCGGCGAGAAAAGCGATTCCCGGTGCCCAATCCGGCTGCCGTTCAAACGCCAACCGCTCATCCCAATCGCCGCTTGTTCCAAAAATCTTCACGGTGCGGTCATCGGCAGCGGACAACAGGGACATGCCATCCGAACTGAACTTCACTCGCAGGATCGCGCCCTCGTGAGCGAATTTCGTGAGTTGAAGCGGATTCGATCCCTCCTTGCCGTCGGGGCTGACTTGATATACCCGGACCCGGTTATCACCGCCGCCGGTGACAAGAAACCGGCCATCCGAACTCCACGCCACCGTGTTGAGTTCCTTGAGGGCATGGCCAAACGTCTCCAGCCGTTCACCGGTCACAACATCGTAGATCTTCGCGGTCCGATCCGCACTCGCGCTCGCGAGGATTCGGCCATCGGGACGAAAGCGCAGGTCAAAGATGGCTCCCTGATTGGCCGCGATGCTCCGGCGTTCGGTGCCGTCGGGAAGATTCCAGAGCTTGATGAGAAAGTCGTAGCTTCCCGATGCAAGGGTTCGGCCGTCCGGCGAAATCGCGATGGAATAAACGGCATCCTGGTGTGCCTCGATTCGGCGGACGCGTTCGCCGGTGGCAGACCTCCATTGGAAAATTTCCCCGAACAGCCCCGGCTCCCCTGCCCCGGCGAAGATGAATTGCCCATCCGCGGAAAAAACCACCGCATTGACCGCTCCGCGAACGCCGGTGAGCCGCCGAACAACCTCCCGCGAAGTGGAATCGATCACTTCCACTTCACCATGGCGGGCGACGGCGAGCCGTTGGCTCTTGGGATCAAAGGCGAGGGCCGAGATGCGGCGCGGCGCGGGCGTCGTGGGCAAGATCTTCGGAACGGTCAATTCGGTGATTCGGGCCCCCGCCTTCGGCGGAAGAGCTCCGGCATCCACCCAGGCCTTGAACCGATCAATCTGCTCTGGCTTCAGTTTTTCCCGCTTCCCCGGGGGCATGAATTGGTACTTGCCCTTGCGGCCCCAGGTCCCTTCCAGGGCCTGAATCAAGAGTGATTCCGCGGATTTTTTCGCCACAAGAACGGGGCCTGATTCGCCACCCTTCATCAGTTCCGCAAAGGATTCAAGCACGAGGCCCCCGTCCGGATCCTTCGCTCCGTGACATTCCACACAATGCTCCTGGATCAGAACTTCCACATCCGCGAAATCAGGCGCTTGTGCGAACAAAACGGAGGGTGATAGCAAGCCGATCAACCCGGCGGTAATCCATGCGAACGGTCGATTCATGGCTCAATGATTGAACAGAAATTCCTTGCTACTCAACACCGCCCAGAATGCGTCCTCGAGCACCGCCCGCCTCTCCGCCGGGGCAGCGTCCGCCAACACACGACCCAACCGCTCCCGCTCGGCATCCCGCGGCGCCCGGGCGAACGCGGCGAAACAGATCTCATCCACCATTTTCTCCGGAGACCCGTGTTCCTCCAGAATGCGACTTAGCCGGTTTCCTGGGGCGGCGAGTTTGCGATTCAGTGTCTCCCCGTTCGCGAGATGCAACACCTGGGCAACGCTGGGATCGGTGGTGCGCTCACACTCGCACGTTTGCAAACGGTCGGGCCGCCCAAAGCTCTTCAGGAAGTAGCTTTGCACGAAACTGTCCGGAAGCTGCAAGGCGCGGTATCCGGCCGGATAGCTGAATTCGGACTTTCGCCCGGGTGGAGGCTCCGAGACAAACTCGGTCGGGGCACCCGTCACCTGACTCAGTGCATCCAGGATGACCTCCGCCATCAGGCGCCTTGGATAATACCGACTGTAGAACCGGGTGTCCGCCTCATTGCCGGGACGTGTCTCACTCGTTCGCTGGTAGGTTTCACTCTGCAGGATTGCGCGCATCAACGCCTTCAAATCAAACCCCTCCGCCGCCAGGAAATCCGCCGCGGCTGCGAGGAGGTTTTCGTTGCTGGCAGGATTGGAAACACGAAGATCGTCCACCCGCTGGACCAGTCCAACACCCAGGAAATTCGCCCAGACCCGATTGACGATCGCCTTGCCGAAGTAGGGATTTTGAGGACTGGTGAGCCAGCGCGCGAAATATTCACGGCGATCTCCGGAATCCTCCAACTCCAGCGGTTTACCGTCGAGCGGCCGGGGCCTCTGTGGCTTGCCCGTGCGCGGCTGGATCAATTCTCCGACCGGCGACGACGCCACGACGCGTTCTCCTTCGCCGGCACCATTCTTTGTTCGGACCCGGGAGAATAGATTCGCCAGGGCGTAGTAGTCGTCATTCGTCCATTTTTCCATCGGATGATTGTGGCATTTGGCGCAACCCACGCTCATTCCCAGGAACGCCTGCGTGGCGGTTTCCGCCATCAATCGCGGATCATCATGAAGTACGAAGAAGTTGACTGCGCCGTTTTCGAGGCTGCTGCCCTGGGCGGTGACCAAATCCCGGACGAGAGCATCCCAGGGCTGGTTTGCCTCGACCGCCCGCCGGAGCCACGCATAATAGGTCCGGGCGGCACGGGTTGGAAGCTTGGAACTATTGATCAGCAGGAGGTCGCTCCATTTGTAGGTCCAGTAATCGACGAACTCCGGCCGGCCGAGCAGTCTCTCAATCAAGGCATCCCGCTTTGCCACACCCGCAGGAGCGGCCAAGAAATCGCGGGCTTCCTGCGGCGTCGGCAGCACGCCGATCGTGTCGAGGAACGCCCGCCGAAGAAACTCTCCGTCGCGTGAGCGCGGACTCGGCGGTAGTCGCAATCGCGCCAGTTTTTCATTCACCTGATCGTCGATGAAATTCCGCTTTGGCGCCGAGGCCAAAGCGTCAGCGGCCAGTTCATTCGGATACGGTGACGTGACGGTGGCACTAACCAGACGGCTCAAATACCAAGCACTCACGGCGCCTTCGCCGTACCCGACGACCTTGGCAATTCCCGTATCACCGACATTGGCAACCCCTTCGTTTGCCGACGTGTACTTCGCCCAACGGGTGACGTCCTCAACGCGGCCGTCCGAAAAATGCCCGCGCACAGTGAATGGTTGGCTGTCTCCCGGCTTCAACACGACCTGCGGGGGCAAGATTTCCAACCGCTCGAGCCGCGGATCCGATTCCTGCGGACCCGGCGCACCATTGGCAATCCAGCGGCCAAGAACCCGGTACTCCGGAGAGTCGACTTCAAACCTCTTGCCGCCTTTGTGCGGGACCGCCCCAGTGGGTTTGGTCAGCAGCAGACTGCGTCCGGGATCGGACAGCACCAACCGTCGTCCGATGGCCCCTCGGGTTATCGTTGTCCAATCGACCTCATCGTTATAACCGCGCAAACTAAGGACAAAGCCGTTCTTGCCCGCAGCCGCTCCGTGACAGGCACCTTGGTTGCAACCAGCCTTGGTCAGCACGGACTGCACATGATTGCGAAAGAGGGGCGACGTAATTTCGTGAGCCGGTTGGATGTCCGCTGCCACGGCGGTAGTCATCAAGATCCAGAGTACGGCCCAATAAGAAAGGCAGTGCCCCAGCCACGACACGCTCTCCATGAACCGTCTTCCTGGGAGCGCCGGCATCCTGCCGGCGACTCTGCAGAGAGGACAACACCCGCCGTCAGGGGCGACGGAGCTACCGGACAATGCGCCAATTGATAACTTGCCTGCCGCTCCTCCAGGGCATGTGCGCAGTGCGCCAGAAAACCCACGGCTAACGCCCTGAGCTAAGCTCCGACGCCGCTTCGCCGCTCCGGCGCAGGCTACTTTAATGAGGAGCAAGACGGGGATCAGTTGGAGATTTTCCTTCTTCATGAACCGAAGGGGTATTGGCATCTAGGACTAAGATTTTGTTCCCGAGCAGCCCCGAGCTCAATCGATCGACCCCCCAGCCGTCAACTGAACAACTCGCGGATCGGTTGGACGCCAAAATCCACCAGTGGAAATGGCCGTGAATTCGGTCCAGGCAACGTCGTTTCCAGGTCCAGTCCCAATGCATGGTAAATGGTGGCAACCACTTCCGAGGGTTTCACCGGACGCTCGGCCGGATACCCAGCGACTTCATCCGACTTACCCACGACGCGACCGCCCTTTACCCCGGCACCCGCGAAATAGACCGTCCAACACGCCGGCCAATGGTCGCGCCCCCCGGTTGGATTGATTTTCGGAGTGCGGCCAAATTCGGCGAGATTGCAAACCAGCGTCTTGTCTAGCAGCCCACGTTGCACGAGATCCTCAATCAAAGCGCTATACCCCTGGTCGTACATTGGGCAGACGATGTCCTTCATGCCCGCAATGCTCGTAAACGGCTTGGAACCATGAATGTCCCACGTGATTTCATCAAACACGGTGATGAACGTATTGATTGTGACAAACCGGACACCGGCTTCGACGAGGCGCCGAGCAAGCAGGCAGCTCTGGCCGAAACGGGTCATGCCGTACCGTTCTCGAACTTTCTGTGGTTCCTTGGACAGATCGAATGCCTCCCGGGCGCGGGCACTCGTCATCAGCCGATAGGCGGACGCAAAATTGGCATCCATCATCCGGGCCGTATCACTCGCTTCAAACTGGCCAATCGCCCCCTCGACCACCGCTCGCAATTCTCTACGCCGCTCGAGACGCACTTCGCCCAGATCCGCGGGCGGGAGGAGGTCCGGTACTTTGAAACCCGGCTTCGAAGGATCCGCCATCACCGAAAAGGGATCGTATGCCTTGCCGAGGAATCCCGCGTCCTGACCGTGGGGCATGCCACCTCCAGTATTTCCCATGGGCTCGGGGAGGATGATATGGGCGGGCAGTTCATTCCGACGCCCCTTGAGAAACTCCAGCGCACAACCCGCGTGAGGCGTGTTATTTCCCCCCGTGAACAAGCGGCCCGTCTGGAGCAACTGATGACCGGTGTCGTGAACGGCCGCCGCGGTATGATAGACCGTCCTCACCAGGGAAAATTTATCACCCAGCTTCGCGTGCAAGGGCAGCAATTCGGAGATTTGAAAATCGCCCCGAGTCGAAATCGGGCGGAAGGGTCCCCGGATTTCGCGCGGCGCATCGGGCTTCAAATCGAACAGATCGAGCTGAGACGGCGCGCCTAAGTTGAAAATCATGATGCACGATTTTCCATCGTCATCCTTCCCCGAAGCCGACGCCGCCGCCTGGAGTTGGTTAAATCGCGTGAGTGAGAGCCCCAAGGCAGCGAGCGAACCCACTTCGAGAAAATCCCGCCGAGTCACACCGTCGCACGTGGTCACCGAACCTTTTCCAGATACTTTAAGCATACGCCACCTGAATAAACCCAATAACGGCTCGACGCCGCTGGGTACCCGACAGTTAAGGCACCGAAGGCCGGTCGTGCCAAGGAGAAATCCTGCGGCACCATTGCCGTGGCTTGAATTCTTGCTCATTCTGTTCGCCAATGCAGCCATTGCCTCCCATGCGGTATCGTCGGTTCGGTCGGACAAACCTCACCATGCCGGTCTTTTCATGCGGCGGCATGCGCTATCAGAAATCGTGGTCGGACATCCCCTGGTCGGATGTCCCGAAGGATTCCGGTGAGGGCAACCAAGACAATGTCGAAAAGATCATCCACCGGTCCGTGGAACTGGGGATCAATCATATCGAAACCGCCCGGGGCTATGGTTCCTCGGAAATGCAACTCGGCCCCGTCTTGAAGCAATTCCCGCGCTCAAAACTCATCGTGCAAACGAAGGTCGCGCCCCAAGCGACGGCGCGGGCGTTTCTCGACGTGTTCGAAACCTCCATGCGCAATCTGGGCCTCGACCACGTCGATCTGTTATCCCTTCACGGGATCAACAACCGCGAACTCTTAGATTGGTCCCTGCGCCCGGGCGGCTGTGTCGATGCGGCCCGCCAGTTGCAACGCGAGGGCCGCGCCCGATTCCTCGGATTCAGCACCCACGCCACGCCAAACCTGATTTCCGAAGCGATTCGCAGCGACGCATTCGACTACGTGAATCTCCACTGGTACTTCGTCAACGACCTAAACCGAGCGTGCGTCGCCGAGGCCGCCCAGCGCGACATGGGTGTGTTCATCATCAGCCCGAACGACAAAGGCGGAAAGCTCTACCTGCCGGTGCCAAAGATGCGAGGGTTGTGCGCGCCCTTGACGCCAATGCAGTTCAACGATTTGTACTGCCTCGCGAGGCCGGAGGTTCACACCCTCTCCCTCGGCGCCGCCCGGCCGTCGGATTTCGACGAGCATCTCGCCGGACTCGCTCACTACGAAACCGCCGCCGAGACCATCGCGCCGATTGACCGTCGATTGCGGCAGGAAATGGAGCGCGTGTTGGGCGTCGAATGGTGTCGCCGGTGGTTTGCCGGAATTCCCAATTATGTCGATATCCCCGGCGAAGTGAACATTGCTGAAATCCTCCGGATCTGGACCTTCGCGAAGCCATTGGGGCTCCACGACTGGGCCCGATTCCGCTACAATCTGCTGGGAAATGCCGACCACTGGTTCCCGGGAGAACACGTCGGCAAACTCGATCTCAATACGGTGGTACCGGTGCTCAGCCGCAGCCCGTTCGCAGCCCAGCTTCCCACGATTCTCGACGAGGCACACCGGATGTTTCACGACGAACCCGTCAAGCGGCTCAGCCAAA
>CAMDJH010000115.1 GCA_945900455.1 Akkermansia muciniphila
TCGAAGGAGCCCAAATCTTCTGTCGGGTACGGAGTTATCTTTCTACCTGCAGAAAAAATGATCTCGCACCGACTCAGGCCCTACATATTCTTTTCTCAGGACACCTTCCGGATTTCATCGCTAAACTAGAATAAGTGCTGAATAGTTACCCGCCGTGAACCGTTTCTTTTCGGAGATGTTTCCGGGCAATAACATAATCTTCACGTGGCCCTCCTACTACAACGATGCCTCCTCGGTGATCGAGGACATTCACGAATCCGATCCTCGGCGGCGATACAAAATGATGTTGTTCCATCTCGACATCAAGAACAAGGATCTCAGCGGCAATTGCCTGTTGGTTTCGCCAGATGGCCTGAGTTGGAGTTTCACCGGCATCGTGCTTCCGTCGCAGGATGCTAGCTCGCTTTGGCAGGATCCGCACAGCGGACGCTATTACGCATTTCTAAAGGATCGACAGGGAAACAACCGAAGCCGAATGTTGATGCACAGCGATGATTTTCGCACCTGGAGCGAGCCTCAATGGATTCTTACCCCTGACCTGGGAGATCATGCGGGCACTCACTTCTACAATCAGTCCGCCTTTGTGATGGCCGGGCGCACTCTCGGATTTCTCAACCTTTACGATGTCACGACACAGACCACCTGGGTCGAGTTGATCGAGAGCGGCGATAACCTCAGCTGGCACCGAATGCCCTCGCGGGCGCACGTGCTGCAACCCGGGGTTGCGGGCAGCTATGATTGTGGTGGTGCCTATGTCGGGCTGGCCGAGCCGATTTTGATCGGAGACGAGTATCGCTACTATTATTATGCATCGGCGGACCGACACGACGAAGCGGATGCGGGCGGCAACCTCTCGCGGCGTCCCTCGCTGGCCTTCGCGACCTTCCGACAAAACCGGCTCATCGGGCAGCAAACCGAGGGCGACGGATATTTCGCCACCGTGCCGTTCATCTGTCCAGGCGGGAAGATGTTCCTCAATTTCAAAGGGCGCGAACCAGTCACGGTCTCGATCAAGCGTCCGGGTTATGGCGGTGACTACGAAAACTTCACTCAAGCGGAAAGTGTCTCCGTGACGGGCGATCACATGCGACAGGAAATGGTGTGGACGGAGCGGGCAAATCTCAACGTGCTCAAGGGAAAGTATATCCGAATCAAGGTCGCCGGAAAAAACATTACCGCCTATAGCGCCTCGATCGAGGGCTGAAAGTGGACGATGGAGACACCTTCGGAAAAGAGGGCACAGATCGAGGGGCATCTGAGGGAATGCGTAATGCCAACGCGGTGCCGTCACTTTTTCAGTTGGAGATCAATGAAATCGTAGGCCTGCTTGCGGGCAACGTCTGGAAAGTCGTGCTGCGATTCCGGGTAGAGAGCCTGCAAATTGTCGTGTTTGCCGAGCAGTTCGTAAACGGTTGCTGCCGCACGTATCACGTCACGCACGCCGCCGACGGCGAAGTCGTTGTCCTGGGTGGCGGCGACGGCGAGGAAAGGGCGGGGCGCCAGCGCTGCGACGATTTCCGTGAAATCGAACGGCAATTTCCGGGCATCATTCTCGAACAGGGTCTTGATTCGTGGCATGTAGCGCGGGCCGGTCCAACTTGGCATGTCGTCCTTGAGGAAGCTGGTGAACCCGCAACTGGAAACGATGACTTTAAGTCGCGAATCGAACGGGGCTGTGAAGAGGGCATTGTGCCCGCCGAGCGAATGTCCGATGACGCCGATCCGATCGGCGTCTACTTCGGGCAACGACGACAGCAGGTCCACCGCCCGCAGGTTGTCCCACACGGCTTTCAAGCTGCCGCTGGGAAACTCCGGCTGAGCGAAGTCGTAGGAGTGTTCGCCGAAGGATGGATAATCGGGAGCGAGCGTGACGTAGCCGCGTTCGGCCAACTCCTGGGCGTAGTGCAAGTTCGCGGATCCGGCCAGACCCGCCGGCTCATCCTTTCCCTGCGGCACCGTCTGATGCAGGCAAAGCACCGCGGGGTATTTCCTTCCACTTTCGCCTGCGGGTATCAGCATCCAGGCCATGACGCGGTCGAAGGGGTCGCTTTGAAAGCTCAGTTTTCGACGGATGAGTTTATGGTCCTTTTTTTCATCGAGTATTTTTACATCGAGCGGCAGCCGAAAGGACTCGCCAGGGAGCTGCCCCATAACGCGTTCGAGGGCGGAGATGATATGCGCTCTCCGAACCGCCCAATCCGCCGCTGAGGCAATCGCTCGGTGCTCCCCGTAACGGCCCAGGTAGTAAGTGAGGTCTTGATGCTCTGGGTAGGTGGGGACTGGGGCACGCGGTTCGAACCTGCCGACCGGGAACCCAGCGGCGTAGGAGATGACAAATTCGCCGCCGGGCGTCTCGTAGCGGACCCGCTCGTCGCGAAGGTCGAAGTCATTGTTGTCGGGATGAACCAGAGCTTTGGGGCTACCCGGAGTGAGAAACGTTTCGGCGACTTGCAGAACAATTTTGGTTCGATTCCCGAGAGAGTGGCCGCTGCTGGCGAAGACTTCGCCATCCAGGTCCATCTTGCCGATGAAATGAGGATCCACCGACAGACCGGCGGCATGAAAGTTGCCCACAAGTTCCTCGGCATCGGGGAAGGGGCATGTCGTATCGTCGACGCCGTGGACCACAATCGTCCGGCAGGTGCTGCCAAGCTGTTTCATCACGTCGAGATGCCGTGAGTGAGCGGGGAAGCGAATGTCCTGATCATCGGGGCTAAGATAATTGGCGCTGGCTGGGTCGCGGCTCCAGCGGGCATTCAGGTCGCTACCGCCGGGCAGGTGAAACGCGATGTCCGCACTGAGCTTCTTCATTCCGCAAACGTCCACGATGCAAGCAAAGGTGCGAGGAGCTAGTTTACCGGCCATCAGGCTCACATTGCCGCCGCCGGAACCACCAGCGGCAAAGATCCGGCCCGCGGCGAACGGAATCTTTTTGGAGGTCAATCCTTGCCGGACCCACCAGACGGCGCGAAGGACGTCCAACGCTTGGAGATAGCCGCAGTCATACGGTTCGGGGCTGTCGATGGAATCGCGTTTGCCGCTTTGCAGATAATTAACGCATAGCGCCACCACATTGAACTTCTCCGCCAATGTTTGCGGGTCTGCGGTCCCGACACAATCTTCGCCACCCCAATTGTGCAGACTCAGCATGATGCCGGTCTCCGCCTTCACGTTGTCCCGATTTCCGCCTGGGTAATGGATGATCACGCTGAACTGCCGCATCCCTGGACGCTGGGGCCACTCTTGGGCTGGCAGGAGCAGCGTCCCATTGGCGGCCGGCAGCTCGGGCCAGGCATTTGCTCGCGTCTGCCGTTGCTCGGCAATCCAGGCAGAGAGCGTTTGCTGAACGGTCCTGGGGACTTTGAGAAGAGGTTCTTGGGACTGGAGGTCGATGAATCGGACATCTTTGCCGACCACAATCTCACGCGCCAGAACGGCATTCTGTTTTTGCGCAGCGGTTGCTAACTGCGGCAGCGCCGGCAGCACGGGGACGACGTCCCATGCCCGGCCGGCAAACGGGAAGCTCTCGTTGAGGGTCCATTCGTAGTGGTCGATAAATTGCGCATCGGAATTCGCTGAGGCAGCGATTGGAATCGCGGGCACAACTAGATCGGGCTTGAGTTCGCGGACTTTCCGAGCCCAGTCGCGAATCTCGGCGAGTGTTTTGGATTGCGTCGGCCATGGAGTGATTTGGATTTTCGCGTTGGGGAATTGCTCGCGGAGAGCCGCCGCCATTGCCTGGTCGTAGGGCGGCATGGCGATGAGGTGAATTGGCTGGTCCGTTTCCAGCTTCTCCAGCGAATGGTGCAGGGCATTGGCCGGTGGAGGAACGTGGTCCAGCGTGAGGCGACGCCCGGTTAGAGCGTGGGCCACTATTTCGGCCATCGCGCGGTGCCCGTTCATGTTGGGATGAATCGCGTCGCTCATCCCGAGCATCCAGGTGAGGAGATCCCGGTCCTTGAGAGCGCCTGTTTCTGCAAAACAGTCCGCGAGGGGCAGATTCTGCTCCGTCGCCAGCTTCCGAACTCGGCTGGAAAGCTCGGACAATTTTACACTAGAACGATCGGGGTTCTCGTAGACGGCATTGGGGGTGCAAAGAATGACAGCAGATCCAGCGGCATGGGAGCGACGGATGATGGTGGTGAGATTGGCGGTGAAGTCATCGAGAGGCAGGCGAGCGACGTCATTCATGCCGAACATGACCACCACCAAGTGCGGATGCTGGGCGATGACGTCTTTCTCCATCCGTGCGAGACCTGCGGCGGTCGTGTTGCCGCTAATTCCGGCGTTCACAATCTCGAGGCGCGCTCGCGGATACATTCGCTGCAAAGCGATGCCCAACATGTCGCACCAGGCCCGCTCACCGCCGGAGTGGTAGTACGCTCCGGTAATGCTGTCGCCGAAGCAGATAATCTTCGTGGGTTCGCCGGTGGAGAGACGTTTAAGGACGGCTCCAATCGGGGGCGGACTGACTGGATTGCCGAGGGATGAACCGGCGGCGAGAGCCCAGTGGGTAACGAGCAAGAATCCGAGGACACGTCGTATGGTCGGCATCTTTCGGGGGAAGATTGTTCAGGCAAGGATGCTCCGGACTACTTCGCCATGCACATCCGTGAGACGGAAGTCACGGCCTTGGAAATGATAGGTGAGCTTCGTGTGTTCGATTCCGAAGAGGTGGAGAATCGTTGCGTGCAAGTCGTGGACATGCACCTTATTTTCGGTGGCGTAGAAGCCAAAGTCGTCTGTTTTCCCGTGGACAATTCCGGGTTTGATGCCGCCGCCAGCCATCCAGATTGTGTACCCGTGGGGATGATGGTCGCGTCCGATTTGGTCCGGTTTGAGTGACCCTTGCATCATCGGGGTGCGGCCAAATTCGCCACCCCAGAGCACCAGTGTTTCGTCAAGCAAGCCGCGTTGCTTCAAGTCCTTGATCAGCGCGACCGCCGGCTGGTCCGTTTCGGCACAGCGCTTCTTGAGATCGAATATAAGATTGCCGTCGGGGCCACCGTGGTGATCCCAACCGCGATGGTAGAGTTGGACGAACCGGACGCCGCGTTCGACCAACCGCCGGGCGAGAAGGCAATTGTTGGCGAACGAGGCGCGCCCTGGTGTAGTGCCGTACGATTCGTGTATCTTCATGGGCTCCTTCGAGATGTCCATCACCTCAGGCACGCTGGTTTGCATGCGGTAAGCCATTTCGTAGGAGGCGATGCGCGTCTGGATCTCGGGATCCCTGAGCAGGTCAAAACGCTCCTGATTGAGGTCCTTGAGCACATCGAGAGACTGCCGGCGGCGCTGGCTTCCCATGCCCGGTGGGTTGCCGACAAAGAGTACGGGATCCCCTTGCGAGCGAAGCGTGACGCCTTGATGCACGGTCGGAAGAAAGCCGCTGCCCCAGGAGGCGTTGGTGAGCGGTTGACCCACGCCGGTCATTAAAACGACGAATGTGGGGAGGTCGTTGTTTTCGCTGCCGAGGCCATAACTAAACCACGCGCCCATGGCCGGTCGGCCAGCCAGTTGGGCGCCGGTGTTCATGAAGAGTGTGGCGGGGTCATGGTTGAATGCCTCCGAGTAGAATCCCTGCACGAAGCACACATCGTCGACGATGGTTCGAAGTTGCGGGAGCAGTTCACTGAGCCATACGCCGGATCTGCCGAATCGAGCGAACTTATAGGGAGAGGCGAGCAGTTTGGCATTCTTCCCAATCTGGGCGAGGCGGATATTTTTGACCAACTCCTCGGGAACCTGCTGGCCATCGCGCTTGGCCAACTCCGGCTTGGGATCGAATAGATCGAGATGGGACGGTCCTCCGGACTGAAAGAGGTAGATGATTTTCTTTGCCTTCGGTGCGAAATGCGGCTTGCCGAGAATGGGCGCCGTGGGGTCGACAGCGAAAAGCTTTTCGTTGATGAGGGAATTCAATGCGAGCGCACCCATGCCGGTGCCGCACTGCTGCAAGAAACGACGACGAGTGTTGGCCCGGAGCGGGTCGAGCAATGGTCTTGGGAGAGGGGACATGGGAGGGGGGGAGGGGGGGAGTGATTACTGATTACTGATTACTGCCCACTGCCCCCCCTCACCCTTTGGTCAACGTTTCATCGAGATTGAAGAGGACATTCGCCACCATCATCCACGCGGCGAGCGTGCGGGCATCGAGTGCTACGGGCCGTTCGATGGGGCCAACGTGCGTCAGTGATTCCGCGGCGAGTGGATCTCGATTAAAGCTTTTCATTTGTTGATCGAAGAAGACCCGGAGACGAGTACGTTCTGTTGCAGTCGGTGGCCGGCTGAGGCAGGCGCGGAAAGCGAAGTCCAATTGAGCGTCGAGATCCGGGCCGCCTTCGGTGAGGATCCGACGGGCAAACTCTCGGGCCGCTTCCAGCAGCGTTGGTTCGTTGAGCCCCGCCAATGCTTGGAGCGGCGTGTTGGAGCGGGGGCGTCGGGAGACACAGACCTCGCGGCTTGGTGCATCGAAAGTGGCGAACGTCGGATAGGTGCAGACGCGTCGCCAGAAAGTGTAAACGGCGCGACGATAAAGGTCGGGACCTTCGCTGGCGGGCCATTCATCCATGCCGATCTCGGGGCGCAGAAAACCGATTTCCTTCCACAGGTTGGGAACCTGCCAGGGGTAGACGCTGGGGCCGCCGACCTTGGGGTTCATCAGACCGCTGACGACGAGCGCGTGATCGCGAATCATTTCCGCGTCCATGCGAAAGCGCGGTCCGCGTGCGAGCAGGCGATTGTAAAAGTCCTTCTCGAGGCGAACGGCGTCGGTCGCGGCGTCCTGGCGGTACGTCGCGGACATTACGATCAATTTCTGCATGGCCTTCACGTCCCAGCCGGTGTCGATGAAATCGGTCGCCAGCCAATCGAGCAGCTCGGGATGCGACGGAGCCTCGCCTTGCCGGCCAAAGTCTTCACTCGTCTTCACGAGTCCCGTGCCAAAGCAGCGTTCCCAAAAGCGGTTCACGGCCACGCGAGCGGTGAGCGGGTTTGCCGGGTCGACGATCCAACGGGCGAGTGCAAGTCGGTTGGTCGGATGCTCGGTTGGCAGGGACGAGAAAACGGCGGGGACTCCCGGGGTGACTTCCTTGCCCTTTGAGAGGAAGTCGCCGCGGACATGAACGTAAGTTTGGCGGGGTTGCGGCTCACTCCGTTCGGTCATGACGAGCGACGTGAACTTCAGCGCGCCGAGTTCCTTCAACCGCTGATCCAGGCGAAACTGTTCATGTTCCAAATCTCGGATCGTCGGTGAGGCTTGGCGATAAAACGCGGCGAGCTGTTGCCGTTCCTCGGGAGTCCGGCAAGCGGAATTCGTCGCGGCGATCTGGCGGATGTTCGGGGGGACTGGCCAAAGCGAGGCGGGATTTGTTTCGGTGGTAACGGAAATACGGAAGCGGCCAACACAGTGGCTGCTTCCGTGGTATTGGTCGAACCGAAACGTCAGGCGGCTGCCGTCCTGGAAGCCGGCGGGATTCTTGAGTTCGGCAATGAGGAAATGGCGCTGACCAAACTGGGGACCGACGGCCCAGCCGGTCTTTGGATTGCGGTCGATGGCGTGTTGGGCGCGGTAGTAACGCTGCTCCCAGTCGGCGGTGGCTCGGGAGAAAAAAAGGTTAGTTTCCGTCGGCGTCGGCCCCGACTTGGGTATGGCGGTCAACGAGAATTCGTCGAGGATGAAATTGCCGGTCGCGCCCCAGCGACCGGGGCCGTTCTTCGGCAGGCTCGGGTCCGGCAACACCTCCAACAGCACGGCCGTGATACCGGTCAGATGGGTGTCGGCATCCACCGTGATGGTGTCGTAGATTGGGTTCACGCCGTAACCCAGCAACGATCCGTCCGGCAAGTTGGTGTAGCTCGAACCGCCGTTGGAAAATGCATTGGTCAAGTCGAGTACGCGCCAGACATCGGGCTGATTCGCAATGAACTTCTCCCATTGCAATTGCTCAACGGCCAAATTCTGCTCTGCGGCGGCAAGTTCCATCCGTGTCCGATCGATACGGTTGCTTACGTAGCGGAAGGAATCACTGAGGTCGGGCTTGGGCACCTCGACCGTTGGCGCGGTGCTGTAGTTGCCGCCGTCGGTCGTGTTATTGAAGAAGGCATAGAATTGATAATATTCATCCTGAGAGATTGGGTCGTACTTATGAGTATGGCACTCCGCACAGTTAAGCGTCAGTCCCAACCACGCGGTCCCGACTGTTGCCACGCGATCTTTGACCGCTTTCACGCGATACTCCTCGGCGTCACCGCCCCCCTCGTCATTGATCTTTGTATTGCGGTTGAAGCCCGTGGCGATTTTCTGCGCGAGCGTCGGGTTTGGCAATAAGTCGCCGGCGAGTTGCTCGACGGTGAACTGGTCGAAGGGCTGGTTCAGATTGAAGGCGTTGATCACCCACTCGCGATACGGCCAGATGGAACGTGCCAGGTCGACCTGATAGCCGTTGGAATCGGCATATCGCGCCAAATCCAGCCAACCCCGTGCCATGTGTTCGCCGTAATGCGGTGACGCCAGCAGACGATCCACCATTTTCTCGTAAGCGTCTGGCGATGGGTCCTGCATGAACGCCTGCAGGGCTTCTGCGGACGGCGGGAGTCCCGTCAAGTCCAGATGAACGCGTCGCGCGAGCGAGTACCGGTCCGCTTCAATCTGTGGTGACAAGCCGTCCTTTTCGAGGCGAGCGAGCACAAATCGGTCAATCTCATTGTGGCCCCATCGTTGGTTGGAGAGAGGGGGCAGGGTCGGTCGTGTGGGCTTGATGAACGCCCAGTGTTGCCGGGCATCCACCTCGGGCCAAATGGCTCCCTCCTGAATCCACTGTCGCAACGCCGCCACCTCGCGGTCCGTCAACCGTGCCCCTTTGGAAGGCATGACGTCGTCGGGATCGGAGGTGGTGACACGTCGGATTATTTCGCTCGCTTCGGGCTGTCCGGGGACGAGGGCGACGTGCCCCGAATGTCCGGCTTGGATTGCCGCCGCGCGGGAGTCGAGACGCAGCTTCGATTTCTGCTTATCCGGTCCATGGCACTCCGAACAGCGCTTGATCAGGATCGGGGCGATTTCGCGCGAGAACTCAACGGGTGCCCCGGTCAGCGAGGTCATTCTAGAGAGCAACATCCCCAGCACACTTGCGCGAATGGTCTGCGACCAAAGCCGGCCGTTGCCGAGGCGTTTCACCGCGTCTGTTCTGGAAACCGAACTTGCCGTTGGTGATTGATTCGGCATCGAAGTTAAAAAGAGCCGTATTATTTGTGTGCTTTGCAGAGCCATGGAGGGGGAACCCTTGCCGTGGATTCAGCACTACGGACGGGTGGCACGGCGAGGCGGTTCGCCGACAAGAGGTTGTGTGCTGCGGAGATAGGCAAACAGGGCGCGGGTTTGTTCATCATTGAAACCGTCGAGTAATCCCTCGGGCATGAGCGACATGCCGGCGGGCTTCAATTCCACCAAATCCGTCCGGGCCAGAGTTACGTTCTGATTGTCCAGTCCGCGCAGGACGATGGTTTGAGGGTCCTGTTCGAGCAGGAATCCTGAGAGCGATCGCCCATCCTTGGTTTCCAGGTTATAGTTCTCGAAGCCTTCCCGGATTTCCGCGCTGGGATTCACAATTGCCAGAAGCATTGATTCCAAATCCGCCCGGTTGTGCACGGTGAGATCCGGTCCGACTTCGGCTCCCTGGCCGAAAAGCTTGTGACACGTGCCGCAGTTGTTTTGAAACAGAGTTCGCCCTTGATAAGGATCCCCCATGCCTCCGCGAATGACTCCCGCCAATTGATGGATTTTCTTCTCCATGTCGGCGGTGGTCGGACTTCCGGTGTTGGGCCAGATTGTTTCCAGCAACGCGAGCAACGCCGGATTCCGGTGTTGCTTCAATTTTCGGACAACGTTGAGGGGAATGGTCTCCGCTTTAATCGGGGGAGCGGGCCACGCAGATTGCTTGCGGGTGATCGCTTGGGCAAATGCCAATCCCCAACTGGGTCGGCTGGCCAGCAGGGTCTGTGCCGTCGCGAGCGACTCGCGGCCCAATGCGGGATAGGCGCTCAGCACAACTTCGGCGATGGCGGCATCCTCGTAGTTCTGGAATGCCGACAGGATGGCTTTGCGCAGACCATCATCCTGGTAGACTCCGTGGTAAGCGCGTCTCAACGCGGGAAGGGCCCCCGGCACCTTCACCTCGCTCATCACTCCGAGAAACTCCATGCGCTCCGCCCGCGAGGCGGTTTCATCGGCCACGACATGAAGGGCTCGTTGCACCGTGCGCGGATCACCCTGGCGCAGCGCAAAAGCCGCTGAGCCTACTCCGTGGCGTGCCATCGCCGTGATCAGCGCGTCCGGGAGTCCAGCCAGCGCGCGACCCTTGAATGCTGCTTCGAAGCCGGTCATCAGGCGGCGGCTATGTTCGACGGAGGGAGAAAGCTCGAAGAGTCGTGCGCACGTTAGCAAGTCCCGGCGCGATCCGGCCTGAGCAAAGCGTCGGGCTGTTCGATCGAGGAGGTGGTCTTCCACCAGGGAGCTTCGCCAGAAGGTCGGCTCCGCAAAGAGTTTCAGCACCTCGTCGCGATGTTCCTCGCACTGGGCCTCGATCGCCCACCAGAGGAGCAGCGGCATTCGATTGTCGGGAGTATCCTCAGACCGAAGGGCTAAGTCCCTTACCAACGCGAGGCTATCCCGCGCTGGCAGCCGCTTGGCGGTCGCGGCGAGTTGATTGCGCACTTCGAGGTTGGGCTCCGTCCCCGCCATCGCACTGAGTTTCGAAGCGAGTTTCGAAGTGACTCGCCGGGCGTCTCCGAGCAATCGCACCGTCCAAAGCCGCACAAACGGATCCGCATGGTCCAGGGCTTTGAGCGCCTCCTCCTCGGAGAGTCCACCGCAGAGGTTCAGCGCCCACAGTGTTTCGAGAGCCAGCTGACCTGAGTTAGAATGAAGTGCCGAGGATAGCGCTGGAAGGAGCGATGGATCACGTCGGTCGGCCAACAGACGCAATACGGTCTGTCGCACCCAGCGGTTGGGATCACCGAGACGTTCCAGGAGGTGTGCCGTGGTGAGACGAGAAAGGTCTTCCGGGCGGACCGATTGGCTGCCTTTTTTCTTGAGCCGATACACGCGGCCGTTGCTGGTGTCGATCCGGCCCTCGTGATTGCGAAAGTGGTTCACCTGTTGGTCATACCAGTCGCAGACGTAGATCGCGCCGTCGGGGCCGACTTTGATGTCGACTGGACGAAACCAGCGATCGTCGCTGGTCACGGGACGCGAGATATCCCGGGTGCGAAACGACGATCGGTCCGGAATGAGTTCGCTTTCGACGATTCGGCCCTGAATGGGTTCGACACCAAACAGTCGGCCCGCGTAGCGCGACGGCAAGGCACCGTGATCATAGAGGACAAAGTTGTGGGTGAAGCGCGGAACACTTTCCTGCGCCATGGCCCGAAAATAGCCAAAGGCGTACGGATTTGACAGCGGCCCATGCTTTTCGAAGCCTTTCTGAAGATAAGCGCCTTGTAGATAATGGAATCCGCGGGTGTCGCCGCCGTTGTGCCCCGAGAAAATTCGCCCCTTGCTGTCGATCTCACACCCGAAGGCGTTGCCGCCGCCTTCCGAGAAGATTTCGTAGAGGCGTTTTTCTGGGTGGTACCGCCAGATGTTTTGCCCTTGGGAATACGTTGGCTTCAGATTCTTCGGTGTGCCATCGGCGGCATGGACGAAAATGTTTGCCGTGACGGTGCTGCCTTGAGCTCCGTAAAGCCATCCATCGGGCCCCCAACGCAGGGAATTGGCGACACTGTGGGTGTCTTCGAGGCCGAAGCCGGTCAGTCGGACTTCCGGATCCCCGTCGGGCACGTCATCGTTGTTGGCGTCCGGATAGAAGAGAAGATATGGCGGATTCAATACCCAGACCCCGCCACGTCCGCGTTCCACCGAGGTGACGATATTGAGGCCATCGAGAAAGGTCTTGTGACGTTCATAGATGCCGTCGCCGTCGGAGTCCTCGTGGATGGTAATGCGGTCGGCTCCTTTAAAATGATTGGGGGGCGGCGGTGGCACCCGGTCGTAAACAGAACGCCAGACACTATCATGGCTAACCAGCTTCAGACCTGCGGGCGACGGATATTGGCGATACTCCACCACCCACATCCTACCCCGTTCATCGAAATTTAGGAAAACCGGCTGCGCGATGAGCGGATCGGCCAGGAGTTGTTCCCATTCGAGATCGTCGGCGACGTGGAATCGTCCAAGGGCATCGGCGGGACTGAGGGCCGGTGCATTGGCTTCCTGGGGAAGATCCAGCTTGGGTGCCGGTGCGGTCTTCGGGGCGGCCAGCGCCGGGGAAGGGACTTGAGATCGATTGACTTCGGCCGTGACAGCGGAGCGGGACGTGTCGTGGTTCGCCCGGTTGGCCTCGGAAGGTGGAACGGGATCATGGAGGCACCAGAGGATGCCGTTGAGAAGTAAGCGGCGGAAGGCGGCGAGTTGGAAGTCTTCCGGATTGCCGAGCGAAGTATAGAACACGCGCCGATCCTGCGCCGTATTGACCCAAGCCACGGGTTCCACCGTCTCCTTGCCCTCGACCCTCCCGCGCAGGAGGGGAAGGGTGGTGAGCGCCAAGCCACTGTTCTTATAGAGATGCGATGTCACCCGGAACGAGGCGGGCTTTACCCCGGTGAGCACTACGTGGGACGCATTGGAGCTGATCTGTTCAATGAGCGTGTGGGGTGCGGTTGGGGGCTTATTGCCGTAGTGTCCCTCGTAGTGTCCGCCCAGGACATTCACATCAAAGTCGTGCCACGACGCGAAGTTCTCGCTCATTGGCTTCGCATCGAAGGAATGGCTGGCGGTGCGGATTCCGACCAGCGGCTTTCCTGCGTCCAGGTGGGCGCGCAGCAGTGCTATCATTTCCTTCGGCGGTGTCCGCCGGCGCGCGCTCAGCACGATCAGATCGGCATCTTTGATAGCTTCGAAGTTCTTGAAATCCGGGTCCCCATCCTTTGGCGACGACAACACATACGACACTTGGTACCCGCGCCAGGCGAGTTCCGTGCGGGCGAATTCAGGCAGTGTTTCCCAGGTGTGATACTCGTTCTCGCCGATGATCATCACGATTCGTTTTTTGACATCGCCCTGGAAGCGGAAAGATTTGCCGCTCAGGAAATCGGTGCTGGTGATACTCGGGCACCAGTAACGTTCGATGTGTTCGACCACCAACTCGGTGCCGCGAAAGTGGGACACGAAAGGCGCCTTGCGATGGTTATACATCGAATCGGTAAGATCGCGCATGAGTACCACGTTTTGGCCTTGTGCCACCATTTGGCGGATGGCGAACGGGCGGCCGAGCACACACATGTTGATGTGCACGCCCATGACGATGACGTTGGTGATGCCGCGCTGGCGCATGAGGTAAAACGCCTCGGCTGAGTCCGTGATCCCATCGCTCTCCATGATCTCGAGAGCGGGATGCTGTCGAGTCCATGCCCGGTATCCAGGGCACTCGGGACAGCCATCGCAACCGCCGTCGGAATCATCGATGGGCAACGCCGGTTCCTTGACCTCGTTCCGCGAGCACCAACCTTGGAGAGGAATCAGAGTCTCCACCTTGGGTGCGGACTGTGCAAGTTTCCGGCCTGGATGATTCTCGTAGAACTTGAGGGTATCGCTTGGGCAATGGATGATAAGCATTCCCTTGCGTCGAGCGGCTTTGATCACCTCGTTCATGCGTGGAGCCATTTCGCCCACCCGCTCAGTGGCATCGGGACAATGATGTCGGTCCCACATGTCGCAAACGACCACGGCGGTGCGTGCGGCATCCCATTGCAATGATTGTTCGAGGACTTGCACCGAGTTCGTGTCGACCGTCGATTGACTTCGAGCGCGGGTGTGCAATGTGATGGTCTCACCGCCCAGAGCCGGCAACGGGAGAATTGTCAGCAGGCCGACAAACGCGTTGAGGGAGAGAAAGAGACGTCTCATGAATTTGTCTATTTGTTTCACTGGAAAGGCGCCATTTCGATTCGCCATCGCATCCTGGTCAATCCCGTATTCCGTGAATCGCCCGGCAATCGGGAATGCACAAGAGGTTGCGTCGCTGCCTTGCCGAAACGCGGATTCTTCGTGACACTGACCCCATGAATTCTCAGATATCCGGAGCGATCGTATGTGTTTGCCGTGCCAACCCGGTACTTTTGTCGAGCTTGCTCATGGTGTTCATCGGAGTGGGGGTGGCCCTGGGCGCGCCCGCATCCGCCCCGGAACCCGCTGCCCTCCGGTTGACCGGGGACTGGCAGGTTCTCGTGAGTGCACACGACCGGAATGGCCATGCCATCACGGCCACAGTGGACATTCCTCCCGCACCGTTTGTCACCGTGAACGCCGAGAGATTTACGGCGTTGCCCATCTTCAACCCCAAGGCAGGCGGTTGGGCGAAAGGTGCTGCCCTGACGGGTGTCCGCGCGCAGGAATGCACCACCTTGCATTTGCTCGAGCCGGAAAGCCTGGAACTCCGAACAGGACCGGCACTGGATGCGCCACGGCTGATTCGGGGAACGGACTACGAGGCGGATCTCTCGTGGGGCACGTTTGGCCGATCCACGAACGGTGCGTTGAAGGAAGGGCAACCCGTGTTCGCTACCTATCGGCACGGGTTGCTACGCCTGGATTCCATCGTGCTCACGCGGGACGGGCGCATAGCGTTCCGACCTGGAGAGGCGAAATCCGCAGCGCCTGCTCCGCCGACACTCGGCCAGGGTGAACGGCGGCTGGCAAATATCTTCCTCCCCGGTCGTATTTCCAAACTCGAGCCGGAACACCTTTTCCCAATTCTGGAAACCACCTACCCAGAACCGCCGCGCGAGGATCCGTCGCCCGTGGAAAGATTTGCTCCTCGGACGCTGGAGAAATTGCGCACCGGCCAGCCGTTGCGGATTTTGGCCTGGGGCGACAGCGTAACCGTCGGGAGTTACCTCCCAGACTGGGAAAATCAGGGCTGGCAGAATCAGTTTGTCACCCGGTTGCGTGCGCGCTTCCCCCGCGCTCGTATCGAACTTGTCACTGAGGCATGGGGAGGACGAAACACTCGCAGCTATCTTGGGGAACCCCCCGGTAGCGAACACAACTACACCGAGAAAGTGCTCGGGCAAAAGCCCGATCTGATTGTGTCGGAATTCGTCAACGATGCTGGACTGAACGGGGAACAGGTCGAGCTACACTACGGAAAACTTCTCGCGGATTTTAGCGCCATCGGCGCTGAGTGGATCATTCTCACGCCGCATTATGTCCGTCCGGATTGGATGGGCCTGACGAAGGAGCGCGAAATTGACGAGGATCCGCGGCCCTACGTGAAAGGACTGCGGCAATTCGCGACGAAGCATCGATTGGCGTTGGCGGACGCCTCATTGCGATACGGGCGGCTCTGGCGGCAGGGCATTCCGTACTCGACCTTGATGTTGAATTCCATCAACCACCCCAATGCCCACGGTATGGGAATGTTCGCCGACAGTTTGCTGGCGTTATTTCCCGAGTATTTGGACTCGATTGAATCGCTCCGTCCGAGCGTGAAGATCATCGACGGAGGCGAGTCAAAGGTGCGGCCCGAAGATTGCCGTGCGACATTGGTGGGGCCGGGCGTCAATCAACCCGATCCGTTCCCTGGGTATGGCGGATTCGTCGGTTGGGAATCGCCTGTGCGACTCCAGAACGGTGACTGGCTCGTTGGTTTTAATGCCGGCTACTGGCATGCGTCAGCGCCGACACCGCTGCGTTATCCAGCCAAGACGCTGGAGGACTATTACAAAATGGGTTTGCCGAAAGGCATCGTTGCGCCGACCGGGGGGCGTGCGATGATTATGCGCTCGACCGACGAGGGTAAGACCTGGAGTAAGCCCGTGACGTTGATTGATACGCCCGCGGATGATCGGCATCCAGCATTCGTGGAGTTGCGCGATGGCACGCTGTTGAGTTCATTTTTTACATACTCCGGTGAGCCGGAGAATGGGGATTGGGGCAAAGAATCACCGCTCGCGGTTCGGGTGCATCTCATCCGCTCGTTCGATGGCGGACGCACCTGGGAAAAGAAAAGCCGCCCGTTGCAGACACCGTTTTCCTACGACGAAACGGACGGACCGCTTGTGCGATTGCAAGACGGCTCTGTGCTCATCGCGGTCAATGGACGGGCGTCCAGCGGCCCACCGGATCAGGCCGCGGTGCTCCGATCCACGAATCGCGGCAAGAGTTGGAAGCTGCTCGCGACGATCAAATCGGGGCATGAATTGCAGGAAGTCACCGTGGCTGAACTGCCCAATCGGCACTTGGTGATGATGGCGCGCCCGGAAGGAGACATTTGCTGGTCCCGCGATCACGGTCGAAGCTGGACATCGCCCGTGACCTTCGGCCTGCGGTTATTTGCGCCGAGTCTTTACGTGCTGCGCGATGGCACCCTCGTCTGCCTGCACGGTTCCTACGCACCGGGTCACGGGGGACTACGGGTGATCTTTAGCCGGGACGGTGGCCATACTTGGATTGCGCCGGCGAGGAACCACGGCTTTCTCGTGGATAACGCCTACGGGTACGGCAAGGCAATGGAACTGCCGGATGGTTCGCTGTTTATCACGTATCTAAACAGTGGTGGGCATCGCACCGAAGATGCCCAGAGCAATTCGATCCGCTGCATTCGCCTCCGCATTCGTTCCGATCACTCCGGCGTGGACCTGCTACCCGCACCCAACCGATAAGGCTTAGAACTCGGACCTCGCGGATACCGCGAGCAACCTGGACGGGGCATCGCGCACCTGCTGTAAACGGGTCCATGCCTTCATCGGGCGCTTCCCGACCGGAATTACGCGGTACAAGTCCTGGCAGCCGCGTAGTCCCGGGTCCGTTGACAAGTAAAATGTCCCGGTCGGGACATTGGATAGGCATTCGTATGATCGTTCACTCAAGGATTTGCCGTGCCTGAGTAGAGATTGCGGCGACCGCGGGATGCACGATGCGGCGCTCGGCGGTGATGGCGTGGAATTGCATGCGGCATTGCGCGGCCTTGCCGATGACCTGGAAGCCGTAGCGTTCACGGGCTTCGTTCACCGCGACGCTCGGCACGGCAATGAAACCACGACCTTCGGAGGCCATGACTTTCATCAGCGCGAGATCTTCGAACTCGGCGACCACGCCCGGTTGGATGCGCTGCGAACGAAACCACGACTCCAGGGCGCGCCGGAAAGGCGTGTTCTCAGAGGGCAACAGCGCCGGGGCTTCGTGCAGTGATTTCGGGAAATTGCGCTTCAAGCGCGTCGCGAGCCGTCTCTCCGCGCAAAAGGTTGTGTCGGTTTCACCGAGCGGGTGGTTGTAGGTCTTGAAGTTTACGCTGCTCGAAGCAGGCTCATCGGCGAGGACAATATCGAGCCGATGCGCGGCGAGTTGGGCGAGGAGATCTTCCATTTTGCCTTCGCGGCAAATCACATGAACGGTTTGCGGCAGGGAGAAGACGGGCTTGAGAATTTCGTTGGTCACCAGCTTGGGGAAGGAATCCACGACGCCGACGTAGAGTCGCAGCGTCTTTGCGCCGGGGCGTTGCTTCACGGCGTTCATCATCTCGCGACCGAGCGCGAAGATTTCCTCGGAAAAACCGAATACAACTTGCCCCGCCTCGGTGAGTTTGTTGTTGCGGCCTTCGCGGCGGAAAAGTTTTTCACCGAGCGCTGATTCCAGTTCGCGGACCTGCTCGGAGATGGAGGGCTGCGAAACGTGGAGCTTCGCGGCGGCCCGAGAGACGCTGCCTTCTTTCGCAACGTTCCAGAAGTAGCGCAGGTGGTGGTAATTCAGCCATTCCGTCATGCGGCAATGATGCTTCGGATTAACCTATGAGTCCATTCGGAATCGCGTATTAGTCCATCGCCCACCTCTCGTCGATGCTATCAACGTCAACGCCAGACCGTGGTGGTTCAGAGGCAATCACCGGCCCGGCGCCAAAACGAAAGGTACGATATGATTTGGATTCTGTTTATCGGAACGATGGCGCTCTCCTTGTGGGCGATGTGGCGCGTGAAGGCGGTTTACAACCGCTACAACCAGGGCGAAGTCCGCTCCGGGGTCACCGGCGGAGAGGTGGCGGCGGAAATCCTCCGGCGCACCGGCATTCGCGACGTCGAGATCACGCACGCTGAAGGAATGCTCGGGGATCATTACGATCCGCTTCACAAGCGCCTCGTGCTGTCCGAAGCGAACTATTTCGGACGCACGCCTGCCGCGCTCGGTGTGGCCGCGCACGAGTGTGGCCATGCGATTCAGCACGCACGCGCTTACAAACCGTTGTACTGGCGCATGGCGGCCGTGGGTATCACGACCTACGCCAACTACGTGGTGATGTTCCTGCCTTTCCTTGGCATTTTCACTGGAGTGATCGCGCCCCTGACCGGGGCACTGGTGATGGCCTGCGCGTGGGGTGTGATCATGCTGTTCAATCTCGTCACGCTCCCGGTGGAGTTCGATGCTTCGCGCCGCGCCAAGGCCGTGCTGGCGGACTTCGGGTTCATCTCGCCCGGTGAAGAAGCGACGGGCGTGAAGCGCGTTCTCGATGCCGCGGCGTGGACCTACGTGGCGGCGTTCATCACCTCGCTGGCTTATTTTCTCTGGCATCTGCTTCCGCTGCTCGCCGGAACCAACCGTTCTCGGGATTAACTCTCACCATTAACAACTATATAAAGACAAACATCATGAAGCTAACACTGCAACACCTCAACCTCCGTTCCTTGGACAACCTCGATTCGTGGGTTGAAAAACAAATCTTTGACCTCGGACAGGCGCGGCAGATCGACGAAGCCAACATCCGGCTCGTGCGGCTGGAAAACGCCAGCCCTGCGTATCAGGTAAACGTTCACCTGGTCACGCCCGGCCCCGATGTTTTTGCCGCGAGCCGCGACCACACATTGCGCGCGGCGTTCGCCAAAGCCGTGAAGCAATTGCGATCGACCATCACTCGCCGCGCAGTCAAGCGGGTTCATAAAATGAAAAACCATCTGTCCGCAAATTCGCGTCCCCTACGTGCAAGCTGATTCAAAAACACCGCGACCGGCAAAACAAGAAGTTGCAAATGAAGACGTTTCAGAGCATCCAGCCCGGGCAGCGCGGCGGCTCGAACGAGTAACTGAAAACGTAACTATTCAGCACTTATTCTAGTTTAGCGATGAAATCCGGAAGGTGTCCTGAGAATAGAATTTGTAGGGCCTGAGTCGGCGCGAGATCATTTTTCCTGCAGGTAGAAAGATAACTCCGTACCCGACAGAAGATTTGGGCTCCTTCG
>CAMDJH010000116.1 GCA_945900455.1 Akkermansia muciniphila
GGCCGCTCCGCCATTACTTCCCGCAGCGATTATGAAATAGCCTACCCACACAACTCGCAATCCAGTCCCGTTCAGAACCAGAAAATCCCTCCCGTTCCTCCACATTCAAATCTGACTCTAGTTCCACAGAACTATGCGACGCGCCACAACCTCGGCTGCCACGACGATTCGCGGGCCTTCAAAGCAGCTCCGAGGAGTTGGGGAAGTTGTTCATTCGGCGAAAGTGGTGTCGTAGCGGCGTTCCTATTCTCCATCGGGTCAAACATTACGTGGCATAGAGCATCAGGAGAATCCCAAGGCCCCCGAGCGCTAGAGCACCAACTGCTTTAGACTGGATCTGCCCGGGGGACTTCTTTTCCCCTTCGATATCGAGTGTCTGATGTGTGGTAATTGTATTCATACGCATCCGGATTTGCCTTTCACCCCCTGCAACCGGAAATCCGCGAGCAGGTAACAGGAAAACGGCGGGCGCCCGTGAATCGTCTGAGGATTCGCAGGGCGGGTATGAACTCAAATCGACTGGACCGCAGCGTAAGGCTCGGACGTGACGGGGCCGGGTCGGGATTCTGTGCCACCGCCTCGCGAACCGACCGCAGTGTTCCAGCGCTTGATCAAGGCGCTCCCTGTGCACGGCGGTGGTGCTTCGCAAACCACGAGACTAGAAACAGCAACCCGACTGAGCCAACGATCACGCCAGCGATGGAAACGGCGTTGAGCACCCAATCTCGGGTTTGGTAGATCACAGTGAGCTTCGTATCCGGCACACTGGCGAAACCCGCCAGCCACCAGCCGCCGAATTTGGGATGTTGCCGGGCCATCGGGTCGCGATAAAAGGAATCGCCGAGCGGGTCGACTGCGGGAGAGTGGGTCATTCGCTCCAGATAAGGATGCGAGATTGACGCTACTTGGTTGCTCATTCCGAATGTGGGATGAAACACAATCCGGAATTCGCGTTCGATCGAGGGCGATTGGGAGGACGATTCCTGCCCCGGTCGAGACGAGTCCCATTCGCTGACCAAAACAACCTCGCGCCCCGCGGTCCTTGGTCCAAGCGCCTCTCCCGCAAATTTTGTCAGGCTGACCATGAGCGCCACGACGCCGATGAAATTTGAGTTCGTGTCCCGAACCACCTGGCTGACGCTAAATTTATAAAGATCATCCTCAAGGCTCTGGTAGGCTTTTGACAAGTACACCGAGCCAATGCCGTCCCTGGCTGCGAGATTGGTCGCCCCTGTGAAGTAGTCCCGCTCCTTGCGCTGCTTGATGTTCCTCTGGTCTGCGTCCGGCCAACGTAAGATCAGCGTGCTCTCCGGTGTCATGATCACCCAGTTCTGGAGCCGCAACCACGGGGGCGTCTTCGCCTGATGCTTGTCGAGAGTCGCCTGCAATAGTGTTTTCAGCGCGTCCAAGTCCTTGCGGACGATGGGTTGTGTCAATTCCCTATTGGAAGCCAACTCGTTCACAGTCTCTCTGAGAGGCTGCAACTCGACCTCAACCAGACGAGCCGTTACGGAGGCCCCTTCTTTGGCGTTATCGAGTGCATACGCGCGCTGAACCAGTGCGGCCCACGCCACCATCATCAGCAGCAACGCCATGACGCCGCAAAACGCGGCGACCACCGGATTGCGGCGCGACCAGCGCCAGCCCCGGCCCAGCCAACCAACCGGCCGGGCATGGATGGGCTCCTGCTTGAGAAATCGGCCCAGATCATCCGCCAGTTCCTGCGCTGACGGGTAGCGTTGACCAGGCGCTTTGGCCAGGCACTTCAGGCAGATCGTTTCCAAATCACGCGGGACTTTGCGGTTGAGCAGACGGGGCGGCGCCGGCTCGGTGTCGAGCACCTGGCGCAGCGTATCCACCGGCGTATCCGCGCGGAAGGGCGGGCGGCCCGTGAGCAGGTCATAGAGAATTGCGCCGAGCGAATAAACGTCACTGGCCGGACCGATTTCCCTGCGTTTTCCGGCAGCTTGCTCAGGCGGCATGTAACTGGGCGTGCCCATGGCATCACCGGAAACCGTCAGGTCGGAGTCCACCTGGATGTGCTTCGCGAGGCCGAAGTCGGTAACGCGCGGCTGGTCGTCGGTGTCGACGAGGACGTTGGCCGGCTTGAGGTCGCGATGCAAAATGCCGCGCTGATGCGCGTGGTGAATGGCTTCGGCAATTATTTTCACGTAACGCGCGGCGCGCCCAGCCGGCAATGGCGTGCGATTGATCACTTCGGCGAGGCTCGGGCCCGCGATGTAATCCATGGAAAAATAGTGCCGGCCTTCGTGCTCGCCGACTTCGTGGATGGCGACGACGTTTGGGTGCTGGAGCGTGGCGGCCGCAGTGGTTTCGCTGCGGAACCGCTTGATCTCGGCTTCCGTGGCCCACGAACCGGAGCGCATCAGTTTGAGCGCGACGAATCGGTTCAGGTTTCGCTGGCGAGCCTTGTAAACCACACCCATTCCGCCCTGGCCGATTTGTTCGATCAACTCGTAGTTGCCCATGGCACCGACGGTCGGATTGGAAACAACGTTCTGTGAAGCCGGCACGACCTGAGTTTCTCTTTCAGTTTTCAGGGCTAGGTCGATCAGGCATCGCGGACAAAACCCATCGCGCGACGACTTGGAGATCGGCAAACCACATTCCGAACAAACCCGGATTGTCGACATGGCAGTTAACTCGCCCACTTCACTCAAACCCAACAGGAAAACCGGCCCAGAGTAACAACAAATGTTTTCAATCGCCCAGTGCGCTGAGCAGGCCACGCAGTTCGTCGTCACTTTCACCGACATCGACGGTCATGCGTTTGACCTCGGCTTTCAGGAACTGGCCGTATTCCTTCTTCAACCGGCTGACCGCCATCTTAATGGCGTCCTCGCTCTTGCCCAGTCGGGCGGCGACTTCCGCATAGGACCGGGTGCTGTGTTCGCCCGGAAGGAACAACTTCAACTCTTCGAATAGAACCGTTTTATCGTCCTGGCGATATTTTTCTTGAAGCTGATCCACGGTGAGGTCGAGCAGCGTGAGCACCCAGCTTCGTTCATAGAGCTTCTCGGGCGTCAGATTATGGGAGGGCTCGGCAACATAGCGGCCTTCGGCCGATTGGAAGTCGAGCGGGAGATGCGGCTGTGTGCCGCCGCGTTTGACCGCCCGTGCTTTCTCCCACTCATTTTTAACCATGTTTTGCAGACTGGTCAGCAGCCACGAACGAAACTGGCCGGCGCCGGGTTGGATGCCTTGAAAGATGCGCTTCGTGACGATTCGGCTGGCGAAAAAATCCTGAGTGAGGTCTTCGGCTTCGTGCGGAGCGTGGCCGCTGCGGCGCAAGTAGGCGTAGAGCGGATACCAATATGCGACGCATAATTTCTCCAGCGCAGCCTCCGCCTCCGGCGAAGCGGTCCGGGCTGCGGCCAGCACGACGCTCCAGTGCGTGGAGGCAAACCGACCCTCGGCAGTCGGGTGCTGGTCATTGGGCTCCGTAGTGGGCACGGCCTATTTCTAATACTTCGCGGCGGCCCGAAGCAATGACGCAATCAGGGTTGCGACTTTCATTGCGGGTTCCGAATTGGAGTTAAGAGATAAAGTGACATAAAGTGACAGGCTTACTGTCATTTTGGCTAGACGGGTAGCATTCGTTGGCGGTTTTCGCTCGGCCATAGAGTAAGCTTATCTCTCGTTTTCTTTTTGCGTTCTCACTGTAATTCGTTGCGACCCCTTACCAGTTATCAATACCAAGAACTGACCCGTTTCCGTTACGTTTGCAATCTCAAGAACTGACCCCTTCACTTCATAATTTGTGCGGCGTGCAGCGCAAGTTTTGCCTTTAGCGAATAGGAGGTGCCGTCCCGTATGTCGCTCTCCATATCGTGTTCGCCTGCTCAAAGGCAAACCGAAGTGCCAGGCCCTCGTTCAAACTTATTACTTGCATCCCACGGAGGGCCGCTTTCTGCCGGTCAAGGATCGCACCGTAGGCCTCCAGCCGAACCCGCGCTAGCCCAAGAGGCATAGGAGCACCAGGTTCACCGATTGATAAAGGCCTGCCGCCGCTTCCCCCCATGCTACCAGCTCCGGACTTCCCCGTCGGTGCTCTATTGAAAGCCACACGGGCGTTGCCCCCCATCGGCGCGGTGTCGGCAAACGGTCCCCCAGCTTGGGTGTCGGCCAGGGGGTCAAAGGCGGATCGTGCCCCTCCACGTGCGCCCGTATTGGCAGACCCGGCCGCCGCCCCCCGGGCAACAGCAGTCGCCAGTTGGTAGCCTCCCACAACCGTTGCAACGTAATCCATACCGGTATGGAAATCAGCCGGAAGGCTCGTATCCCCACCCGTAAGCCCCGCGGCGATTCGATCCGAACCCGCCATGATCATTGGCGCGCCGACCACGCACCCCACTAACGTGCCACAAGCCCCCACGCCGCCGGCCGCCAAGAGGGCTCCGCCGGCGACATTACCGACGCGGTCCCAATCGACTCTTTCCACATCGTTTTTCAAATGCTCTCCTATTTGTCCGTAGTCAGGAGTAAGACCTTCTTCTCCATAGCCAAGCTCGCCTAAACCGGTTGGATCAACGTAGAGGACAGGATTGTTACGCGCGTAGGCGTACAAGTTCAGTTGTTGTGGATCGGGCGTCGCGGCTTCGAGAGCCGCGTACTTGGGATCTACGGAAAGAAATCTTCCCCGCAGGCTGGCCAGAAATCTCGCCTCGAAATAGTGCAGTCCACTCTCCCGATCGCGTTCCTTTTGGGTGAACTTGTACACATCTTCGACCTGCCGCGGCTGATGTTCGTTGCGAGCTTCACCGAAAGGATAAAAAGCCGTCTCTTCGACGAGCGCGCCGTCAGCGTCGGTCATCACGCCCGAAGAACCAAGGTGGTCTTGGTGGTAGTAAAGGATGCGGAGAGTGGCTTCCGGCGCCATCACTTCGCCAGCCGAATCGACGTGAGCGAAGATCGCGGCACCAGGGGAAAGGAATTTTGGAAAAGTAGAATCTGAGAACGGAATCGACGGCAGGTGTTGTTGCCATCGTTGAGTGAAGCCGTCGAAATGCGACAACGCCACGTCCGCCCTCACCCCGGCCCTTTCCCCCAGGAGCGGGAGCACTTCCAATCCTGCGCTGTAAAAAAAATTGCCGCCTGCCGGCATGGGTTGATGCCCGGGTTCGGCGTAGTTGCCGGTGACTGCCAGCGTCGCGTTGGTGCTCGCTTTGACCCACAGCACGGAGCCGACAGGAACCGTCTGGCCAAGCAGCACGGTGGAATAATCGCCGTTCGCAGGGTTCCAGCGGTAGAGTGCGCCGACCAGCGAGGGCAAGCCGGCGGAGCTTTGTTGGAATTGGCCGGCGAGATCAATGGCGGTGACCGCGAGCGAGATCAAATTCCATCCCGGAACAACCCGGATGCGTTGGAGGCGCGCGTGCGAGGAGAGCGAACCGGTAATGCGAGCGACGCGCGTACCGCCGTTGATCACGTACTTCGTGGGTTGATTGTGCTCGCGGACTTCGAATTGTTCGCTGGGGTAGAGACTGGCCGATGGCCGCGCGGCGGGCGGTGGCGGGCGGGGCGTCACGCGCTTGATGATTCGGCGCCCGGTGAAGTCGTAGCGATACTCCGCCCGCATCGTGTCGTCTTCAACTCCGACCAATCGGTCGAGAAAATCCCAGGTGCAGCGGAGGCCATCGATCTCGGTCATGCTGCCGCTGGCGTCGTACCGATAATTACGGATTACGGATTGTGGATTGCGGATTTCCGAGAGCGCGTGCGGGCCGGGCGGATCGCCGGGGTTGCGACCGATGCGGCCCATGCGACCAGCGACCCCGCCGTACGACATCACACCGAGATCCGTAACCGAGCGGCCCTTGTCCAAATGCACGATGTCGCTGGTTTGCGCGAGCATGTTGCCCAGCCGGTCGTAGCGATAATTGATGAAATTGGTTGAGGGTTGAGGGTTGAGAGTTGATGGATTGTATCGGACTTGGGTCAGGCGATAGAGGTCGTCGTAGGCAAAAGTCTGCGTGTTGCGCCGTTTGTCGGCGGCGGGCACGGCGGCGAGCGAGCGTTGATCACGGATTTCACGGATGTTCGAGACGTTGTCGAACGTGTAGGCAAAGTCGATCAACCCTTCGCCCTGGCTGCCCCCCGTCGGCGGGGCGAGGGTGTTCAAGCGCGTGAGGCGCGCGCGTTTGTCGTAGGCGTAAGTCGTGCGCACGCCGTTGCCATAATTGATCCGCTCCTGTTGCGAGGACGGCAGGTAACCCACTCCCGAAAGGATGCTGCCGCTCGGCCCGCCAGTGATGATCTCCAACAGGCTGCGTGCGTTATACCGATACGTCACCTCGTCGTTGTCCGGGTAAATCAAGCGTGTGACGCGATCCATTGAGTCATACTCGAACGCGGTCCTGTAGCTCACCAGCGTTGCGGAGGCGGGTTCGAGCGTCGCAGAAGGTTCGGGATCAAGGACGCGCTTGACCGTCCACTCGACTCGCCCGCGCGGGTCGAAAGAGGTGTGCTCCTCCCCTGTCGTGTCTTCGATGTAGGCCACCGCGCCTTTCGTGTTGCGCGCCGTGGCGCGCGTGCCGTCGCCTTGATCCAAGGAAGCTGCCGGCGCGTCGTAGTGGAAGATCACGTCCGGCGAGCGGTGGTATGAAAACTCCGGGGAGTTTTCGTCGTGATAATCCTCCGTCAGCATTCGATTGATCCCGTCGTAGGTGTACGTGATCCGCTGGCCCTTCGCGTCCACGGCTTCGATCAAATTCGACGCCGCATCGTAGCGATTGGTGGAAACGCCTGCGTCGGGATCGTTCATGGACAACTTCCGCCTCAGCCCGTCGTAGTGCATCACTTTCACGTTGCCCTGCGAATCGGTGATGCGCGTCAAGCGGTCGTTCAAATCGTATTCGTAGCGCGTGTTCCAGGAGTTGAGCGACGCGGCGGGCGTGCCATCGTCATTCAAGCGCGTGACTTCATCCACGCGGATCATGCGCCCCAAGCCGTCGGCGTATTGCACCATTGGCGTGTCGAAAAACGGCGACGCGGGGTCGGTGTCATTTTCGTCGTACGTTTTGGTGATCAGCGGCTCAAAAGCCGCCCGTGTAAACGTGCCGTCGGGATTGGTGGTGCGCACGGCGCGCAGCGTGGCGTCGAACACCGTCGGGGCACGGTGAGCGGCAGCGAGGTTGAGAGGAATCAAATTGCCATTCTCGTGAAACAGGCCTTGCCATCCGGGTTCCTCGATGTTCTCAAAAGCCAGCAATTCCTCCAGCGAGGCACCCCGCACCGTGAAAAACGGACTGAGCGCGCAAGCCGGCTTCTGCCGCGCGTTGAACTGGACTGCGCCGCTGACCGTGACACGGGGCGCGGTACCGCCGGTCGCCGGCTCGGCTTCGGTCTTGGACAGGAGCGCGCGGCCCAGGCCGTCGGTGAACTGACGGGAGATAAGATAATGGTCGCGCTTGGCGCCGGGTGTTTCCGGCGCGCGGTCGAGCGCGCGCGTTTCGACGAAGTTGACGATCCCCGTACTCTGGCCCCCTCCCCCAGGGAGTGGAACCCGCACGGCCAGCGCGTAGTCGTACTCGGTCGTCGGGAAGGCTTCCGTGTCAAACGGCTTCACGACGCGCGCCAGGCGCGCCAGGCCGTCGTAGCCGTAGGTCGTCGTGTGGCCGTTGAAATCCGTCGAAGCCGTGACGGTGGCGTGGCCCTCGTCGTAAGCCGCCTGAAAAACGAGGTCCGGTTTGCCGCCGCCCACGTGGATGGTTTCCCGGATCGGATACGAATGGAACCGGCTGTCGAACGTCATTTCGCGAAAGTGGCCTTGAGCGGCATTGCCGGTGCCGTCCGAAAGCGGATCAAACACCGCGATGGGATTGCCGAAAGCGTCGTATTTCGTGCGGCCGTATTGCACGAAGGCCGTTTCGTTCGCGGGATCGATCCAGTCGCGCTTCAACGTCAGGTTCCCGATCGTTATCACGCCGAAGTTGTTTCCGGAAAACGTTTCGTCGTCGTAGAACGATTCACTCCTTGCGATCACTGCGCCTTTTTCGTCTTGCACCGTATGGCGCTTGGACGCGCGGATGATCCACGCGTTGGTATTCAAGGCATACTCCGTCGTGGTCACACGCTCGTCGTTGAACGCGGCGCGATTGGTGCCCTCGACGATGCCGTAATTGATCGCGCGGGTTTGATTTCCATAATTGTCGTAAGCCGACTCCATTTCCAACTTACGCGGCACGCCCTGGCCCAACTCCAAAATCTGTTTCATGCTCGACACCGGATGCACGTAACGCACCGCCTCGCCGTTGGTTCCCACCATCAACGTCCGCGGCGGATTGACCCAAGTGGTGACGTCGTCGGAAAAAACTTTTCCATCCGTTTGCTCGATGGTCGCGCGCAACAGCCGGCCTTTCATCGGTTCGAACGCGCGGCCCACGTCGAAATACGAGCGGCTCACCAGCGTCGGCGCGGTTGGATCGCCCACGTCGATTTGCTCGGCGCGGGCGAAGCCGCGGAACTGTTTCTCCACCGGATCATAATAGCCGTCGTGATAGCGCATTCGCGTGACGTATTCGTGACCGAGCGAGTCGGACACCGTGACACTGGCCACGACCGTGACCGGGAACGGCAGAGGATCGGGCCACGGTTTGCCGGCGGCTTCGTCCTCAAGCGCGAACCGGGTGGACGGCGCATACTCGATCCGCGTAACGCGGCCAATCCCGTTGTCGATTTCCAAAAGCATGTTCGGCGCGGGCGCGCAGTTCAACAGCTCGCCGATTTCCACGGCTTGAATTCGCGGAATGCCCTGGCTGTCCGCGTAAATGAGGTCGGTGGTGCCGTTGCCGTTGAGATCGGCCCAGCGCACGGCGGCGGTCGGAGACGTCGTGATCGGCAGGTCGATGATCCGCTTGCGCGGACTGAAGGTGTAGTTGCCCAGATTCAGCCAATACCAGCATTCGCCGGGACTGGCGCGTTCGAGCACCAGATCGGCCAGGCCGTCGCCGTTGATATCGGCGAGTTTGGTTTTTCGCAGTTGCTCATCGTCGAGCGTGATGTCCGGCAACGGAATGATCTTTGCCTCGGCGAACTGGCCATAACCAAGTCCCGCCAACGCGACCAGCGAATTGGGTTGGATGCGGTAAAGATCGGGCACGCGGTCGCCGTTGCAATCGGCGATCTGCACGCCCGGCGTGGCGAAGTCGAACCCAACCAGCGGCGAGACGACCAGGGCGCGCGAATAGGTTTGGTTCCCGGTGTTGAACCAGATGCGATACAGCACGCCGTCACCCACCAGCACGCTTTGAATGATGTCCATGCGCTTGTCGAAGTCCAGGTCGGCCAGGCGAACGTTGTCGCGGCCAAACGGCGCGGGCGGCGAGGAATCCTGCAGCGCCATTTCCTGGCGCTCGCCCCACCCCAGCTTGCCGCGATTGGTGAAGAAAAATACCGAATCGTCACTGCCCTTGCGGACCAGATCGGCCAGGCCGTCGCCATCCATGTCCGCCAGGTGCGTCTGGTCCGAACTCAAATCGAAGTTCCAGGCGCTGCCGTTGCCGGGATCGACGGCGGTGGGCGTCGCCCATAAAATTGCCGAAGGGCCGTCGGGTTGCGCCACCGGGCCGCGATTGACCCACACCGTATGGGCGCCGCCGCCCGCCTGCGTGCGCAACACGTCCGGCAGGCCGTCGGCGTTGAGATCGATCAACTCGACCAATTCGTTGTCCATCACCGCCGCAGGCTCGGCGATGGTGCCGAGCAGGTGATCTTTCGCGGACAACTCGACGGGCGGGTGGCAAACCGTGTAGCGATGCCGCGCCGGCGGCAGCGCCGTCACGCCGTCCGCGCCGACCAGCGTCACCTTTTCCAGCAATGACCAATGCGAGGCGTTGCCGGCGTAGCGCAAATAGTCGAGATCATAACGGCGGTTCAAAAAATCCGTCTTGCCGTCGCCGTCGAAGTCCCCCGCCAAATGGAGGGCGAGTTGAACGCCTTGCGTGCCGACAAACACCGTCTTCAGCCTTTTGCCGGTTCGCACCAGGAATCCCGCGCGGCCATCCTCGAACCAATCGGGGCGATCCTCATATGAGAAGGTCACGAAATGAAAGCTCGTCCACGGCGGCGCGCCCGGCCCGTAGCGAACCGTCGCGAGATATTTTTGGTTGAGATTCTCCGCGTTGGTGAAGGAGCGGTAGCCGTACTCGATCACGTTGCCGCGCGTGTCGGTCTCGCGCTCCAGCAGCCAGGAAAAGGTGCGTGCGCTGGAAGTTTCTTCGATGCGGCTCGACGCGGTAAGTCCGAAGAGCAATTTCGTGCCGTCAGAGGCGGTGGCTTCCCAGTGACCCTCCTTCGCCGGATTTGCGGCGGAAGGGACAAAGCGGTAGCGCACGAACGCGCCTTCATTCTTGCAGAAGAAAAATCCGTCGGCTTGGGGCACCAGTTCTTCTTTCGATTCGTTGATGAACACGTCGGTGCGTTTGAAGCCCACGTCCGCGCCGTAGGTCGGGATGCCCTTGTCCGTGCGGCGCTGGATGCTGGACATGGAAAGACTCCAGCCAAAGCCAAGCGGCCCATTCCCGCCGCCGCCCTCGTATCTGAGACCCAGGCTTGGCTGATGTCCGGCGACGCCCGGCGGCAGTTTGATGCCGATGCCGTACTTGGCCGTGCCCGTATTCAGCGACGGCTGGAACGACTCGCCCAGCCCTTCGATCGAGCCGGGGCCTTTGGGAAGCGAGATGGCGTTGGGAGAAACGCCGCTTTTGTCGGCAGCGGTGGCTCTTCCGCAAAGGAAAAGAGTGGCAGGCAGCAAAGCGCTGACAAGGATTGACTGTAGTCGCAGACGTAAGGCTTTCGCGAATCGACCGGCAAGCCACGAACGACCGGCGGGGTTCGGAATGCGGTGAATGAGAGGTGGGGCCACACACCGCTTTCGCGCCGAGATTGCCAAGATTGAGGTGCGGTGAAGACGTCCATTCTCGGGGGCTGACGACCTACTCTGTCTCGTGCATTGCTTCGCCATCCAAAGCGGTGTCAGCCCCGTTCCCCGCCAGCCACCGCACTCCAAGACGCTGACGCGCTGCCCGGCACACTGCGAACTACCATCGCGCTTTAGAGTCGCGTAATCACGCATTTCAGAAGGACGCCAGCCAATGGCGTTTCAATTCCCCGAGTAGGCATACGTTTGAAAAAATATCCGGATATCCGCGACGCCGTTGCCGTCGCGGGTGCCGTCGGCACGCAAACCACCGTTGATGAAGCGTTGGATGCCTTCGTTGCGATCGGTGTGCAGCGTGCCGGCCGGAATGATCAAGAGCCAGCGCGTGTTCCACACCGAGCGCCCGATCAGCCGGCTGTCGGTGATCGTTTCCTCAACCTTGAAATTCCCGCTGTCGTGAAAGGCGCGAAACCTTCCGAACCGCCGAATGGATGCAAAATCCTCCCGGAGCGTGTCATTGATGGGGATCCAGGATGGATTGTTTAGATCGCTGCCGCGCAGCGGGAACGGGACAGGCATGGCCTGATCCAGGATGCGCCACTCGCGCACGTAGGCCTGGCCCTGGCTGGGTGCCCGCATCACATCGAGCCCGACCGGCACGAGGTAAATGCGGGGGGAATTGATCATCCCGCTGCCGAGATTGTTGTAATTGGCGAACCAGACTCCCACCGAGCGTATCTTGGTGGCGAACTTGGTCGAGTCGTAGTCGTTGTCGCCGCCGCCCGCCGGCCAGCCGAAGAAGTTCAGGCCAAAATTGATCGTGGTTGCGAAAGGAATAACAATGGCGGGTTCGACGGGCTCCGTGGAGAACGGAATGCAGTGGCGCTGGAATTCGGGCATTTCGAGAACATTCGCCACGACGTAGCGTTCCAGAGTTTCCCGCCAACGCTGGCTGCCCGTGGGGCCGGTCAGCACCCGGAACAATTCATTGCGCAGGGAGAAGCGGCCGGTCTCGATCTGGGGGTTGTTGAATCCGAGCTGGCTCTTGAGCACAAGACTCCAATTCACGTTCATTCGCGCCAGAGGGTCGGTCAGCCCGGGATCGCCCGTTCCGCTTCCCGGCAGCGGGTTCCCGTTCGAGAAAAGGCCGAGCGAACGGGAGCGGATGATGGACGTGAGAAATGCGCTGCCCGGGCCGCGGCTGTCGCCGGGAGCCAGGCAGGTCTCGTAGTCATAGGCCTTGGCGGCGAGGTACACATAGCGCGCTGCCAGGTCGAATTGCGCCCGGTACTTCTGCAGGGCATCGCTCCGAAAAATGCGGAAGGCCATGTCCTTGTAGCGGTAGGTCTGGATTTGGGCCGCGGTTTGCTGCCGGAAGCGGGTCCGCTGCTCGAGCAAACGAAGGCCGCGGCCGAGCGCTGCCTGGTAGCGCCCCAGGGCCTGGTTCAGACTCTGCTCCAATGCGGCCAACTCGAGTCGGGAGGGAGACTCGCTGCGGACCAACTGCTCCAATTGTCGCAGGCGCTCCTGCTGGTTGAAGCCGACCTGAGCCGTGGCTAGCTTCAGTTCCGTGAGTGCCGCCAACTCGTTCTTCTCGTCCTGCGAATCCGCCGCCTCCAATTCCAGATTGGCGGCCGCCAGCGCGCCCATCTGGTGACTGACCCGAAGGGAGGTGAGGAGGAAGGCCCGGTCAAAAGAGAACGCGTCAGTCGCCAGGCCGACCACCCCTGGGATCGTCTCCGCTACACCTTCCAGCACGATCTTTGCGAGGTCATTGAACCATCGCAGCGTCCCGGCAAGTCTGCGTTTGTGGCTGATCTCCACGTTCAGACTTTCGATCTCCTCCAGCTGATCCTGCCGGATGGAGATCTGCGCTGCGTTCAATCGGAACTCGGCCTGCAAGGAGCGGGCCGCATCGTCGATATTGTCGATCAGGTTTTCATATTCGACCACACCACGTTCCAGGCGCCGCAACGACTCGAGCAAGGCGCTTCGCGCCAGCTGAATCTCGCCGGGCGCAGACCGCTGACCGACCCAGGTCGACGGTTTCTCCAGGCCAAACCCGTTCGCGGAAAAATTGAACGTGACGGGAACCACCTTTGATGTCAGCGCGCCATTGCCGACCACGTCGACTTCCCTCAACCGGAAGGTGAGCGTCGGCTGCTGCGCGGTGGAAATTCCCTGGATATCCGGGCTGTCGACGTAATCCAAGTGATAGATGTCCGGACCGCTATACCCCGTGGGATACGTTCCGGTCGGCCCGATGTCGTCTGCGTAGGGTGTGCCGAAGAGTTCAATGAGCCGGTTGTTGAAGTCGGCCTCGCCATCCACAACGCGCTGGTGGAAGTCATTCGCGTCGTCGGCCTGCCGCCGTAGCAACTGGGTGCTGGCATTCGCGTGATCGAAGACGGCCACGGCATTCTTGAGGGCTTCGTTCGCGCGCTCGTTGATCTGCTCGAAGTGGGTCTTGCCCGTCGCGATGCCGCCGGGGTCGATGTCGAATGGAACCACGTTGTTTGCCAGTCCGAGGGGATTGCGTCCGCTGTCAGCCTGGTCCACCTGATCCTGGATCTGGCGGTAGGCCTCCGAGATTTCAGGCAATTCACGTATATTGGCGCGCTCGATCTTCTGAATGCCAGTATGATTCGGGTTCGAATCCACGTCCGGAAGAATGGCGTTGGCCACAACCCAATCGAACAGCGCCCCCTGCCCGGCACGGCTGGACCACTCGTCAAGTCCCCAGGCGCGATTTGTATCGGTGTCCGGCTGCGTCTGCCATGGCTTTGCGGGAATCTCCATGTAGCTGCTGCGGAAGGTCAGGTTCACGATCTCTGCGCCGGTCTGAGCCCGTGCAGCGGCGGCGGCGGCGAACTTGCGTTCATCGAGGAAATCCACCGAGACAGGCACGCCACCCACGATGACGGCTTCAATGCGCGGCACCCAGGTGAAGTTGGGACTTCGCAACAGCCGGTAATAGTTCTTGATGGCCATGAGGTAGTGACCCCACGCATCGCCATGCGCCTGGGGATAGAGCAGTCGCGCGTCCGCCTCGTTGATCGCGCCGGCCACATCCCCGTTCGCGTTGCGGATATTGTAATTGAGGGCGTAAGCCACCTCTCCGCCGGTGATGTCCCGTGTGAAGTTCCAGATGAGCCGGTTATAGACCGGATGGGTTTGCACGCTCGGCAGCTTGGAGTTGTCGCGCCCCCGCAGCAGATCGAGCTCCTCCTCGAGCAGCGATGCGGTCTGGTTCATGAAGCAGTGCAGCGAAGTCGCCTGCGAGCCGTACACTCCGTCATCGGTGCCAAACGCGATCGTTGGGTCGGCCGCATCAGCGTAGGCCTCGTTGCCCAACAGCATATAAAGGTCGGCGAGGCGCCCGGCGGCCAGGAGCAGGGCGTCGTTGGCCGGCGGATAGTCGACGGGGGGTGCGCCCTCGATGCTGAGTCCCATCCCGCGCCGGAGCACGGTTTCATAGACCTCGATCAGCCCCGCCTGGTTGACCGCGTCGAGGTTGAGCGCCACATCACCGACCGCACGCGCGCCAGCCTGCGAGATCATGCTGATGAGGGTGTTCACCTGGGTGTCCTGGTAATCCTTGATTCGCTGCTCGAATGGGCCGATGCCGGCGAGCACCCGCTTGATCCATCCTTCGGCCAGCATGGGAGCCGTCCATGCGCTGAACGCCGGACCGCACGGATTCGTCCCGGTGACGCGGCGGTAGCGGGCAATGAAATAGTTGTCGCTGAGCGTGTAGAGTCCGGGGCCGGAGAGCGTGACGTCGACGGCGCCGATGCCCGTGGCCGGACTGGGCTGAAACAGCACCCATTGTTCAGGCGGCAGGGGCGACGGCAAACCATCGACGGGCGGCAGCGTGCGCCACTCGAACTCGAAGTCACCGGGGCGGCCGGCGAAATCGCCGCTGTGGCGGAGGGAGAGCTGTTCGGCGAGCGGATTGGGAGATTCGATCACCTTGAGTTCCCCGCGGTAAAGCGGGCAGGTTACCCGGATGATGCTCAGGCCGATCGGCTCGGCGGGGGCGCTCAGATTCGTGCTGTTGCCAAACGCGAGAGTTACGTAGCCCGTCCCAAGCGCGTCGCCCGCCGTCAGCGCCAGCGAGTCAAAGCCCGGTGAATCCGGCGGCACATCGAGAATGCTCACGGCCTGCTCGGCGAGCTTTTCCACGGCCTTCTGCCACGCCGGGTTGGCGGTCAACCCCGCGAGGACCGCCTGGTCTCTGGGCGTGAGAACATTCAGCAGAAGATACGATTCGCCCGCGGGCGGCTCGACAAACTCGCCTTGAAGCCGAAGCAGGTGTGCCACTGGATCGTAACTGACGCGGCCTTCGAGATGCGGTGGAAGGGTCGGGAAATAGAGGTTGCCACCGCGGCTGCGTGTCTGGACGTCCGGCGGCAACTGAGCCAATGGCACACTGCGGATTCGGACCGGATCGATGAGTCTCACGCTGGAGACTGATTTTTGGGCGACGGATTGTTGGTAGAGAATCTCGACACTCGTCTGCCCGGCGATCTGGGGCAGGCCGCTCTTCGGCTTGACCAGCGTCTCGCCGACGCGCAACTCCGGAACCTCGGCCGGCCACGTCGCGTCATAATGGATATCGATGGGTGTTCCCGGCGTGCCCGCGCGCCGATCGAGGAGTGGGACATCCACACCGACCGTCGGCGGATTGGCGCCCGGGTAGAAGAAGCCGGGTTGCATTGGGTAGAAGTAACGCATCACGATCTCTGCGACGCCTCCGTCGTCGCCCGCGGCGCGGGCCCAGAAGAACAGCTTCCGATCACGAAAGTAGGGGCCCGAGACCCCGACCGTCGGCGGTGCGATGGCCAGCGTGCTCAAGGGAAATGGCGCCTGAATCAGCAGCCCGGCGCGCGCGGGATACCGGAAGAAGAACGGTGCCTCCTCGGCCACGACCTGCCAGATCCTGAACCGCCACTGGCCGGGATTGGCAGGATCCCGGTAGCGAATCAGAACAAACGGCTCTGACGTCGCCGGAGTGGCCAAGTCATCCCGCAGGGCGAAGACGGCTTCGGCCGCACCGGATGGCAGGCGAAGCGCGTGTTCGTCGTTTGGATTGAAACCGGGCTGGACCGGGTCATTTTGGAAATATAGCTGCCAGTCCAAGAACTGCGCCGGATCGATGGTGCCCGTTCCCTGCTGGCTAGCCACGATTAGATGCGGCGCATTGATCGGCCACTCGGGTTCGAACCGGACGGGTTTATAAGGCCAGCAGATGTTGTTCGCGACACCGGCACCGGTGACTGGATCAAACAATCGGGTGCCCCGCTGGGAAAAGGCCACCACCAGGTCATCCAGCTCCGTGTCGGGATTGTCCCGATTCACGGGGATGATCGTGCCGAGGCCGGTGACGATATTGTAGACCGGAGCCGGAGCAAAGACACCGCCCGGGACGACGACCTGGGGTCCGCCACACGCCGCGTCGTGATAGCCGGCCGGATCGGCGATGGGTTGGCCCACGGTGGCTGGCGCATGATCGTGCAGGTGGGCGGGGTCATTCCAGTCGATGGACCGGACGAACTGGAAGCGGATCGCATTGCTCGATGGATCACCCGACGACAGCATCAGCAGGCTGTCACCGGCCACCGCGGCCGAGAACAGCCGATTCGACGGGGAAACACTGACGCTCGCCTCGGCGGTGGTGGCATTCAAGACCACGTTCGAATACGTCCCACTGTCACTGAGATCGACACCCCGCGATCCGACGACATGGGTTTGAAAGAGGGTGTTGTTGGTCGGCCAGAGGAACGACCCCTCCCAGTGGTATTGGCGGCTGTTTAAGAGCGGCCACGTGATCCTCACGCCACCCGGTTTGACTGCGAACAGCTTCTTCGAGGGCACATGCCAGAAGGCGGCGCCGGAGGGTGCGACGGTCGGCCCCTGGGTCAGAAACACCCCCGAAACATCGAGATCGTTCGGCCTTGGTACTTCAGCGCCAAGCTCCAATGCGGGCACCGGCGCGTCGAAACCGTAAACGGTTCCTCCATTCGTTCGCACGGTGTCATCAAAGGGCGCCCCGACAACGAACCGCCGCTCATCCAACGACGTGAGGGCTGCTCCGAAGAGATCGCCCACCACCGGGGTTGGATTCTCAATGGTCTCGAGGTGCACCGCCTCGAGGTTGAACAGATGCACTCGCCCGGATTCGATCACGCCCACTTTCTCATAAGGCGCCCCGATGAGCACACGACCGGGCCCGAGCATCGCGATCGCGGAGCCGAACGCCCTTGTGCGCGAAACATCGGGAGCGATAAACGTCGTGAGCAACGTGCCCGCGTCGTCGTAGAGATAAACGGCGCCGGCGAAGTTGGTGGCCAGCTGACCTCCGGCCAAATAGGTCGCACCGGCGTTGATCGCGCCGATGAGAAACCGATGTTCATCCACCACTGCCAGCGACCCGCCAAAATAGTCCTTCCTGCCGGTGAAGTTATGAATCGTCCGCAGCTTGTTGCCGGACAGGTCGTAAATGAACACGCTGCCGGCAAAGTCCCCATTCTGATTATCGGAGGGGTCGCCAATGAGGACCCGGTTGGTTCCGAGCGCAGCCAAGGCGTATCCGAAGCGTTCTGAAGCGACCGGAGTTGGATTGGTGATGGTAACGAGAGGCGCGCCCACGGCGGCGGTGTTGAACACAAACACCTTTCCAAATCCGGTCAGAGAGCCGGCGGCAAATCGGTTCTCCGACACGGCGGCGACCGTGAAACCGAAGAACCCGTTCAGATTCGCGGGCCCGTCGGGATTGGGCCAAGTGCCTAGGAGTTCACCGCCGGCACCTTGTAGATGGACCGTTCCTACAAACCCATTGGTCACGGTGCCGTTGACCGCCGAGTTGCCCGTCCCCACGAGGAACCGGCCGTCGGCAAACGCCGCGAGCGACGACCCATAATTGTGCCTCAGCGCGTTGATCGGTGCCGCCGCTCCGGCGACCTGCTGGCCCTTCTGGTCCAGGATCTGAACCACGCCGCCGTCGATGACATACTGCACCTGGAGCCGGTTGAGCAGCGGATCGCCCCTGGGCGCTGCCACCGCAAACCGGCCCCCGCCGAGGGCCACCATCGGCATACCATAGTTCGAATCCGAGCCGTCGGGTTCTCCTCCCCGAATGATGACAGGAGACTGCGGGAGCTGGACGTAGCTGTTGGTGAAGATCGGCGTCACCTGCGCCTGGGCGGCGTGAAAGGCGGTCAACCCGCCTAACACGGCGCAACCGATCCGTTCGAAGGCTCGCAGAAGAATGAAGGTCGCTTTCATGCGCAAATCGGGCTGAGAATCGAGGTCACTGATCGAGCGGCGCGGCGCTCAGGACGCGCACCACGCGGAAGACGCCACTCACGCGAATCACGCGTCGGTGCAGGCCGCTGATCGTCTCGCGGTAAACTCCGCCCAGTTCAGAGTCGCCCCAGCCGGGAGGATTGAGCCCGAGGGGATCGGCGTTGGTGAATTCAAGGGAGATCGACCGGGTCACCGTGAAGGCCTCCTTGCCTTCGGGCAACTTCCGCTCGAACCGCTCATCGAGGTTATTGTGGTCCGGGTGATAGAGGTGCTTGAACGGGTTGAGCGGATCATCGTAATCAAGCGTGACTGTACCCGCCAGGGTGCCGGCCCCGAACTGGCCGCCGGCGAGCGCCAGCGGCTTCTTGAAGCTGAACGCGGCAGTGCTCACCCGCCGGCCCAGAATCTCGCCCGTTCCAATAATTGATGGAATCAGCGCCTCGTCGGTCACAAGAACGGACCGCGCAGGCTCATCGATGTGGTTGAAGCCGGGATTGGCCGGGTCGGGTGTGCTCGTGGGCGGCTTGCGGACAATGTAGACGTGCTGAAGCAACGGGTGCATCTCACGGAAACGGTGGTTTTCGAGTCAGCGATTGTTGAACGGAAGAATTCTTCATTTTTCCCGGGACTCTGATTTCGATTTCTGAAACGCTCCGCGGCCAATGGTGCTGCCGAGCAGAATGCAAGGGCGCGACTTTGGT
>CAMDJH010000117.1 GCA_945900455.1 Akkermansia muciniphila
AGCGAGTTGACGACGCAATTGGGCAAGATTCTTTCGTACGAGCGTTCGCCGGCAGCCGGGGATTGGCCGACGCGGGCAACCCTGGCGGCCAACAGTCAGAACGATGACGGCACGACGTTTGTCAGCCCATCGTTCCCGTCGAAGTACGCGGCAGCAGTGAATGCCGTCGCGGCGTATGGAGGGTATTCGTCTCCGCCGTCGTTCCAGGTATTGCATGCCGGAGCCGCGAATGCGGCGGTGGTCCGCGCAAGAAACCAGGATGTGGTGGATGCGATCACGGCGGGGCGGGGGATTGTGTTATATCGGGGGCACGGGAGCGGCAGCGGCTGGGTATCCGGTTGGGACCGGGACGGAAGCTCGTTCACGTCGGCGACGCATGTGAACAACCTGGTCAACACGGCCTTTCCCATTGTGTTTTCGATTGCCTGCCAGAACGCGCGATTGCGGAACAACGATTCGATCGCGGAACTGTGGATGAATCGGGTGGGCGGCGGGGCGGTCGCCCACTTTGGTGCGAGCGTCAACTCGTACACGAGCGAGAACCATGAACGGGCCAAAGGGCTGTTCCGGGCGATCTACGAGAGTGGCTTCACCCGGCTGGGGCCGGCTCTGGCGGAGGGAGAACGGATTTCCTATAGCGTGACAGGGGGGGGCGCGGGTTGGGACAATAACACCTTTTGCTACAACCTGCTCGGGGACCCGGAATTGACGATTCGAAGGAAGAGTATTCCTCTGAAGCTGTTTCTAATCCCTGGTTTTTTTCAAATTAGCGCGAGATCGCTTCTCATGGTGAAGGATTCCGACGGCAAGCCCGTCAACGGGGCTTTGGTGAACCTGGTCTTAGGTGACAAGCGTCATGCGACGCTGTTTACGCGACCGGACGGCACTCTCGAACTGCCGAATCTAAGACCCGAGGAAATCATGGCCATCCAAATTCACGCCGACGGGTATGCTTTTAGTGAGACCGACCTTACCGTACCTCCGCCCGTTATATTACAAGCGCTTGGATTCGGGCGAGCGGGTGAATTCAACCTGCAAATCAATGGGGGGGATGCCTCCTGGAAGGTTCAAGGTTCCGAGGACCTAGTCGGCTGGGATACGATTGGCACGGTCGTAGGCTCAGGCTTCCAGTTCAGCGATCCAAAAGGTGGAGGCTTGAAATACCGTTTCTACCGAGCGATCAAATCCAACTAAAGGAGAAATCGCTGTTACGAGGAGGTGGAGCGGTTTTTCTCGAGCCGCTCCGCCTTGAGACCCTGAATCGCCGTGAAGAAGTTTCTAACGCTCGGTGTATTGCTAATGATTGTTGAAATCGCCCAGTCGGCTCCGAGAATACTGCTAAGCAGCTATCTCGTTCCGGATTGGAGCGGCACAACCAATCGGTTCCGTGTTGCTCTGGATCATTTAGAAACGGCGGGATTTCTCGTTGAGCAAAGCCAGGCGAAGATATCCGAGCTAAGACTCGAAGGTTTTCAGACCCTCTGGCTGGTGATTGATCCCGCGCGCTTAAACCGATTCGACGCGGAGGATGTGACCCGTATTGAATCCTTTGTTCGAGGTGGCGGGGGACTCTTGGTTGCGGTCGGAGCCGTGGAGACTCAACGGCAAGGAGAGGCTTTCCGGCCCTTGCTCCGGCGTTTCCATATCGCGGTCAACGGTCGAGCCGTGCCGGCAAAAGTGCAGAGACTTACTATTCCATTGCTCGAAGGTTTGCGATTTTACTCACCCGCCACGCCGTTACTGGACCTATCGGAAGATGCGTTTCAGGAGCCCATTTTGGTCCCGAATGATCTAAAACAAACACCCCTGAAAACATCGCAATCGGATGCTCCCGGATTGCGCATCCTCCTCGGATCGATGAATCGCGGCCATGTCGCCCTCATTGCGGGGGACGGCTCTTTCGATAATGTCGCGCTATTGCGCTCGAAAGACACAATGTTGCCGGAGCACGACAATGTTGAGATTTTGCGACGCCTCGTTCATTGGCTGAGCCGAGCGAGCTCCGTTCGACCTGAATAAATCCGGAATTCTGCAAGAGCTATTCGTTGCGCCAGATTTTCCACACGAGGCGCAGGCCGAGGAAGGCGCTGACGACGCACCCGAGGACGCCGAAGAGGGAATACTCGCCCAGGCGCGGGGGCACCTTGTTGCTCCAGAGCATGGCCGAGCCGAGGAACAAGGCGCTGACAATCATGCCCATAACGAGACGGTTGACGGCGGGCTCGAGCCGGCGGTGTTCGAGGTGAATATCGAATTTGCCACTTTGCACCTGATTGAAAACGTCCGCCAGCACACGGGGAAGACTCTCACCGAGATGGCGCCATTCCATGAATACGCGATGAATCTTCTTTATCTGTCGGCGCGGCGAGAGGCGGCGTCGGAGAATCTGCCGCTGATACGGCCCAATGAGCTGCAGGAAATTGACCGTCGGGTTGAGGAGTCGCGCGGTGCCCTCGAGCATGGCAAAGACTTTGATGAGACGGGAAATGGAGCTGGGCAGGACGAGTTGGCCACGGGAGACGGTGCGGGCAATTTCGTTGAGGGCGCCCCCCAGTTGGAAACGTTCGATGGGTTGATTGCCGTAGTAGGCAACGAAATCTGCGAGGTCGCTGATGAACGCGTCTTCGTCGAAGCCGGACGGGGCGTCGCATAACCGCATGAGCAGGCGCGCGAGATGAGTGGCATCGCCGCCCGCAATGCACTCGAGCACTTCCTCCACGGTCTCACGCAGGGTTTCGTCGAGGCGATCCACCATGCCGCAATCGATGATGCCGAGCACGCCGTCGGGGAGAACAAGGAGGTTGCCGGGATGCGGGTCGGCGTGAACGAAGCCGTCGCGAAAGATCATTTCCATCCAGACGATGGCACCACGGCGGGCGAGTTCCTCACGGTCGACGTGCTGCGCCTCAAGCCGGGCTGCATCATGAAAGTTGATCCCGTCGAGCAACTCCATCGTCAGCACGCGGCTGGTGGAGAGATCGGGAAATACGTCGGGAAAACGAACGGTCTTATTTCCAGCGAAATTGACGGCGAACTGTTGGAGGTTGCGTTCCTCGCGGGTGAAGTCGAGTTCGCGCAGGAGCGAGCGGCGAAATTCCTTCACGACGTTGACGGGTTGGTAGCGCCTGAGTTCTTCGGATTTCTCGGCGAGCGCGGCCAGCACTTCAAGAATTTCAAGGTCACTGCGGATGCGCGCTTCGATGCCCGGATGCTGGACTTTGACCACCACACGGCGGCCATCGGCTAGGCGCGCACTGTGCGCCTGGCCAATGGAGGCGGAGGCAATGGGCACGGGGTCGAATTCGGCGAAGATGTCTTTCACCGGCCGCCCGAGTTCGGAGGCGACGGAGGCGACGGTGGTTTCGGCCGAGTCCGCGGGTACTTGCTCCTGAAGCTTGGTCAGTTCGCTGGCAATCTCCTCGCTGATGAGGTCGGGGCGGGTGCTGAGCATCTGCCCCAGCTTGATAAAGCTGGTGCCGAGTTCCGTCAGCGCGAGTCGGATGCGGATGGCGCGGGACTGGTCCGTGAGCCGTTCGCCATCGAGCGTGGTAAATAGTTTTTTTGGTCCGTCGAATTCCGTGTGACTAAGCCACTCGACGAGCCCGTTCTTCGCGAGGATGTTGACGACTTCGGCAAACCGGCGGGCGTTGCGCGGCAGTTGCGGCAGGAGGTGGAGCTTCATTCCGTCGCCGGCACGCGGTTACTCGGGGCGTTTGCGCTCAAGCCAAGACTTGCTTCACCACCTCGCCTGCGACATCGGTGAGTCGGAAGTTGCGGCCGTTGTGGAAGTAGGTCAATCGCTCGTGTTCGAAGCCCAACAAGTGGAGGATCGTTGCATGGAGATCATTCACGCTCACTTTATCCACGGCGGCCTTGTGTCCTAATTCATCCGTCGCGCCGTGATGGACGCCGCCTTTGACTCCGCCGCCCGCCAGCCAGTAGGTGAAGGCGTGGGGATTGTGATCGCGGCCCGGATTCTTGGATTTTTGGGAAATGGGCAGACGGCCGAACTCGCCACCCCAGATGACGAGTGTTTCCTCCAGCAGACCCCGTTGTTCCAGGTCGGCGAGCAATCCGGCGATGGGCTGATCGGTCTCCCGGGCGAACCCGCGATGATTGCCAACGATGTCCTCGTGTCCGTCCCAACTGCGTTGGTTTTCCATGCCACCGGAATAAATCTGCACAAAACGGACGCCGCGTTCGACCATCCGCCGGGCCGTCAGGCATTGCGCGGCAAAGTGGCGACAATGTTTCTGATCGAGACCATAGAGTTGTTTGAGATGCTCGGGTTCATGTTCGATGTCGAAAGCCTCAGGCGCGGCGGTCTGCATCCGGTAGGCGAGTTCGAAGCTCTCGATGCGGGCGGTGAGTTCGCTCTCCGCCGAGGATTGCGGAAGATGATGGCGGTTGAGTTTAGCGAGGAGATCGAGTTGAGCGCGTTGGCCTGCCTCTCCCATTCCGGCCGGCGGTTTGAGGTTGTCGATGGGATCGCCCTTCGGTCGCAACCAGGTGCCTTGATAGACGCTCGGGAGAAAGCCTGCGCCCCAGTTGCTCGCCTGGCCTTTGGGCAACCCGCGATCCAGCGGATCGCTCATCACGACAAACGCGGGCAGGTTGCGACTCTCGCTGCCGAGCCCATAGGTCATCCACGAGCCGACACACGGGGATCCCATGCGCGTGGTGCCGGTATTGATCATAAACAGCGCGGGGCTGTGATTGTTTGATTCGGTGTGGCATGAGTGGAGGAAGGCCATCTTGTCGACGTGCCGTGCCATGTGAGGAAATAAATCGCTCACCCAAGTGCCGCTCCGGCCGTGTTGCGCCCAGTCGAAGGGGGACTTCATGAGCGGCCCGATCGATTCGGTGAAGAACCCCGTCTTCTTGTCGAAACCTTCGAGTTCCTTGCCGTCCCGTTTGATGAGTTCGGGCTTGTAGTCCCAGGTATCCACCTGGCTCGGGCCGCCATTCATGAACAGCCAGATGACGGACTTGGCTCGGGCTGGGAAGTGAGAGGGAACGGGTGCCAGCGGATTGAGAGTTAGGGCGCGGGCGGCGGGGACGAGCAACCCCGTATCTTGAAACAAACCGGCCAGGGCGAGCAGACCGGCTCCGCCACCCGCGCGGCGGAGCATCGCACGGCGATTGAGCTGGAAAGGTTCAGTCGACATAGATGAATTCGTTGAGGCTTAACACCACTTGGGCGAAATCGGCCAGAGCCATTTCACGGGCATCGGGCTTTTGTTCTGCGCGGTAACGGGTTTTCTGTTGTTTGATAAACGTGATGGCATCGGCGCTTTCAGGCCCCGTGGGTGCTCGGTTCAGCGCGAGCCGATAGGCGCGGGCGACGATTTCCGCCAGCGGTTGGCCTGGATCAGGACTTGGAGCGAAACGTTGAGCGAATGCCGTCGCCCAGGAACGGACGTGCGGGCTGTTCATTAGCAGGAGGGCTTGCGGTGCGACCGTTGTGGTGGGACGCGTGCCCTGACTAACGAGCGGCTCGGGCACGTCAAAAGCCTGCATTGCCGGGACGAGTCGGCTGCGTTTCACGGTGAAGTAGATGCTGCGGCGACGGCTCGATTCATCGAGCGTGCCGGGGCCGAACATATTCAGATCGAGCTCGCCGGAGACGAACAGGAGTGAGTCCCGGATCGCTTCGGCCTGAAGACGCTGTGGAAGGCGGCGCGATAGCAGGGCATTGGTTGGGTCGTCTTTAAGCTTGGCGGTGTCCTCGCCGGCGTCTTGCTGATAGGCACCGCTGGTCATAATGAGCTGATGGATCGGCTTGAGGCGCCAGCCGCCCCGGATTAGTTCTGAGGCAAGCCAGTCGAGCAACTGCGGGTGCGTGGGTTTGGCACCTTGCACGCCGAAGTCATTCGGAGTTGCGACGAGGCCCTGCCCGAAGTGGTGCTGCCATAGGCGGTTTATGATGACGCGGGCGACCAGGTGGCCGGCGCCCTGCTCGGGGTCGGTCATCCAATTTGCCAGGGCCCGGCGGCGGCCGGAGAATTTCGCGCCGGCGGGCGGTTGCCAGTGCCAGCGGCTTTCGAGCTGAGGATCTCGTAACATCACTCGCAAGAATCCGGGAGTTGCGACCCCTCGCTTTAGATCCGTGCTCCCGCGTTGGAGAAAGTAGGTCTCGTTGAAAAAGTCCGCACCCTGCGTGTGCATCCGCAGTGCCGGATACCCCTCGGCGCAGACGAGCACTTTGGTGAGCTTGGGCTTGGGAGCTTGGCGAGCGTGATCCTCGACCTGGGCGTGATAGAACTGCCAACCGGGCTCGGAAGTCTTCCACCAGTTCTTGAGTACGGCGGTATCGGCCGGTGAAAGAGGCACCGGCGCCGGTCTGGAAAGTCTTCGTGTTTCGAAAATCGCTGCAACGCTCGCCGGCAGTGCCTCGCCGCCGGTCGTTGAATTCTCCCGAGCCGTCACCGCCAGACGCGTCCGCCCCATGCTATGTCGGGTGTTGAGCTCAAATTCGAGGCGGACGTCGAGCCGTGTGCCCCCCTCGAACCCGACTGGTCTTTCGAATTCGAAGACGGCGGCCTGGTTCATGCCAGTTTTCGGATCGATCGCCCAACCGGTTTTTGGATTCTCATCGAGGCTGCCAGCAATCGAGAGAGCGTTCGTGTTCTGCTCGAACGTTGCCTGCGCGCGCACCAGCTTGATTTCATTGGTTTTCCCTCCGGTCAACGGCGACGCAAAAACGCGAATTCGGCTCAGCCCGATATTGCCGTTATCCCCCCGGCCCGGTCCGCCCTTCGGCAAGCGGGGATCCGATAGCGCCTCCAACCGCAGGGCGCGTAGCCCCGGAATCAGAACGGCCGCGCTGAACGTATAGACATCAACATCGGCATTCTTCCCCTCGGTAAGATAGGAGCCATCCTCGAGCTTTTGAAAGGTGGCACCGGCCTTGGATTTGAGTTCATTCGGCTCAAGCAATTCCCAGATGGCTGTGGCCGGACGTTGCGCTCCGGCCGTTTGCCACGCGTCGAACTTTGCCGGCAGTTCAAGATCCTCATACCGCTTCAGCGCGGCGACCAACGGAGCATGCGCACGGTCATACGTTTCCTTCGCGCGACGATTCTCCTCCGGCTGCAGGTCGAGATCGATGTCGCTGCGCACGGTCGTGGTAAACGTGGCGAGCATCCGATAATAATCGTCCGTCGGGATCGGATCGAATTTGTGATCATGGCATCGGGCGCAACCGACCGTCATGCCGAGCATCGCGGTTCCGGTGGTGGCGAGGATGTCGTCCATCGCATCGTAGCGGGCACGCTCGACTTCGTTCGCGGTAATCTGGGTGGGAAAAACGCCCGCGCCGAGAAAACCGGTGCCCATCAGCGCGAGAGGATTGTCGGGTTCAAACTCATCCCCTGCGACCTGCCAACGAACGAACTGGTCGAATGGCATGTCCGAGTTCAGGGCTTTGATGACGAAGTCGCGGTAGTGATAGGCATTCGTCCGATCATAGTCATGTTCGAAGCCCGAACTTTCCGCGAAGCGGGCCACATCCAGCCAATGCCGAGCCCAACGCTCTCCGTAACGGGGACTGTCGAGGAATTTTGCGATCCGTTTCGGCCAGGCGTCGGAAGACTTGTCGTGCACGAAGGCGTCCACATCCTCAGCCGTCGGCGGCAGGCCGAGCAGGTCAAACGAGGCGCGGCGGATAAGCGTCCGGCGGTCGGCCGGTGGGTTGAGCGTGAGATGTTTCTGTTCGAGACGGGCCTGGACGAATGAATCGATTGGCGTTCGCGTGGTGTCGGACGCGCTCACCTGTGGCGGATCGACTCGATGGAGTGGCTGGAAAGACCACCATTGACGGTCGGATTCCGTGACGCTGCTTCGGTCCTTTTTCGCAACGGGCTTGCTGCCGATGGGGGGATGTTTCGCGGGCAGCGTCGCGTTGGGAGCCGTTTCCGCGGCTACCGCCTGGAGCGTAATCCAGAGAAGCAAGATACATGCGTAATTCATGGCAAAAGAGTTTGGATGGGTCGTGTTCGCCAAGCCCAATCGAGATCGGTTTAACTTCCCAACCGGTAACACAGAACGGACAATGTTCACACGTTCCCAATCCATTTGCGATCGTCCCAGACAGCGCGGAGCGAGGTAAGATTTCGCGGGTCGAGGATGTTCTTCGCTGCGGCGCCGAGTCGGCCTTTCTTGAGGTTGTGCCAGGCATCGCTGGCACTGACCGCCACAAACTGGAGCACGCTCGGATCACGATAGCAGTCGATCATGCATCGCGTGCAACCGTCCCGGATGATCTTCGATGGATCAAAGTCATAGATATTGCACATCGGGACCTCCCAAAAATGGCAACGATAAAGATTCAGATTCCAGTCAAGGTAGAAATACTTGTGCCCGCCGAGACAGCCAAATTTTTCCTGTTTACCCTGCAGGTGCCGTTGCATCTCAGTGAGCGATTCGGTCGGGTTGACCACGGGAAACCCGCTCTCCTGCTTCATTCGTTTGATTTTTTCAAACACCTCGATCAATTCGTCCGTCCGATAGCTGACGAGACTGGAATCGCTGAAACTTAGATAGCTCGAGGCCAGCGATGTCAGCGGATAGCTGAAAGTGCAGTTCGTGAACCCGAGCTCGGTCAGGAAAGCCGGCAACTGGTCGTAGTCTGTGATGAGTTTGCTGGCGGTGACGCTCGCGGTGGTCTGGATGCCGAGTTCGCCGAAGACCTCGTTCGCACGCCGGATCTTCCGGCAAACCTCGGGCAAGCCGCGGTGGTCCTCGTGTCGAGCAACGTCATGCGTATCGATCGACATGATCACGCTGCTCAATCCGTCGCTGGCAAGTTGACGCATATTCGACTCCGTCCAGAGCGAGCCGTTGGTGCAAACCATCGGATGAATGCCGCGCTCGGCCGCGTAGCGCACCATCGCCCGCAAATCACGGTGCACCAGCGGTTCCCCCCCCACGAAGAGGAGGTACCCAATGTGGTTCCTCAGACAGATGTCGATGACGTCGCGCACCTCCGCTAACGTGACGCTGCGCCGCTTCTTCGGGTCGAATCGATCCACGGCAAAGCCGCAGAAGTCGCACTTGGCGTTGCAAACGTTGGTGATCGCGAATTGCAGATAGCCCGGCCCGGCGTGATCGAGCACTTCCTGGAGGAGTTTGACGGCACTCTTCCGCGGCTTGACGACGGGTTTCGAGAAATCGGCGTCCGACGAGAAGCGTCGCGTCAAAGAGGCCTCTGGCAATGTGGCGGTGCTCATGAAAAGCGGCTCATTCACCAAATCGTAGTGGCTGATCGGCCCAAGCTACGAGCCGTTCGGGTGGACGACCCCGCGCGGGGAGTTCGTGGATGCGGGTGGCGTCAGTCATAGGCCTCGATGGAGGGTCCCCAATTGTGCTGCTCGACGCAAGCGGGATGGAGGAATGCGGGACATCGGCGAGTGTTACGACATAAATCGGATTTGGTCTATGAGATCACACTGGGCTAGGGGTTGTGCAACCTATCAGCAATTGATCGCCATCCACGGCAATGAATTCCTCGGTGTGGCAGAAAATCGATCGGCGCCGAAGCGGTGATCTTGGAGCGCGTGCGGCGGTGGATCAAAAAAAGAGTCCCACTCGAGGCTTCAAATCGGCACTGTTTAAGGTAATGAAGCGACGCGCGTTTTTGTCCCACACCTCCACTGCACTGGGCAGCTTGCTATGCGCTTCCGGATGTTCGACCCTTTCCCCTCAGCCCGACAAGGCGCGTGCAAAGCCCGCGCAGAACCTGACTGGGTACTGGCCGCTGCGCGGGGATGCTCGGGACCAATCCGGCTACGGCAACCACGGCATCGTTCACGGCTCGGGTGCCCGCGAGGGCAACTTCGATGGGCGTAGCACCTATATCGAGATTCCTCCGAGCGCCTCGCTGAACTTGGCACACAGCGATTTCACGCTGTCAGCCTGGGTCTGGGCTGCGCCCGACACCGAGGACGTTCTGGGGGATGTCTTGACGCAATTCGATCCGGTGCGGCGACGCGGATTCAACCTGAGCCTGAAGGCCAGCGCCGGCGGTTACAGTTCGCACGGCGATGACCGTCAGGTCTTCTTTGGCATCGATGATGGCCGCATTGGTGCGTGGGAGGATTGCGGTCGTCCCAGTGGGACCAGCAACTACATCAGCAATTCACTCACCGTATTCCATGGCGACCTTTACGCCGCCAACACCGACGCGGCCCGGGAGGAGGAATGGAGCCACGTATTCCGTTATGGTGGCGGGAAGTTATGGGAGGATTGCGGGCGCGTCGGCGGCCGGAAAGCTCGCGGGGTCGGTCCGATGATTGTTCATCGCGATCATCTCTACGCGGCGAGTTGGAACTACGACTGGACCCGTGTCGCCGTCGTAAAACGGGACGAACCTCCCTATGAGGCGGATTTTTGCCGGGTCTATCGCTACGCCGGCGGCACCCGATGGGACGATTGCGGTCAGCCGGGACAGTGTCGCCGCCTCTTCGGCTTGGCGTCCTTCCGCGGGCGTCTCTACGTCACGGCCGAGGATGGCCGTTGTTATGTGCACGACGGCGATCAAACGTGGAGCGAGTGTGGGCATTTCCCTAACTACGGGCATCCGCTTGGCGTGCACAACGGCCGGCTCTACGCCGGTGTGCTGAACCCGGCCGGCGTGTGGGAATATGACGGCCAGGCCTGGAAAGCGCTCGGTAATCCGCAGGGTGCCGAGCAGCGTTGCAACCAGATCCACGCCATCCAGACTTTTCGCGGAAAACTTCACGTCACGACGTGGCCGGAGGGTCATGTTGTCCGGCTCGATGCGAACAATCGTTGGATCGACTGCGGTCGGCTGGGCGACGCGCTCGAGATCAACGGTCTGGTGTCCTATAATGGCAAGTTCTACGGCGGATCGATTCCGCGGTCCGAAATTTTCCGTTACGACGACGGCACTGCGTGGACCTCGGTGGGACGCTTCCTCGAACCGGCGGACTACGTGTTCAAGAATCCGAACGAGTGGGCGCGCGTGACCAGCCTGACGGTGTATGGGGGAAAACTGTTCGCGAGCATGGGCAGTTGCACGAGTTCGCATCGGGACGCTCCGGCGGATTTCCGCGGTAAGGTTTACGCGATGCAGGCGGGGCAATGTGTCTCCCACGACCGCGACCTGGGCTCCGGGTGGAGGCATTTGACCGCTGTCCGTCGTAGCGATCGGTTGGCGTTATTTGTGGATGGGAAAGAAAGCGCCGGATCAACAGCGCGCAACGGAGCCTCGTTCGATCTTACCAGCCGTCAGCCGTTCCTGATTGGTTCGGGTGAAACGGACTATTTTTCGGGTAAGATCCGGGATGTGCGCGTGTATCGAACGGCGCTCGCTTCGAACGAGATCGAACGGTTGTTCAGACAGGAGGCTTGCCATGCGATCCGCTCACTCTAAAGTGGGCGGCATCTCAATATGAAACCGGAACTCTACGATCGCGGGCCCGCATTCCCGTGCGTTTCCGGTTCTCTTGCCGCCGAGGTCGGAATTTCAGACGGGGACGTATTGGAAGGAAGTCGACGATGTCCTTAGCGCACTTGGCTATTGGTTCACGGGACGTGGAGGCGACGGCTGAATTTCTCTGCCAGACCCTGGGATGGGCGCCCATTCACGCACCGTCCAATGTGCCCCGGCAAGTTGTCTGGATCGACATCTCATCCGGGCGCGATCGTTCGCAACAGATTCATGTTATCTATGTCGACAACTTTTCCGTCTCGCCTTTTGAACGCGAGTTCGGGCGCCACTTCGCGGTGTTCCATGAAGGGCGTGACATGGCGGCGCTCCGTCAGCGTCTGATGGCCCAGGGGGGTGAACTGATGGATCCGATTCGACCCACCCCATTTGAACGGTTCTTTTTCCGTGAACCGATCAACGGATACGTGTTTGAAGTCATCAACCAGGATCAGTGGAGAGACGAAAAATGAGCGCTGAACAGAAACTGCGGGACTTGGGAATTGTGTTGCCACCGCCGCCCGCTGCGGTGGCAGCGTATCGGCCCTGGGCTCGCACGGGCAATCTCGTGATCACATCCGGCCAGCTTCCGTGGAAGGAGGGGAAGATGGCCTATGCGGGGCGCCTAGGCGAAGCGGTGAGCGTCGAACAGGGGTATCAGGCGGCCCGGCAGTGTGCTCTGAATGCCATCGCGCAGCTTAAGGACGCGGTTGGGGACCTGGAGAATATTGCACAGATTGTCCGGCTTGAAGGCTACGTCCATTGCTCGGCAGGTTTTCGCGCCCATCCCGATGTCATCAATGGTGCCTCGCACTTGTTTGCGCAAGTTTTCGGCGACCGTGACAAGCACTCGCGCCTCGCCCTCGGCATCTCCGATATGCCGCTCGACGCCGCGGTGCAATTGACCGTAATCGCCGAAGTGACGCCTCTTGCGTGAGACCTGAATCTTTTCATGAGTACAACCCAGGAAGCAGTAATGGATGCCGCAACGTTCGTGCGAGTTTTTAAGCAGGAACGCGCGTCTGCCATCTTGCGGACCAACAATCAGGCATCCGCGCACAAGGCGATGGAGGCCGCGGTGCGAGGCGGTTTTCGGATCATTGAGTTCACGCTCAGTGTGCCGGGTGCCGTCGAACTGATCACCGAATTCTCGCGCAAGCCGGGGATCATTGTTGGGGCGGGGACCGTCTTAACGGTGGAGCAGGTGGACGAGGTGATCGCGGCGGGAGCTCGTTTCGTTGTGTCTCCGGTCATGGACGAAGCGATCATACGCCGTGCGAAAGAGCACAACGTCGCGTCAATGCCCGGCACGAGTACACCGACCGAGATGCTCCAGGCGTACCGGGCCGGTGCCCGCTTGCAGAAGCTCTTTCCGGAAGCGGGGCCGGGACCGATCTGGGTGAAGCAAACGCTGGGTCCGCTTCCGTTTCTGAATATCGTTCCGACCAGTGGCGTGACTCAATCGAACGCGGTGGCGTACCTGCAGGCCGGCGCGGCGGCCGTAGGTTTTGTGAATAGCCTGTTCGTCCCCGAGGACATCAAGGCGGGCGCGTACGACTTGATCGAGCAGCGAGCCAAAGCGATGTTGGCGGTGATCAAACAAGGCTAAGAGCCTGTTTGCCCCGGGCGCAGCGCCCACGTTACGCGAAAATTTCGCGGACGACGTGACCGTGGACATCCGTCAGGCGAAAATCCCGGCCGGCATAGCGGAAGGTCAGTCGTTCGTGATCCATCCCGAGCAACGCAAGGAGCGTGGCGTGCAAGTCGTGTACGTGAACCTTGTCCCGTACGGAAAAGTACCCGTAGTCGTCGGTCTCGCCGTAGCTCAAACCGCGTTTAACACCGCCGCCAGCGAGCCACATGGTGTACCCCTCGGGGTTGTGATCGCGGCCATCGCCGTTTAACTCCGTGACCGGTGTCCGGCCGAATTCACCGCCCCAAAGAACCAGTGTGTCATCGAGGAGCCCGCGGCCCTTCAGATCGGCCAGGAGAGCTGCGATGGGCTTGTCGACTTCTCGCGCATTTTTTGCGTGATCTCGCTTGAGGTCGCTGTGTTGGTCCCACTTGTAGCTATGCGTCGCTTGGACGAACCGGACGCCCGCTTCGGAAAATCGCCGTGCCATGAGGCATTGTCGGCCGAAATTGGCGGTGGTTGGATCGTCGAGGCCGTAGAGTTCCCGAGTGGCCTTGGATTCGCGGCTAATGTCCTGGAATTCCGGTGCGGCGGTCTGCATTCGGAATGCGAGTTCGAAGGCATTGATGCGGCCCTCGAGGGCGGCGTCCGGGCCGGTCTCGGCGAGCTTGACCTCGTTCATGCTTCGAAGCAGGTCGAGTTCCATGCGTTGAAGGTCGACCGGGGTTTCATCGCTGTTCCGGATGAAGGGGATGCGGGCCTGGTCAGAGGGGGTTCCGGCGTTGCCGACGGGCGTTGCCTGATGAATCGCGGGAAGGAAGGCGGAGCTATAGGCATTGACGCCGCCATGGGTGAGAGTGGGGCAGACGGTGATATAGCTTGGAAGATCCTGATTTTCAGTGCCGAGGCCATAACTGATCCAGGAACCCATGCTGGGTCGAATGAAGGTATCGCTACCGGTATGAAGCTCGAGGAGCGCGCCGCCGTGGCGTGAATTCGAGCCGTGCATTCCCTTCAGGAAGCAGATGTCGTCGACGCGCGTCGCAAGATGGGGAAACAACTCGCTGACCCAGGCGCCGCTTTCACCGAATTGTCGGAATTTCCACGGTGATTTTAGAAGATGGCTGGTAGGTGACGAAAACACGCGTGGTTTCGGAAATGGCAGGGGTTTACCGTGGTCGCGTTCGAGCAGCGGCTTGTAGTCGAACGTGTCGACTTGAGAAGGACCCCCGTGCATGAAGAGGAAGATCACGCGCTTGGCCCGCGCCGGAAACATGGGATATTTGGGGACCAGCGGAGAGTCCGTCGGCGCTTGGGATCCCCGCGCACGATCCCCGAGGAGGCTGGCCAGGGCCAGATACCCGAACCCGGTGCTGCTGAAGCGCAGCCAGTCGCGCCGACTGTGCACGGGGGTAAATTGACGGCATCCGCAAGGTGTCTGCATAAGTTTCAATCCGCGTGGATGAATTCGTTCGCGGCGAGTGTCGTCCGACACAAACTTTGCCACGCCTTCAACCGGGAGTCCATCGGTTGAGGGTACATCGCATTCAATTTTTGCTGGTATCGCGCCACATAATCTACGGCGGCCACCGATTCGGCAGCGGACGGGTCGCGGCCGAACGTGATTCGGAACAGGTCCGCCACCCGGGCGGAGTCCGCGCGATCCGAGGCGGCCAGGAGGGATCGGGCCATTTGCCGGGCGGCATTCGCCACGAGGCTGCTATTCATCATGAATAACGCCTGGGGTGCGACGACGGTCTGATCCCGCCGGCCATTCAAAACGCTGGGATCGGCGAAATCAAAGACTTGAAAGACGTCATACAAAGCGCTGCGAACCACCGGAAGATAGAGCGATCGCCGCGGGGTGTCGTACAGCGTCACATCGATCAGGCTGGCCGTGCTGGTAACATAGGTTCGATTTTTGACCGACAACATTGTCCCGCCCATCCGGGCATCGAGGCCGCCGCTAACGAACAGGATGCTGTCCCGAATCGCCTCCGCTTCCAGCCGCCGCCTCGAGAAATGGCTCAGAAGACGGTTTTCCGGATCGGGAGTGACGCCGGGATGGTTGTCGGTCGGATTCGACGAGGACTGCTGATACGCAGCGGAGTTCATGAGCAGACGGTGGAGCGACTTGATCGAACCCCCAGTTTCCACGAACTGGCGGGCCAGCCAGTCCAGGAGTTCTGCATGGGTCGGCTTCTCGCCCAGGTTGCCGAAATTGTCGACGGACCGGACGAGACCTTCGCCAAAATGCCAGCGCCAGATGCGGTTGACAATAACCCGGGCAGTGAGTGGGTGTTCCGGGTCGGTCATCCATTGAGCGAGTTGGAGGCGTCCACTGGTGCCCGCACGGAACGCGGGCGATGATTGAGTGCCAATCGAACGAGTAAACCCTCGCGGGACCTCCTCACCCAGGTTCAAGTGGCTCCCGCGTTTGTGGACCCGAAGATCGGTCGGAGTGCCGTCCGACACGGCCATCGCTTCGGGCATCGCCGGGAGTTTTCCTTCGAGATCCTTCAGCGTTGCGCGGGCTGCGGATAGGGCGGTCCCTTGCGAGGAGGGGAAGTAGGATTCTGCATTCTTTGGTACAGCGAAGGGTCCGGACTTTGAATGGAGGACATCGCGGAAAGCCTCGAGTTCGGGATCGTCAAGCCGGAGGGAATTTCCAGAGTTAGTCCGGGCACTGGGGGCATTCGTCGCTCGCTGCCAAGCGTGTTCCGAATCCATCCAGATTTGGCGGTACCGTTCTGCGAGGTCTCGGCGGGACTTGGGAATCGGCGGCTGAAACAGCCGCCCAAACGGCGTCACGGATGAGGAGTTCGTCGGTGCTCCACCGTCAGGCTGGCGGCCGGCCGTTGCCGGCTCCGCGGTGAATTGGTGCCACAACGAGAAGATTGAATTGGACGCGGATGCCGTCTTTTCCAGGTGCTTCTCCCATTGAGTCAGGAATTCAGGATGCAACGTAGGCGGACTGGCTGTTTGCGCGGCGGCACCGTCGACGGTTGAGGCGGCCGCGACCGGGCTGATCTGGACGGGGACTTGGTTCGTTTTGGCGGAAGCGAGCGAGCGAGCGAGGTCGCGCCGATCGGTCGCCGCAAGCAGGTACTCTGCCGCGTGGGTTCGGACGTCGGCCAGCAGGACATCGGTGGCCTGCTGGACAATCCCATTGACTCGTGATTGCTGTTGTTCGATGGCCTTCTTTTGTAAACGCCAGGATCCAATTGCCGTCGCAGGGCCGAGGGGAACTTCCTGCCAACGCGCCACGACCTTGAAATTCTCCATGGTCCGTGTGCTTTTGAAAATCCCCGCCATGGCGTAGTAGTCGGTCGTCGATACCGGATCATATTTGTGATCATGGCAGCGGGCGCAGCCGACCGTCAGCCCCATGAACACGCGGCAAGATGAATCCAACTGCTCGTCGACGATGTCCATTTCCATCTTCACCGGATCGTCCTCGGCGAGCATCTTGGGGCCCAAGGTGAGGAATCCCGTCGCAATGAGCTGATCCGACCGATCGTCGTCCGGTGCTGCGGCTGGCAGGAGATCACCGGCCAATTGCTCCTGAACAAATCGTGGATAAGGAACGTCCCGGTTGAAGGCGCTGACGACGTAATCCCGGTATCGAAAGGCGGTGCCGTACGCGAGGTTTTCGTCCATGCCGTTGGAGTCGGCGAAGCGCGCGAGATCGAGCCAGTGGCGACCCCAACGTTCGCCGTAACGGGGTGAGGACAGGAGGCGGTCGATCAGGCGTGCGAAGGCGTCCGGCGCCGGGTCCGATTGAAACGCATCGACTTCCGCCGGAGTGGGCGGCAGCCCGGTCAAATCAAGGGTGGCGCGGCGAATCAGTGTGCGGCGATCCGCCACCGGGGCCGGTTGGCGGCCTGCCTGCTCAAGCCGATTGAGAATGAAGTGATCGACGGGAGTGCGTGGCCAGTGGGTCCGAGTCACGCTGGGAACACGCGGGGATGAGACGGGTTTAAACGCCCAATGGTCCGCGGCCGTGGCGGTCCCTCGTGCCAGGAGCAAGGCGGTCAGGACCAGCACAATCCATCGAATCAATGCCGTGTCTTGGATCAAGATTTGCCCAAGACGCCTGGGACGGAATATCGCTTTCCCGGAGATGGATACGGGCGCGGTCCTCCGCCGGATGTCCTGGTTTACCGTTTCGGGAGTCATTGCTGGCATGGTTTCCCCCGATCACTTCAGCCCCGTCGAACGTTCCTGTAACCAGGTGATGTCCTTGTTATTGGCGGACGGGACATTAAGGTTCATATACGTGTGGGTCACCTTAATCCTCGTTCTGGGATCGAGCCAGCGATGAATCTCAGCATGACCATCCGCGAAAGATAATCCGCCGGCCCCATTGTGATAACTGGCGGGGTAGTTGCCGATGATGATCGCGGCTCCGCGATCGGCCATGTCCACGGCGAACCAGCCGTCGTCAATGCTGTCCTCGTGCTCGTCAATGAAGACAAAAGTGCCCGAGGGCGACGGATTGATAAAATCGCCGAGGGTCACAATGGACCGGTACTGGATCTGACCGCCCCAGGCGCGTCGTTCGACGTCGCCGACCCAGCAATTCATCGACAGGCTTCGCGTACGTTGGAATCGACCGCCGGCATTGACGATTCCAGTTTTGTCCGCGGGACACTTGTAAATGCCCGTGGCACTCGAGTAGCGATAGAGGGGGGATTCCGTCAAGAAGACGAGATTGGTGTTGTCCGTGTTCTGGCCATTGAAATCCAGTCGGCCGGCCACCCAATTCTTGGCAGTCGCCCGAATGTCCACCGAACCGGCCCAGAGATTGGGGATGAGTTTGCCCTGGTTATCGTCGGCGTACATCTGCCAGGCAAGCTGCAGTTGCTTGAGGTTGGCGAGGCACTTGATTCCCTCCGCCTTAGTCTTCGCCTTGGCGAGGGCAGGGAGCAACATCCCAGCCAGAATCGCGATGATGGCGATCACGACGAGGAGTTCGATCAGCGTGAATGCGTGGGCGATCGTTGCGCGGGGCGTCCCGGAGGCGACGTCGGAACCGGCGACGGACGGGGCACGGTACGGCCGCCACGTTGGGTTGCCGCACTTCCACGTTTCAACCGGGGCATAGAAAAATTCGCGGGGCTGCATGCGGGCTAAACTAGCATACGGATTCGTTTTCCGTCGACTGATCAAAATCCTCCGATGCAATCTCATGATGCTTTCAGGCAGCGCACAGAAGAATCATCCCATGAAGTCCACTCTAGAGATCGCCCAGGCGGCACGACTGCAGCCCATCCGCGCGATCGCTTCTTCCATCGGTCTTGGCGAGGACGACATCGAGTACTATGGAAAGTACAAGGCAAAGATTCACCTGGACGTTCTTAAGAAGTTCGCATCGAGGCCACAAGGGCAGCTCATCGTGGTGACTGCCATAACCCCGACTCCCTTGGGCGAGGGGAAGACGGTGACCACCATCGGAATCTCCCAAGGCTTGCAGAAGATCGGTAAACGCGTCGTTACCACGCTCCGTCAACCCTCCATGGGTCCGGTGTTCGGCATCAAAGGCGGGGCCGCCGGCGGCGGCTTCTCTCAGGTGGTTCCCATGGAAGACCTGAACCTCCACTTCACCGGCGACATTCACGCCGTTGGTGCCGCCCACAATCTGCTGTCGGCCATGATCGACAATCATTTTCATCGTGTTGCTTCGGCAAGTGTGCGTGCGTGACTGGTGAGGTGCGGGGCAGGATGAGCGGCAGCAATGAAATCGCCGACCTTCTCATCCAGCGATCTGAACGATCTCCAACACCATCTCGACTCCTGGCGGCAGCTCCAGTCCGGACGA
>CAMDJH010000118.1 GCA_945900455.1 Akkermansia muciniphila
GCGCCGGGTCGCCGCGGAGCAAGCCCTTCACCCATTCCACATTTTTTGCTTCGGCGAGTCGTTGCTTAATCGATGCGGCAATTAGCATCGGCCTGAATTACAGGATCGCCGGGCGTTTGTCCCGCTTTTTCTTGGGGGGCAAGCGCAGACCTAGGGCGCTCCGCGACCGGTGCATCCAGAAGTTGTCGGGAGGGGGTGAGACACAAAGGTTCACAATGGCCCCTTTGATTGTGGGGTACTCCGCCCAAGGTTCGATCCTCACATTGCGGCTGACGCCCAAATCGCGGTACTAGTACCCGCTTCAATTTATCCAGCGCCGCCTTCCGGCTGGGCTATCAAGCGGCGGCGCTCGCCACGGAATTCATGGTGTGAAGTTGGCGAATCTTGCGGACAGCAGTCGCCAGGTCAGGAACAATGAAGTCGTGGTGATCTTTACCCACCCAGGGCGAATCGATCATGACGGAGGTGCAACCCGCCACGTGGGCCGCTTTGGCATCCGCCCAGTGGTTACTTACCACGAACGAATGATCCAGATCCAAACTCCATTTGAACGCAGCTTCGATAAACAGCCCCGGCTGGGGCTTACAGCACGGATGAGACGAATCGTCGTACGGGCAAACTAGAATGTCGTCAATGGGCAGCTTCTGAAGCAGGGTCCGGTGCATCAAATCCAGCTCGCTGCGGTGGATTTCGCCCCGCGCGATTCCCGGTTGATTTGTGGCCACAATGACGACAAAGCCGGCGCTCTTCAACGCCTGGAGGAGCGGCCGAGCCTCTGGATTGATCACGAATTGTTCGAATCGTACCGGGCTGATCTGGCGCCCTCCGCGCCGTTCACAGTGATTGAGCACCCCGTCCCGCTCGAAGAAGACTGCATGTTTCACGCCGATGAGAAGAGCAGCCGGCTTGCCAATCTCGGAGGAAGGTATGGGAAAAAGTCGGCCGGGGCCGCAGCCCAATAATCGGATTCAGTTCCCTCTGCAGTCTTCCAGATGGCTGATCTGCTCATTCGGCGAGCGAACGGGCCGCTGCGACCTTTCGCTCCATTTCGGTGATGATCGGGCGAACCCGCCCCGCCGCGTTGCGCTCGGTTTCGCCTTTGAAAGTGCTCAGTGCGAATTTTACCACCCCGATCACCTCACCATTGCGGTCGTGGAGCGGCATCGTGACCAGTGCCCGGTCTTTTTCCTTGCCGAAGTACGCTTGATTGTCGCGGAAGACCGATCGTTCGGTCAGCGAGGCTGTCTGGCTGAGTTCCGATGTATTGTTACTGGCGAGGACTCGCAGTTCGGGATTGGCGGGAGTCGTGCCAAAAATGCGAAGCCCCAGCAGTCGGGGATAGTTTCTCATGGCGTCCGCAACCAAGGATTCGGCGACGGAGACCAAGGGCTTATAGGTGATCTGCGTGTCGCTGAAGTAGGCAACAGAATCCGATTTGGTAAAGAATCCGAACTTGCCCGCGATGAAACTGCCGTCATTCAGCATTGGCATGGCCTTCTTTCCATCGAGCAGGATTTGGATGCGATTGGCTTCGCATTCGACGGACAATTCGTGCCAGACGCCAGGCACAAGCTTGATGTCCGGTCCCACGGGTTGACCGCGCAGACCCTGCACAAATTTGTAAAAACGGATGTTTTTGTTCAACGCACTCACCCGTACCACGTAAAAATTCCGTTCATCCTGGATGCGGAACGCCAGGCCGGCAATCTGCTCGCGCGCGCCGCTGACAAGCTTGAACTTTGTGGTCAACTTGAAATCGCCGTACTTCTCGCCGTCAAACATCAGGATCGGGAACCGCTCATCCGTAGGATCGGTGGAAAGTTGGGCCACCACCGCTTGCCGTGTCACCTTGGGGGCATTCGCCGAGAGCGGGGCGAGCAGGGGAGTCACCTCGTCCAGAACGATCTTCCAGTCACCCGGGACACCGCCACCCACTACAAATGGATGCCATTCCGCCGGAGTCTCACCGGGTTTGAATTTGCCGAAATCGAAATTCCGCTCGGCCGCGCCGACGTGGCCGATGGCGATCACGACCGCGACGAGTCGCAGAAAACAATGCATACCGGCCGACGGTAGCAAAATCCGCCCTGCGAACAAGCGGAGGTGCGAAGCCGACTGGCTCCCTAGCGTGAAGCGGCTGGGTTGCAGACAGATGAAGCAGTTCATGCGGTGAATCCACTCGTTCCTCCAGCGGACTGCTCCGCGCATGCACGCACGGTGAATTCATTCGCGACTCAGCGCAATCGCACCCGGAGTCCGAACGGCTCGTGAACATCCCGAAAACTGAGTACTCCGTCCTGATTCCGAACTCCCTCGTAGGGATCATTCGTCGTAAGCACATTGCCGTCGAGATCCAGTGCGTCGGAAAGCGCCGCAAGATGCGCCCCCGCCGTGATGAGGACAGACGATTCGATCATGCAGCCGATCATCGTTTTCAACCCTGCTGCCCGAGCGGCAGTCAGTGCGTCCCGAGCACCGGTCAGACCGCCGGTTTTCACCAATTTCACGTTCACCCCGTGAAAACCCGCCACACACCGTGAGACATCGCGGGCGCTGTGATAGGATTCGTCCGCGAACAGCGGCAACGGAGAACGAGCTCGCAGCCATTCGAGATCCGCCAACGACACGTCCGCCGGCATGGGTTGTTCGACAAATTCAATCAGCGGATCTCGCGCCAGCCACTCGATATTCTCGAGAGCGATCTCGCGGGTTTTCCACGCCGCGTTGGCGTCCACCCGCAGAATCTTCCCCGGGGCCGCGCGGCGGACGGCGGCGAGGTTCTCGCGATCGTGGGGTCCGCCGACCTTTAACTTCAGGATTGGATACCGGGCGGCCTCCTGGACCTTCCTTTCGATTTGATCGGGCGAATCCAATCCGATGCTAAAGGAGGTACGGTGCCGACTCTCCTCGAATTTCAGTCCAAGATATTCGCATGCGGAGAGGCCCGCCGCCCGGGCGGCGCCATCGACGAGGGCGATGTTGATCGCACATTTCGATGGATAATTACCCGGAGCAACCGAGTCAAGGTAGGCCATGCTCGCAGCGATGTCGGTGAAGGACAAGCGACGCGCATCCACTCGCCCCAGAAATGCGGCCATCGTCGCTGCCGATTCATGATATTGGTTGGAGGGCGAGCCTTCGCCCAGTCCGTGGCAACTGTGGCGATCCCTCAACTCGACAAAAACGACCGGGCAAATGGATTTGCCCGCGGTCGGACCATCCGCCGCGATGGCCCAGGCATGACGAAGTTGAAGATCAAACCGTCGGAACGTCAGATCCATCCGCGAACGGTCCCCTTCTTCCGAAGAGAAGTCGAAACCGTTTCGTTCCGCCGCTTGAGTTGACGGGCGTCCCACGGCAGCCTGACGAGGTGACGGCAACCGAAACGGTGAAGTATCTGCTGGGCTTAAGCCAGTTCGGCATGAGGCCTGGCCTGGATACCGTGAGAAGGCTGGCCCAATACGCGGGTTCACCGCAGGATCGACTCCGCTTCGTGCATGTGGCGGGCACCAACGGAAAAGGTTCCACGTGCGCGATGCTGGAGAGCATCTATCGCACGGCGGGTTTGAAAGTTGGCCTCTATACATCACCCCATTTGGTTCGGTTTTCCGAGCGGATCCAAGTCGATCGGACGTGTATTCCGGATTGCGACCTTGCCCGCATTGGCAGCGATCTCCGTGCGATCGTCGAAAACTCTCTGCCCCCGGAAAATGCCAGCGTGACCTTGTTTGAATTTTCCACGGTGATGGCATTGATTTGGTTTCTGGAGCAGCGATGCGACCTCGTAATCTGGGAGACGGGATTGGGCGGTCGGTACGATGCCACGAACCTGGTGACGCCGCTGGCGGCCGTGATCACCAACATTGGATGGGATCATCAAGCCTGGCTGGGGAACACGCTGACAGCGATCGCCGCCGAAAAGGCAGGAATTATAAAGCCGGCTGTTCCGGTCGTCACAGGGGTCGATCGTCCGGACGCGTTAGAGGTCATCCGGGCGCGCGCGACCGAACTGGGGGCGCCGTTGCGGGTCGTGAGTGCTCCGGCGGACTCCGGCATTCGGCTCGGGCTTCCGGGTGCGTATCAACGGATGAATGCGGCGGTCGCGATGGCGCTGGTGGAGGCGTTGCAATCGGTGATTCCCGTGGTCGAGCCGGCCGTGCGGGAAGGACTCGCGCGAGCGCGCTGGTTCGGACGATTTCATAGAATCGATCGGCCGGGGCAGACATTCATACTGGATGGTGCACATAACATTCCCGGAATTGCGGCCCTCAAGACCGCAATGCAAATGGAGTTTCCGGGGCGCAAGCCGGCCTTGATCCTGGGGATGCTGGGCGACAAGGACTGGCAGGAAATGTGCTCCCAACTCGCACCCCTGTCGGAGCGAATCCTCGTATGTCATGTGGAATCGAGCCGATCGGCGGATCCCGAGGAAATGCGGCGGGCCTGTGAGCGGGCGAATCCGCAGGGACGGGTGGAAGTGTGCCCTACCGTGAGCGAGGCATTGCGCAGGGCAATTTCAGAGCCGTTGGTGCTCGTGACGGGATCACTGTATTTCGTGGGCGAAATCTTGCCCGCGCTGGGGATGGGGACGGCGGGAGATCCTGCCGACCGCGGGTTGAACGAATGGAAGAGCCCGAACGAGGGATCCGCCGGAAGCGAGCTTTCCTGCTTGCCCCAAAAATGATTCAAGCGAGAGGGTTGTTCGGGATGAATGCCAGAGCCGATGCGGGAAATTCTTTAGATCCACGCTCAGGCAGTACCTGGGTCTGGTGGATCCCGGCTGCGGTGGTCAGCGGGTGGTGGTTGCGGGATCTGTCGCACTACTGGAACTCCAACGTGGAATACCGGTTTGGTTGGATCGTTCTAATGCTGGCGGCCTATCTCGTATGGGAACGGTGGCCGACGCGCCCGACGCGGGTGGAACCGGTCTCTTCCGGGCAGGGATTGCTTCCGGCCGTGGCGGCCCTGCCCCTGTTGCTGGTTGCGGAGCTCTATAAGAATGCGATTGCTCGCGTTCCATGGACCAGTCTAGCCGTGAGCATAGCCTGTGCCTTGTTTCTGACCGCGTGGATGTGGCTGCGGTACGGGCGGGCCACGTGGCGTCATTTCTTGTTTCCGATGATGTTCTTTTTTGTCGCGGTGCCGATGCCCGACATCGTGATCTCACCCACCATTCAGGGACTACGCAGCCTGGTGACCGTGTTTAATATCGAAGCGTTGAAGCTGCTGGGAATTCCGGCGCAACAGCAGGGTAACCTGATCCGACTGCCCGGGTGTGTGGTCGGAGTCGACGAGGGGTGCAGCGGGATTCGAAGTCTGCAGTCGAGTGTCATGGCAGCGCTCTTCATCGGCGACCTCACCTTGCGCCGACCCGGGTGGAAGGTCGTGTTTTTGCTCGCCGGCGTCGGATTGGCGGTGGTGGGAAATTTTTTCCGATCCCTATACCTTTCGATCACCGCCCATTATCACGGCGCGGAAGCGCTCAAACAGGTTCACGATTCGGCAGGCTGGAGCGTGCTTCTATTCACGGCGGCCGGCGTGGCCGGTCTTGCCTGGTGGGCGACCCGGATGGAGCAACACTTTTTGCAACAAACCCGACCGTCCGCGGCGAGCCGGTCCTAACACCTGATGGACTCCGCCTGGCATGTTATCCACACCCGGCCGCGATGTGAAAAGAAAGTGGCGACCTACTGCGACCGCGAGCGGATCGACTGCTCATTGCCACTTTACCGGAGCGTAAAGCGGTACCGGGGGAAGCAAGTGGTATTCCTAAAACCCCTGTTTCCCAATTACGTCTTCGTGCGACTTTCGGATTCCACGCAGCAGGGCGCGCTCCAGCGGAATGCGCATGTCGCCCGAATTCTCGCGGTGCCAGATCCGGTGGAATTCGAGCATCAACTCAACGACATATTGAGGGCGTTGGAGTCCGACGTGAAAGTCCGCCTAGCCCCGCTGATCGGAGTGGGCATGCGTGTAAAGATCCGATCCGGTCCACTTCGCGGAATGGACGGTTGGGTGGAACATCGGAGCGGCATGGTGGATGTGCTCTTGCGCCTTGATTTCATCGGGCTGGCAGCCGCGGTGAAGGTTGCCGCGGACGCATTGGAACCGATCTAGCGTCGGAATCACGAGAAGACAGTCTCTCCAGGGCAGTTCCGGGTTCAGCAATTTCTCGGGTCGGGCGGCTTCACGATGCGACCAGCGCCGTCAGCGGCTTCATGCCGGTAATGTCGGTGTCGGTCAGGCTTTCGTTGCGTCCTTGATGCGGGTACGTGAGCCGGGTGTGGTCCAATCCGAATTGGCGCAATAGCGTTGCGTGCAGTTCACCCACCGCCACCGGGTTGGCGGCAACTCGATAGCCAAATTCATCGGTCGCGCCGTAGGTCAGCCCACCTCGGAATCCTCCACCCGCCACCAGGGCCGCGAACGCGTGGCGGTTGTGATCCCGCCCATCCTTGCCTTGCGAGACGGGCAACCGACCAAACTCGCCGACCCACAGGACAATCGTGTCTTCCAGCATCCCCCTCCGTTTCAGATCCTGAATCAAAGCGGCCGAAGGCTGATCCACATTCTCCGACACCTTGCGAATACGCTCGTTGTGATGGTCGTGGGTATCCCAGGGGTCCCCCATGAGGGTGTCGTTGAAGAGAGCGACGAAACGGACCCCGCGTTCCAGCAATCGTCGCGCCATCAGGCAGCGCCGGCTGTAGGTGCCCGTGGCTGGATTGGACATGCCGTAGAGCATCTGGGTTTCGGGAGTCTCCATGGAGACATCGAGTGCATCCGTGACTTCGCCGCGGATGTTCCCGGCGAGGGTGTTGTTGGCGATTCGCGCATCGAGTTCGCTCAAGTGCGGGTACCGCCGCTGATGGTGCCGGTTGAGATCTTGCAGCAGTGACAATTGATGGCGCTGCATGTCCTCGCTCACGCCTGCAGGTAGTGCGAGGTCGAACAATCCAGGGCCCTCGCACCGCAACGGGGTGCCTTGGTAGATCGCCGGCAAAAAACCCGACGACCAATTGCGGATGCCGTCGACCTGGTCGTAGGTCGGATCGCACAGGACCACGTACGGAGGCAGGTTTTCATTATCGGTGCCCAAGGCGTACGAAATCCACGCGCCCATCGTGGGACGACCTACCCGGGGCTTGCCGGTTTGGAAGTGCCGGAGAGCGCCCTCATGGTCGTTTACTAGCGTGTGCAAGGATCGAATCTGGCACACGTCGTCAGCACATTGAGCCAAGTGCGGTAACAACTCGCTGAAATCCATCCCGCACCCGCCATGCTTGGAGAACTTAAAGGGGCTCGGGGTGCAAAGGCTGCTGTCTTGCTTGTCAAAGAACGCCTCGACTCCTCCCGGCATTGGCTTGCCTGCGTATTTTTTGAGCAAAGGCTTGGGATCGAACAGATCCAACTGGCTCGGACCGCCATGCTGGAATAACAGGATCATCCGTTTGGCGCGCGGCTGGAAGTGGGTCGCTCGCCCGGCCACGTCGCGACCCAGCCGGGTATCAACCGCCGGCACCGGCTGGCCGTTGCAGATCCACTTCGCCATCGTGAGCCAACCCGTCGCCAGGGTGCCGCGTCGGAGGAGTTCTCTCCGCGTGACCAGCGCCGGAGGGGCAGCCGGATTGTCGGGAGGGTTTTGATTCATGGCTGGGATCTCATTGCTTTTGGATGAATTCATTGGTTGCCAGCAGCATCCGGCAGAAATCAGCGAGCGCCGACCGGTCGGCCTCCCGGGGATTCGCTGGAGCTCGCAAGGCCGATTGCCTCCGTATGAATTCGGCGCAGCGCGCCAATTCGGCTGCGTCCGGCTCCCGGGTCAGCGCAATGCGAAACGCCTGTCGAATGCGGTCCTCCGCCATCGGCCCCACTTCCTGCTCAAGGCGAGCGGCAAATTCCTGCCCCATTCGAACAGCAAACTCTCCGTTGATCATGGTCAATGACTGCGCCACCACGGTGGCGGTCGATCGCGCGGTACAATTGGGTTCAGGCACCGCCTGATCGAACACCTGCAGGAAGGTCACGGGTTGCGAACGGCGGTGTCGGATATAGATGCTACGGCGATCCACCTCATGCGGATCGGGCCCCCGGGGCGCAGGCAGGACTATTTGGCGGTTGCCACTGTCGACAAAATCGACGGACGGTCCGCCGCGTTTCAGGTTGAGCGTGCCGGCCGCAGCCAGCATCCCATCGCGGATCAACTCGGCCTCGAGTCGATGAGCCGGAAACCGACTGTAGTGAAGGTTATCGGGATCCCGCTCGATCGTCGGGTCGTCGGCCTCGCTGGTTTGCCGATAGGTCCGGGACAAGACGATTTCCCGGTGGATCGGCTTCAAACGCCAACGCTCCTCCACCAACCGCGACGCGAGCCATTCGAGTAGCTCCGGATGGGTCGGCCGCACACCGCTGGCACCAAAGTTCTCGGGTGTCGGCACGAGACCCTGGCCAAAGTGCCCGCGCCAAAGCCGATCGGCTTGCACCCGCGCCAACAGGGCTGCCGCGCGCGATCCGGGTCGGGTGGCCCACTGGGCGAACGCGAGTCGACGGCCCGTGGTCTTGGCGCCCGAGGCCGGGGGCTCGATCTGCATGCGATTGTCGCTCTCGACCAGCACCGCCAAAGGGCCGGGATCGACGGGTGGGCCGTGCTGGAAATAATCCCCCCGTTTGAGCAACGGTACCACCGGCGGTTGATCGGATAGGTCCGTGGCCCACGCGATCCGCTCGGGTTCGACCGCACGCCGCCTCTCGGCCGCGGCAAGTGCGTTAGTCAATTGCAACTGTCGCCGGGCCAAATTCCCTTCGAACATCCCGCGTCCGCCACTCGCCGCAGCCTCGCCTTTCCCCCCGGACGATCCTTCGACGATCACGTTGTCGATCGCAAAACTTCGCGAACAGCAAACCTCGAACCCGAATCCGCCGGCGGGCAAGTGCTCTGCCTTGAGACGCTGCGTCGGTAGTTCCGGCCGACCATCGACCCGGTGTTCGAGCAGAATCTGGTCGCCGCCCAGGCGGGTGATTCGCACCCCGAAATTATGCCCGGGTGAGTAACCCGACTTGCCGAGAATGCCGATTTGCTTTGGCTCTTTGCCGGGTTGAGCGACATGCACTGTCGCGCCACCGGCGGGATTGCCATCGATCAGGAGGCTACCCCCGGGACTCTTGCTCTTGCTGGGGGACTTCTCACCGCTGTGATCATCCTCGTCGACGTGCGGGGCGATCCGATAACCAATTCGCGTGGCTGGATTTCCATCCAAACCTTGCACATCGATCAGGTCGAAAGTTGCCTGGATCCAGTCACCCGCCTGTTTTGGAGTCCATTCGAACCCCTGCTTCGTGACCAGCCCACCCGTGTCGCCCGGAGGCGAAGGAGTCGCCCGCAGCAAAAGCCGGCCCTCCTGAAGGTGGGCTGCTGCCGCCGGACCCGCCTTGAGGCGAACCGCGGGATGACTCAGCGAAGTGTCGCCGCCGCGCGCCGTGTCGCTCCAGTGTGCCGAGAGTGAATCGCCCGAGAAATCGTCCCGAAACTGGACCACGCCCGGCGGCCGGTTCTGCAGCAGCCAGTCATCAAACTCAACGCGTAAAGAAGCGACGTCCTGATCAACCTTCTCATTGGCCACCCGCCAGGCCGCCGTGGCGGCCGAACCGGCCGCATGAAACCAGCGATCTTTCGGCTGGGTCCAATTCTTGACGTTGAAGGCCGGATAGAAGACGGCCTGCAGGGCGTAATAGTCGCGCTGCGGAATGGGGTCAAACTTGTGGTTGTGGCACCGGGCGCATTCGATTGTTATTCCGAACATGGCCGACATCGTGATCTGCAACAGCGACTCAAGGACCGCATAACGTTCCATAACGCGCGTGATCTCGTTGCCTTCGGTATTGTCGGTTCCATCGGGGGCATTGCGCAGAAAATGAGTCGCGATCAACGTATCGAGATCGCCCGTGGAAAGCGGCTTCGCCTCGCCAGGATGCACCAATTCGTCCCCAGCCAATTGCTCCCGCCAAAACTGATCATAGGGCTTGTCCGTGTTGAAACTCTGAATGACGAAATCGCGATAGTGGTAGGCCAGCGGTCGCGGCGAGTCATGGCGGATGTATCCGTTGCTGTCCGCATAGCCGACAACGTCAAGCCACTGGCGTCCCCATCGCTCACCGTAATGGGGCGAGGCCAGCAATCGGTCGACAAGGACTTCGTAGGCATTCGGGGCCGGATCGGCCAGGAACTGCGCGACCTGTGCCGGCGACGGAGGCAAGCCGATCAGATCGAGGTAGAGGCGGCGAACGAGCATACGTCGATCGGCCTCCTGGGCGAAAACCTGGCCGCGCTCTTCCAATCGTGCCAGCACGAATTGATCCAGCGGCGTTCGGGTTTGATCGGGATGCCGAACCCGGGGAGGCGCGACGCGGGACAGCCGACGAAACGACCAGAATTCGCGCTGCGCGGAGGTGGGTTCGGACGCGACCCCCGGTTCCTCAGCAGTCGAACGCGCCCCCCCGGCTTGAGCGATCCATAGCGCCGCAATCAGCGTGAATAGCCATCGTTCCCGGTTTCGGGAATAACGACACCGCTGATGAGTGAACGAGATCATACGCAGTACGGTTCAAAACTCGCACTCTGGGGCCAGTTCGCAATGACATTCCGGCGCAATGCGACGTACTGCCGCCTTGACGGCGCCAAGTGATCAACCCGAGGTTGATGGCGTGACGCCAACGATCCATACTGCCGAGTCGTTGATTCCCATCGATCTCGTCGTCCATGATTTCAAACCCGACAACGGGCAAGGGCGTTACCTGATCGAATTGGTCCACCGCTTGTCGGATCGATGCCGGTTTCGCGTTCTGGCCAACACCTTTCCTGAGGTGGCGGTGCCCGGGGCGGAAATGATTCCGATCCCGGCCAACCGCCGGCGTTATCTTTTTACGATTCCGACTTTTCTATTCGCCGTGGAACGGGAATTACGGCGGGGTCCAGGGCAGCGGGCACTGGTGCATGCTCAGGGATTTTCATGTTGGGGAGCGGACATGGCGACGGTGCATATCTGCAATGCGGCACGCTGGCGGACGCTGCCGCCGGCGGAGCGCCATGGACGTCGCTTCGCCCGGATCATCTCCCCGGTGGAACGAGCCTTCTACTCGCAACGCCGGCTGCGCCATCTCATTACCATGTCGCATCGTCTCCAGCAGGAAGTGGCGTCCCACTATGGTTGGCGACGTCCGGTCACCGTCATCCCCCATGGGACGGACGGAGCCCTCTTCCGTCCGCCGGAAAGTGACGAGGAGCGACGGACGTTGCGCCGGCACCTCGGAGTTCCAGATCATGCTTGGCTGTGGTTATTCATGGGGGAGGCAGTTAAGGGACTGGACGTTACCTTGGCGGCGCTGCCGGAATTTCCCGAGGCCCGCTTGGTGGTGATTTCACGCTCCGATTCCGAACGTTACCGACGACGCGCCGAAGAGTTGGGCGTAGCGGACCGACTGATTTTTAAGGGATTCGACGCCCAACCTGAACGGGTCCATCGGGTGGCCGACGTGTTCGCCTATCCGACTCAGTACGAATCGTTCGGCATGGTGGTGGCCGAGGCGATGGCCAGCGGAGTGCCGGTAGTGGTCGGAAGGGAAGCCGGGGTTGCCGAGTTGATCGAAGATGGAGTCAACGGCCTGTTGGTATCACCGGACGATGTGGGTGCAATGGTTTCGCGGATGCGAATCCTGGCATCTGATCGGGAACGGGGTCGAGAAATGGGGAGGGCCGCCCGGAAGACCATTCTGCGCCATTCCTGGGATGCGTGCGCGGAAGCGACGTATGCGGTGTATCACCAAGTTTGGGGTGAAATTGCGCGTGCCCGGTCCGCGTCCGCGTCCAAAACAGTTCGATGATTCTTTGAGAACGGACGGGTGTCACCCAGCCGGGTCGTGACTCCGTCCATCCCGAAGTTGTCGGTAGAGGTTGTCGCGCTGCGACAACCCCGCCCGCGTTCAGCGGGCGGACAGGGCCGCAGCGCGGTTCGTGCCGCGCCTGACCGGCGCGGGGACGCCGCAGCGCGGCGTCCGCTACCTTCTCCGACAACATCGGGATGCACTAGTCGTGACTGTTGATGCGAAAATTAGGTTGATTTTCCCGCAATTGAAGCGCAGCAAATCAACCCTCTGACTTGCCATGCCAAACTCCCCAAAGAGCTCTGAAAAACCACCTGCTGTCGAAGGGGCAACGGATCGTTCACCGACTCCATTTGCCATCGGCGGATATGTCATCCGCTCGATCCTCGTGCCAACGGACCTCAGGGAAGTTTCGCAAGTCGGCGTTCAATTTGGTAAGGCGCTCGCCAAGCAGACCGGGGCGCGTCTCTACTTGCTCAACGTCGTCGAGAAGATCCACGACTGGAAAAACTTTGGCTACGGCCCGGTTGATTGGGCGAAGGAGGATGTCGCCAGCATTGAAGCGAACCGAAAGAAACTCGAAACGCTCAAATGCACGCTTGGGGATGAATGCGTCGTCTGCCATGCGGAGGTAAAATCGGGTGATCCAGCCAAAGAGATTGCCCGCGCCGCGGAGGCATTGGGCGCGGATCTCATCATACTGACCACGCGAAATCTCGCTGACGTTCCGATGCGGGGTGAGCCAAAACAAAGTTTCGCCGAATCGGTCCTCCGCCGGGCAAGAAGACCGGTCCTGCTTCTTCCCATTGTTGACCGGAATGAGCTCCCGAGTTCCTTGGAGCCTGTTTGAAAGTCCTGAGGAGCCGGGCCGCCGCCGGATCGGCGAGTTTCACTCCGTCAGCCAGCGCAGCCACACGGGGCCTTGCCAGACCGTTGGGCGCCAGCCCCAACCGGCGCGGGTGACGGCTTCGATCAGCGGCGATTTCATTTCCTGGAGATTGAATTTGTAACGGTAGGAAAGCTCCGGCCGGAAGCGCCCCTCCCCGTCCAGCTGCAAGCCAAAAACGCGCTGCTGCTCCGTCTGGAAGAAAACGATGCCCAGGGACGCCTGCCATGCGATCCGGGCGCCGTCACGACCCACCGACCAGTCGTACTCGGCAACGTAGTCCGTAGCCCGGACGGTGTGAGAGGACTCGTCCAGTGCCAGACGGATCCGAAACGTGCGCCGTAGGCCGTGGGCCCGGGCGTGATCCACCCACTTCGCGTCGGCGTAACGCCAGTTGGCGAAGAATTCATTCGCTCTCTCGCCCTTCTCGATACGAAAAGGGACCTCCATCGCATTGATGGTTTCGAGGCGAGAACTCAGTTCAGCGGCAGAGATGGCTTGAGTTCCGGCGATTGCAGGCGAACTGCTGGCCCAGGCGGCGCCCTTGAAAAACCAGACCGAATAGAGACCGACCAGGAACAGAATCCCCAGAACCTTGATGGCCGGCTGCCGCAGAAAAGCGCCAAGGGGTTGCAACGCGGGGATGAGCGGTTCGCGCGGAGCGGGTTTAACGGCCAATGAGTCGATGCCAACGGTGCTCGCTGCACGCCGTGCGGCACAGGAATCTCGGGTTAGGGCCGTCCATACGAAGAGGTGACGCCCCGTGCACCACATCTCAAAGTAATCCGAGCTGGGTTTGCGTTGGCCGCGCCAGCCGCGCTCTTCGTCGCCACTCGTGCCGGAAACCTTGTGCAGTTTCCAATAATATGCCGCGGCGCGTTTGCCCTGCTCCGCCAGCGGGAATTGGGCAACCAGCACCGTTTCACCGGTGCCGACGATGCCCACTTCGGCATGTTCGGCCTCAGCGACAAGATCTGGGAAGACGGCCTTCGCATCCCGGATCTGCTCCGCGGTGATGCCGGGGCCGAAAAGCTTTTCGGGATCGGCAAATCGCCCGTCGCGGAGCGGCAAGCCGTTGCTATTCGCCGGTTGAGTCGCCGGCAGCCGCGCACGGATAAGTTCCACGAGAAGCATCGACAGCGCCAAAGGCGCGAACAGCACCTCCATGAAGACGACGAACCGCAGCGAAGTACCCGCGCCCCGTGCGATGAAGCCGATCAAGGTCAACACGAGCGAGAACCCGAGAGCGAGTGCGACGACGATGATCAACCCCTGATTGGCGGCAAGGACGGCGGGAAACGAATTCATGGAAATTCTCAAGGGAGCAGGAGGAGGAGGAGGGCATCAAAATCATCGGCAGCTCACTCCCCGTTCCGGCACGCCTGGCAGGGGATCGAGGATCCGCCGAATGACCCGTCCCTGAGTCTTTAGTCTAGGTTACGCCGCTTCAAAATTTCAGAATGACAGTCGCACGGAGGTCTTAGTCACTTTCCACCGGCCTGTCCAGCCGACCACCCACGCACAAAGCCCACACACTGGGCGATGTCTGGAACGGAATTGTCCCAGTTGTATTCGTACTCGATCGCCAGGTTTCCTTCGAATCGCTGGCGCCTCAGTTCCGATAGCACACCGCCAATATCTCCGGTTCCCGTGCCGAAAATGCAATCATGCTGACCTGACCCCAGGGCGGGTCGATCCTTGACGTGCAGACTTACCAAACGGCCCGACAAGATCTTTAGCCCGTCGATCGGCTTGATGCCAGAGGTCTGCCAATGGCCGATATCGGCGCAGGCTCCGATTCGAATGTCACGATCCTTCACCAGATCGCGAATGTAGTTCGGATCCCACACGCGGTATTCCGGATTATTCGGCTTGCGCGCGTGCTGATGAAATCCACAGCGGATGTCAAATTCTCGAACCATCTTTTCAATTGTATCGAGCGAATCCGTCGATTCCGTCGTCAAGGCATAGAGCCCCATCTTTCGGGCAAATTCAAAAATCACCCGCGCCTTTGCCTCATCGGCTGGAATCACCACGACACCGTAGTTCACGGCTCGAATCCCATGTTTCGCCAACTTCTCCTTCACCCGCGCGATCGTTGCATCGCTGGCGTTATGATCCCATTTTGTGGGTTCCTCGCGCGAAAGTTTCTGCCCGACGGCGAATTCAATGACCTTGGATCCGGTCATCTCCGTTTTCTCAATCGCTTCGAATAGCGAAAACCGGTTGAAACTGTAAGCCTGGCACCCGATTGCAAAGCCGCCGACACGAGCGTCGGCCGGGATCGGTTCCGCGCCGGCGTTGAACCCGAGGAAGGCACCGGCGAGAATGCCCAAGGTGCGGGAAATATTCATGGTGCGGACATGCCAGCGGACTCGGAGACATTCGTCAAAGCAAACTTCGTCTCTCCTCCAGGACCTTCCCAACCCTTAGTCTCCGGACGGTACGGCATCGTGCCGTGTTGAGATTTCACCGTTTGAATAGCCAGTGCTTCTCGTTGCCACCCGGCGAAGCGACATCCACCTGCTCTAACCGGCCTAACTTGCCGCCCATCGCAGAACCGTCCGTAAAAAGCGTGGTGGTATAATAACGCGGATCGGGCTTGGTGCCCAGGATGATGGCCTGCGTGTAGTAGCCCGGGCCGGCCTCGCTCGCGACGGTGGCGGTCGAGCGGAAACCCTGGTTGAAGTGGTTGATCCGCGTGATGTCCTCACCCGTGTTGCTGTAAAAGATATCCGCCATCAAAACCGTGTGCGGATTGCCCGAAGTGTCAAGCCAGCTATCCGTGGTTCGAAGGAGGTACTGGCCCTCTTTCCCGTACGCCTTGCCATAAAAGCCGACGTACCCGCTGAAGACGTAGCCCTTGACGACGGGTATCGGAACGACGTTCGGATCGAATTTGGGCGGCAGGGACGGGCAGAACCAGGCGCGCCACCCCCCCGCGTAGCTGTTCAATCCGACGCGCATATCGTAGGCGGGTCCTCCGTAGGACCCCCGAGTATCTGCCAGCATTTGGGTGACGGGATGGCCTTTGAAGCCGCCAAAAGTTCCAGCCTCGTAGCAAGGCACCGGATACCGATTAAAATCTCCCGCGTAGATCGTGAGAGTCAAGCCACACTGATGCAGGTTCGACAGGCACACACCACGCCTGGCCGTCTCCTTCGCCCGTGACAATGCCGGCAACAACATGCCGGCGAGAATCGCAATGATCGCGATGACGACGAGCAATTCGATGAGCGTAAAGGCCGCTCGGGCCGGCTCCGACGTTGGCCGTTTTACGCCAACGGCATTGACACGGCTGGGTACTGTTTCGGCTGGGGCGGAGCGTGGTTTCATAGGTTCTGGCCAACGGTTGTGGACTACCCGTTTGTTGATGGAGGGGGGCTGGGTTGATGCCCCGTTCCGCGATAGGCAAGCTCGACGGGCGGCAGAGAGCCACTCACCGGCGAGCAACCAAGCGGGGGAGTTCATCGTCGGGAGGGTTGCACGCGCTCGCCCAAGCGGACAGCTAAAAGTGCCCCTACGGGCGTAACCCCCTTGCGAATGAATCCGACGGTCAGTGTATGGTTGACACCATACATTACGCAGGTAGGGTGAAGTGACATCAAATTTGCCACCATGAATTCATCTGCTTTCCGGCCAGATTCCGCCCCGCGCTCGTCCCGCGGCTTCACTCTGATCGAGTTGCTCGTTGTGATTGCCATCATTGCGATTCTCGCCGGCATGTTGCTCCCCGCTTTGTCGAAGGCAAAATCGAAGGCGACGGGCGCGGCGTGCGCCAACAACCAGAAACAGCTCGCTCTGGCGTGGACCATGTATTCCGGGGATGCCAACGATGTTCTGGCGCCGACTGACAAGTGGAAGAACAAGGCGGGCGTGGCGGTGCCGTTGGCCGGTGGCGGGTATTGGGCTGGCCCGACCCCAGACATTGCGACGGGGATTACGTTGACCGAGGCGCTGACGCGCGTTCAACGAGGACTGACGAACGGCCCTCTCTGGGATTATTGCACTGCGTTCGGCGCATACCACTGCCCAGGCGATCTCCGGAGCAAGCGTAAGCCGGGCGCCGGGTGGGCGTATGACAGCTATTCCAAGGCGAATGGCATGAATGGAATATTGGAATGGGAACCTGCACAACGCCCTTACACCAAAGCGTCCGGAATCGATAACCCATCCAGTTCCTTTATCTTCATTGAGGAATCGGATCCCCGAAATTCCAACCTGGGTACATGGGTGCTCAGCGTGGCATCTCCAGGATGGATCGACCCCTTCGCCGTGTTTCATGGAGTCTTCAGCACGTTCTCCTTCCAGGACGGGCACTACGAGGGCCACAAGTGGATTGAACCATTGACCATCAAGGCGGCGCGGGATTCCGCAGTGGGAATCTCGAGTTTCAACTGGGCTGGAGGAGGCAAAAACAACGTCGATTTCCGATGGGTTTGGGATAAATATCGGTACGTTGGCTGGAAGCCGCTTTGAACGGCACGGGCGCGTCCCGAAGTTGTTGGAGACGGTGGCGGACGCCGCGCTGCGGCGTCCCAGCGCCGTTCAGGCGCGGCACGAACCGCGCAGCGGCCCTGCCCACCCGCTGGACGCGGGCGGGGTTGTCGCAGCGCGACAACCTCTACCAACAACTTCGGGATGCGCCCGAACGGCACAGAGGTCCTGATTGACGCGCGCCCCGGGCGGGGGTCTATTCTAAGGCGATCCCGGCTGCTGCCACGCGTCATGGCTTATGCCGTCACCGGGCCATCTGCATGATTCGTGTCCTCGGAACAACCAAACAGGTCTGCGGCGGTTTCACCCGCCGCGAGATGTTACGCATGGGCGGACTCTCGCTCCTGGGGCTGTCGTTGGAAGATCTGGTCCGCGCGGAGCAGGCGCAAATCATCGCTCCCGCACGCGGCAAGGCGAAGTCGGTCATCCTGCTCTACCTGTTCGGTGGCCCGGCCGTGCAAGAGACGTTCGATCCGAAACCCAATGCACCGCTCGAATTTCGCGGTGAATTCGGCTCCATCCCGACGTCCGTGCCGGGCGTCCATTTCTGCGAATACCTGCCGCGCATGGCGAAGTGGATGCATCGCTCCACGTTGATCCGTTCAGCAACGCACGACATGAACGATCACAGCGCCGGCCTGCTGTACACCATGACCGGTGCCCCGCCCGACAAGCTCGAATCGCTCGTGCCCACGCTGCCCACGCAAGCGCCGAGCATGAACAGCGTCATCGAGTATCTCGCGCGTAACGAACGCCGCACCATGCCCGCCAGTGTCTGGATGCCTTGTTATCCAGGCTGGGGGCAGAACATCACGCGACCGGGACCCTTCGCCGGATGGCTCGGCCACCGGTGGGATCCACTGATCACCGATTGCGAGCTGCGCGAGAACTACGTGCCCAAGGATTTTTACGATGTGCAGCGCCATCCAACCGGGCGGATTGTACCGTTGGAAACCCAGTTGAATTCCGACGTCACGCTCGATCGCTTTAACAGTCGACGGAAACTCGCCGAGCAATTGCAGGCCCAGACCGCACGTGTCGGAAACTCCGAGGCCTACGAACGCTTCGACGACTATCAGCGGCGCGCCTTCGATATTCTGGCGGACACCAGTTCCGCCAACAGTCCGTGGCGCGCGTTTGATCTCACGGGAGAGAAACCCGCAACCCGCGACCGCTATGGCCGTCATCTCTATGGCGAGGCGGCACTCACCGCGCGGCGGATGGTCGAGCGCGGTGTCCGCTTTGTGACGGTCTGCTGGGAAAGCTTCGAGAAAGTGAATGCCGACCCGGCGGCGTGGGACACCCATTCGCGGCACTTCCCGATTATGAAAGATTTTCGGCTGCCCTCGCTCGACCAGGTTTACTCGGCGCTCTGCGAAGACCTGCACGCGCGCGGATTGCTCGATGAAACCTTGATCGTGGTGATGGGCGAAATGGGCCGCTCGCCCAAGGTCAATAGCAGCGGTGGCCGCGATCATTGGTCATACCTTTACAACATCCTGCTCACCGGTGCGGGCGTGAAGCAGGGATACGTCCACGGCGCGTCCGATGACAAGGCCCAGCGCCCCACCTCCAATCCGGTCACGCCCGCGGACTTCATTGCCACCCTCTACGCCGCGATGGGGATCGACCC